>JAZLJP010000010.1:0-76469 GCA_045617985.1 Kiritimatiellia bacterium
CCGGTGGAGGCTGGGGGTGATTACCGGTGGAGGCTGGGGCGACTGCTGGTGGAGGCTGGGGGTGATTACCGGTGGAGGCTGGGGCGACTGCCGGTGGAGGCTGGGGGTGATTACCGGTGGAGGTTGGGGCGACTGCCGGTGGAGGTTGGGGCGACTGCCGGTGGAGGCTGGGGGTGGAAAACGAGGTGCGCCACGTATGGTGGCGCACCTGCGGGTCGAAGATGAGGATATCAGGGCGCTGAAACGTTCCGCTCCGAAATCTTCAGCGAGGTTTTCCCGCCAAATTATTTCATCACCTTTTCGAAAGCTCGGATGATTTCATCGGCCATGCGCTGGTAGCCTGGATCGTTGGGGTGGAGCGCGACGTCGATCGAGAGATCGGCGAGCTCTGGCTCTTCGCCGCAATTGGCGTAGAAGTCGGCAACGGCAAAACCCTCCTTCTTCGCAATCGTTCGCACCGCTTCGGCAAACTCGCGCAGATAGATGCCGTTTTTGGGCAACGTCTCCTTCGGCGGCAGATACGTGCCGAAACCATAGCTCTTGCGCGGCGTGCAGAGGATGATCTTGGCTGCGGGATTGAGCGCACGGATCTGATCGATGAGGATGCGGTAGTTGGCGTAGAACGTGCGGTTACTCGTGTTGTTCACGTAGTCGGCAAAAGTGCCCGGCTTCACGTTCTGCCCCCAGTCGTTCACGCCGTGCTCGATCGTGTAGTAATCGGCCTTCGAAATCCGGTTGTGCTGCGCGGCGACCGTACCGCCGTTCACGCCGCGGTTGATGAAACCCTTGAACCGCAACACATCGAGGATACGGTCTTGGTAGCCACGCGAGAATTTACCGCGTGCATTGTAGACGTTGGCGTTGTACCAGGTGATGGAGGTACCGAGCGAGCACCAGGTGGCGTCGATCGTGCGCGGGCGGTAGAGCGTGTTCTTCTCGAGCGCCATCAGCGTGAAGAGCGCCACGTTCTCCCAGGCCTGGTTGGAGTCGCGGTCCAGCACGGCGCCAATGCCGCGGCGCCCTTCCCAGTCGCCCGTGTTGACGCGTTCGGTGAGCGTGCCGGGGTTTCCCTTCGGCATGAAGTGGTTCTTCTCAGTGGTGGCGTATTGCGCGATATTGAGCGCGTTGTCGTAGAACACCTGCGCGTAGCGGCTGTCGCCCGTCGCCTTCGAAAGTTTCACGAGCCAATCCGCGCTCATCACATACGGCCCCGGCGCCGAATGCCGGTTCTGCACGCTGGCCCACACGCTACCCGTCGCCTTGATGCCGAGCTGGCCCATGCGCGATGTCTTCGGGAACGGATAGTCGAACGCCTCCACCCAGCTCGCATACATCGCGGCTGCGGCCTTCGCCTTCTCCACCCACTCCTGTTCTCCGGTGAGTTCCCAGAGCGCGATGAAGCTTTCGCCGATTTCGCAGCTGGATTCGCTGTCGGGCGCTTCGAGGATCTCCGCCGGACCTCCCCCGCAGTACCCCTTCGCGAGGTCATGCGTGTAGAGGTAGCGCGCCGTCGCCTTCGCCGCCTCCAGATAGGCGGGATTATCGAAATACCTCGACGCAAGCGCGAGCGCCCCCGGCACGAGCGCCCCGTTGGTGGAGTTGGGCGCGTGTATCTCGCCGGAATCGACCTTGACGTACTGGCCGAGCTGGCCATAGCGCTTCCAGAGCGCCACCACGCCGTCGCAGGCCTTGCGCACGGATGCCTTCCATTCCGGCTTGATCGCCACCCCCAGCTTCTCCATCTTCTCGAGCGCCTGGATACCGTAGTAGATCGTAATCGCCGTACGCCGAATCATCGCATGGTCGCGCAACTGCTGCTGGCGGCCGAACGCATCGCCCAGGAGTTCGCCGCGCCGGTTCATCGCGTAGTAGAGCCCGCTCTTTCCATTCATCTTGGCGATGGTATCCCATGTCACCACCGCACGACGCAACCGCTCGGGCGTTGGCCGCTCCAGGAGCGGCAACAGGTAGACCGGTACGCCGTTCCAGCCAAGCTGGAGGTGGCCGAACGGACTGTTCCCGCCCGGCGCGTTGCAGTAGTAGCCGATTCCCTTTGCCTTGTCCTCATACCAGTGGAACGCATCCTCGTTCGCGAGGATCTGCCGGATGACGGTTTCCGGCTCCTCCACCTTCGCGTGCTGGGTGCGCCCCGTGCGGAGCTTGCGCACGTCGAAAGCGCGCGCAAGGAACGCATCGACGTCCTTCGCCTTGAAGTCGATCACCGAGACGCCGAAGTTGACGGTGGTGCCCTTCTTGATGTCAGGCGCGCGGTCGCCGCAGTCCGCACGGCGCGAACGGCACATCGTGTATTTGGTCGTACGCACGCCGGGTGCGGCGAGTACGAACGTGCACGTGCCGTTTTTCGGCGACTCGCGCACGGAGAACCCGGTCTCGCCCAGAGGCGACGTGGGGTCGGCGAGAAAGAGGTGGCCTTCCTTCTTCACCGCATCCCAATAGCCGACCATCGGCGCGGAGGTTTCGCCAGAGAGGAAATCGATGCGCGCGTCGGCCCCGTTCTTGTTCAGGTGGTGGATGTTGGTCGTCACCACGGGACGGTTCGGCTTCTGCGGCATTTCCCATTCGGTGATATAGGGCGCGTAGCCGATGTACGAAATGTCAAAGCGATTGCCGTCATAAATCGCCGCCGGCGCAAAGACGTAGTTGTTCGTGCTCCAGTTGGTCGCGGTGAACGAGAACCCGACGCCGCATTGGGGATAGTCGCGATCCGCCGTCCAGGAGAGCGTGCGATTGACGCCCGACACCTTCACCGTCTTCACGGCCACGCGATTGGTTTCGTTCATGCCATCATACTGGTACACGAACGCCCCCTGAGCCGGGCTCCCGTCGGCCGCCGCCGCGAGCGACAACAAGCCCCCCACTCCCACCATCAAACCAATGCCGACTTTTTCCATTTTCAGAACCATTTTCCAACTCCTTCTTCGTAACGTTTACGGTCAAGGCTCACGCGCCCGAGAACACCGCCCTTCGACAAAACGGACTTCGCCCGGGGCGAGCGTGCAAGCGACGGGAGCAAAGCCCGGAATCGTGGCCTTGAAAGCCTGGGGCGTCGTGGAAACATTACCCAAGGCGAGAAGTTTTTCCCCCTTGGGATTTTCCCAGAGAAACGCGTAGATCGACGGAAGGGTTACCGGGGCGGATTTTCCGCGCACCTTCCACACCGTCTTGAACGGCGGATTATCAAGTTCGTTCGCAACTTCACCGAGGAGGCGGCCTTCCGAAAAGAAGTCCTTCTTCCCGGCCCGCTTCGCCGCAAGCTCAATCACGCAATCGAAGTGCGCACGGTGCTTCTCGTCGAGCAGCCACGGGCCGAACCAGCCGATCTGGCACCCCCACAGCATCTCGCGCGTCTGGCACGCTCGGAAGGCGACGAGGTCGTTATCCGCATCCATCCAGCTGCCAAACCACGTCGTATACCCTGAATAAACCGCCTGCAGGGCCGGAATATCCCGATCCTGGTTCGTGAGCCACGTGAGGTAGGCATCGATCGTATCCATGTAGGGCTCGGCCGTATTCTCCGTGGTGAGCGTGACGCCCCTCGCGGCCGCCTTCGCCTTGATGGGCGTGAGGAATTCGCGATAGCCGTCCACCCAGTGCCGCCCGCCGCCGAGCGGATGATGGTGTGTGGCGTCGTAGCACGGGGCCGGCCGCGCCGCGCCGATCTGATCGAGATAGATGCCGTTCACGCCGCATTCGCCCATCAAGCGCGTGCAGATTTCGTTCACCTTGCCCCCCCAAAAGGGTTCAGCCACGCACATCGGCACAAGCGGACGCCCCGAGCCGTAATACTCCACGCGCACATTGCCCCGCTCGTCCTTCGTTGCAAACGGCCGCGCCGCCGCGAAACTCGGGATATCGCGATCCCAGAGGCGGCCGTTGATGTAGGGCATCACGAGAATTCCCTTCGCCTTCAAGCGCGCCACCGTTTCCGCCATACCCTTCTTCGTGGGGAAATATTCGGGGTAGGTGTTGTCGAAGGGAATCTGATGCCAGTTGTACCAGTGGATGCCGAACGGTACGCGCCCCGCCACGCGTGCAAGCGCGGTGTTGGCCCATTTCTCCACCACCTCCGGCGCACCGTTCAAGTTGAGCCAGAATCCATTTTCGACGAGACGCCGCGGATAATCGCTCCGCGCGGCGATCGGCCCCTTCCGCGTCCACGGCTGCTGAAGCGCCCACGCACGATATCGCGCGGCCGCCTGCCACCAGTCGCCCGCAAACGTTTCAACGACGAACGGAAACGCCGGCCCCCCCGCCTTGCCCGGCACGCCCGCATCGCTCGCGAGCGTCTCGAAGGAGACATCCTGCCCCCGCGAGAGGCGGAACGTCTTCGGCGAGGCCCCGCCATCGTGCGCCGCGAAGTAGAGCCCCGCGCCCGCGCGCAAGAACGCCGTCCACTGCATCGACATCGGGCTCCCCGGATAGGACGCCGTCTTGCCCTTGCGGTTCTTGCGCCAGAGCTCCATTCCCCAGTTGCCCGTGGGCCAATGGCCGCCCGGCGCCGCCACATCTCCCTCCCCCGATTTGCTCACCTGGCCGAGGAACGGGTATACTGTTTCATAAAGCCCGTACACCTTGCTCCGATTCGCCACATGGATGGTAAAGGCAAAGCCGCTTCCATCCGTTTCGCGCGCGACGTCGCACACGACGTCCACCACGCCCGCTTCGTTCCCGAGCGCGAGCTTCTCCCACACGAACCGCAACCCGCCCGCCGTCTTCTCGGCACGTCCCGGCGCCACGGTGCGGCTCGTGAGCGCGTAGGCCTCTCCCGCCGGCCCCTTCCTGAACAGGAGTTTCCACAACCCCGGGCTCGTTCTACGCGCCCGCAGAAACGCAACCCCCGTGGGCTTGTCAACGAGCGTGCGGCAGGCAAAACCGTTCGCCGCATCGGCAAACGTCAACCGCGAACGCGCGCTCTCGAGGGAAGGACCATCCCGAAGCGGCGGCGTTTGCACGCCGAACATCTTCTCGTACCACGCCGCGTCCTTCCCCGCCGGGCCGAAATAGAGCTGCCCCTCGAAATGGCGGGTCGTCTCCGCCTTCGGCATCGGCTCCCGCGCGGCGAGCGTATAATAGCAGAATTCAGTTGCCGCATCCCAGCAAGGGATTGCACCGCTCCCGCCCACGCCCACGGCGTCCGTCTCCGAGGCCATGAGCGCCCAGGATTCGGCCATCTCGCCTTCACCCCGTTCGCCCTTCGCCCGGAACGGCAGGCGCTCGGCATCCGGCCCGAGCACGAATGCGTTATAGGCCGGCTGGAAATGGCTGAGGTGAAGGAAATGCAGTTCCGCCCACGGCACGGCCGTTGCGGCGTCGCGCGTTACATCCGCGCTCACGCGCACGACGGGACTCGCGGCACAATACGTAAAGCGATAGACGGCGTGGATGTTGTCCGGCGCGGGCTCTTTGTTTGCATTCACATAGCGCGAGCGAACCTCCACCACCACGCGCTCCACAGTCTGTTCCACCACCCGGGCCGTGGCGAGGGGATCATCCTTCAAACAGTAAAGCCCCCGCGGCGTGCGCCGGAACACGCGGTCAAAGAGGAAGAGCCCCCGATCCACGCGGCCCGACCCCCTGAATGCCACCTCCTGCGGCAAGCCGCCCTGTCCCTTCGCGGGATGAGAGACGGTGAAATAATCCGTCGCGATCTGGATCTTCCCCTCACGCGCCTGGCACGCGATGGGCCCCGCCCACACGCGCCCCGCCCCGCAAACGGCAAGAATCGTCAGGGCCAAGAGCCCCATCTGTTTCACACGCTTCATGGTTCTCTCCTTTTGAATCTCATTTGACTGCCACACGCAGCGTACCGGCGGCACGGGCTGGCAGGGTGACGATCAGGGCGCGGCGTTCCGCGAGATAGGCGTAGGGGATTTTCTGCGCGAGGAATTCGACTGATTTCGGGCGATCGAGGCGCGTGAGGACGATCCGCGAGGGTGCCTCCGGCCAAAGATCCACGAACACGTCAATCCGCCCCTCCGGCGTTCCCGTCAGCACGTCCACCTGCCCCGGCGCGTGGATCAGGACCGGCTTCTGATCGTCCTTCCTAAGCGGTGCGGCCGTGAGCGAATAGAACGGCAGATACAGGTAGGCGGCCAGATTTTCTTCAACCGTGCCGGGGTTGATCGGGCAGAAATAGCGGTCCTGTTTCAAGAGGTTCCAGGAATCGGGCAAGAGCCCCACGTTTTCCGGCTCGTCTGCCGTATGCGTTTGGCAAACGCCCGATGCGGTAATCCCCGCGGCGACCTCTTTCCAACAGGATTGGGGCCGATCGTCAATTCGCGCAAGGTCCCACAAGGCGGCCGCGTAGACGAGGCCGCACCACTGCACGGGGCGCCCGATCCAATTCGGTTCGGCCCAGTTCGTCGCGCCCATCACGCCGCACGTCGAATAGACGCCCACGGGATCCGTCCCTTCCGGGAAGGCGCGGGGCGGCGGCACAAAGGAAACCATCGAATAGCCCGAATAGGCCCAATGGCGCGCCTCTTCCAAATAGGCGGGATCGGGCCGCAGCTGATAGGCGAGCGTGTAGAGGCGCGTGAGGTGGGCCGAGGCCATGATGTCGGGCGTATGAAGCGGCATTTCCCACGGCTGCGCCCCGCGCGGCACGGTACCATGATAGAGCGCCGTCATCCGATCCACAATGGCAAGCGTCTTTTCGATTTCCGCTTCATTGCCGCACCACGTCGCCTTGGCGACAACACCTTCGACCTGCATCGCGGTGTACCCGTTGCAATGATCGGCCCCGAGGGTTTCGCCCAGATTCCTCTTTCCCTCCCGAGGATGGTAGATGGATTTGCCGGAGGCAAACTGGCGATTATTCACCACGAGTTCGGCCGCACAGCGGTTGAGATAGTTCGTGAGGTCGCCGCCCACGAGGACGGGCGCCGGCCGGCGAACATGGGAAATCGTATTTCTTCCGATCTCCTGCGGCTTGATTTCCGCAAGCATGGCGGCCGCGACGTCGCGCAGGCGCGGCGGCAGATTCGTGCTCGCCGGTTCCGTGCGCGCGAGCATCGAGGCGAGATACTGCATGAGATACGGTGCGTCGGTCGCTTGGGTGAACTTGAAGTTCGGCGCACAGGCATGACGCACGCGCGTACCGTCACGCACCGAGGAATCAAGCCACCCGTGCGCCAGAAGTTCAAGCGCGGCACGCCGGTCGATCTGATTCGGCTTCGGCAGAAGGTGGGGCGGCACGAGCGTTTCCAGGGCCGTCGCCACATCCCCGCCCTTGCCCGAACGCAACGTGACGACGTGCGTGGCCGGAGCAAACGGCGTCGCTTCAAAGATCGCGCGCTTCGACTCGCGCCGCGCCACGCCCACGGCCGGCGCCCAGAACGCGAGGAGATGCCCGCCGCTCTTGAAGATGCGATCCGGCGAATCGAACACGGTGGCATACGGGAGCGGCCCCATCGGCCGCTCGAACTTCGCGTTCGGGCGATCGGCATTCCACGCAAAACGGTCCCAGGAAAAGCCGAGCCAGTAATGGGCGTCGGTAAAAACGGCGAGCGGCGCCGTGAGCCGATACTCGGCTGGAATCGTGCGGTCGTGAGAATGCGTGCGGATTTCCTTCATGTTGGATGAAGGTTCGTCATCGAGGTATTCAACACCCGCGAGCATCGCCTGGTGCTTGTGTCCGCTCGAATTCCGATCGATGAAGAGCGTGAGGAACGGCACATGCAAGATGGAGACGGGCCGTGACGGCACGATCTTCGTCGAGATCGTGAGCGAGCGCCCCCCCTCACCGGGCTGAAAGAGGCGCTTGATCTGCCACGTGCGCCCATCGGCATCGAGCATCACGAGCTCCGCCTGAATGCTATCAAGGGGCGAACCCGGCTGAGGAAGGGCCGCATCGACAAGGTACTCGCTGCGACAGCGTTTGCGACTGAGATCAAGCTCGCGCACCACGCCGGCATCGTCGCAATAGACGATCTTCTCATCGGGAAGGCCTTCGATCGTCTTTCCATTCATGACGATGCGGAACGCGCCGAATCGGGTTTTCGAATGGGCGAGTTCCCAATTGCTTCCCGCGAGATGCAGCACGTCGTTGAGCACGAGCGGCGGCGGCTGGGGCGGGTTGTAGCGGAAGAGGGGCGACATGAACTCGGCCGTGAGCGCCTTCACCGTGAATTTGAGGGGCTTTTCGGGCGGCGTGCCCGGCGGATCGAGGCGCAAGCGCGCCGGCCCGCTTGAAAGGCGATTCGCCGGAATGTCGCCGGAAAAGCGCGTGTAGGGCGGCTCTCCCTCGGGGACGAGGCGTACGGACCTCTCCTCGCAAAAGCCCCCTCTTCCCATCGCGAAGAAGAGCTGCCACGCCTTGGAACACGGCGTAGGCGCACAGGTAACGGTGAACTTCACATACTCGGCGTTCGGCGGAATCGCCGGGAACGTCACCGGGCCGCTCACGAGCCAAGGGTCCTCGTCGAACACGTCGATCGAAAAACCCGCCGCCGTGGTGACGCCCCTCGTCGCATGCATGAGCGGCTGCCAACCGTGTTTCGGCTGCGTGAAATCCGCGAGCGCCACCGTCTCGACCCCGGTGACGTGTTCAAGCGCCCGCTTGAAGGCCGCGCGCATTTCAGCCTCGCGTCCCCACGCGACCCGATGCCGTGTGGGGTTGATGATGCGGCAGAATCCCGTGACCTTGTTGCGTTCGAGTTTCCAGCCGTTCTTCTTCTCGAGAACGTTCCACCACACACCGGCATCGATCACCTTCCAGGACCAATTCAGCTTCTCCTGGGGCACGAGCGCCGTCGTATTGGTTGGCAGTTTTCCGCCCAGCGTGCGTCGAAGGGCCAGAATGTAGAAAAACGCATGGTGGCTCGCGACATGCTTGAAGCGTTCGACCTTCCCCCAGGCGGCCTTCACCTCCGCCTCGGAGATGATCTTCTCGGGAACGGTCTGCTCGATGACGTGCGGCAGGGCGTGCAGGGGGCCGCTCGCACCGAGCGCGGAGACGGCCTCGCCGCTCATGCGATACGTGTACTTCAAAACGATATCCGCCGGATTGCAAATGCAGATGACCGGCATCTGCGAGCCGCTTCCCATCTTCTCGAGAACCGGATCGTTGTTGGGAATCGCCGCGGCAAGGACCACGCCCAACTTCACGGGCTTCCCGCGCGCGCCGAGTTCCGCAAGCGCACGCGCCACCATGCGCCCGCCAAGCGAATGCCCGACAAGGGTCAGATTCGTGCGCGTCGATTCCGGGAGCGCCACAATGCGCTCGACGAGATTCGTATAGGAACGGTCGGCGATCTCGCGCGACTTCCACCAACTGTGGTTGCCGTCCCAATCATAGAACGCGCACTTCACCGTTGCGAACGTATTGGTAAACCCCTCCCAGGCGATCGGATCGGGCGTACCGCACCGCCGCCATCCCGGCACGTACCACGCACTGGGCGTAGCGAAAGCCGCTCCCGCAAGTACCAGCCACACGAACACAACCTGCAGGATGCGCTTCATTTTCAATGCTCCTCTGTTAGTTTTTTCACCTTCGGCGCCTGGCCGAATCTTTCAAGAAACGCCGCCGCGGCCGCCGCTTCGGCCGCCCCCTTCGAGCGTCCGTCCGCTTCGGCGGAACCGATTCCCGGCACGGTCACGCGCACGGTGATCGTGGGCGCGTGGCCGGGGCCCGTGATCGAGAGCGTCTCGTAGACGGGGAGTTCCGCAGGCGTGAGCGACTGGGCGATCTTCTGCACGTAGAGGCGGGGATTGGCGCGGCGTTCGTCGAAGTTCTCCATCACCGGCAATTCCAAATGGTTGAAGACCGTCTGGGCCGCCGCGATCCCGCCATCCAGCCACACGGCCCCCATCACGGCTTCCATCGCATCGGCAAGCACTTTCGCCTTCTTCGGGAAATCGGGAAGCCCCTGCCCGCGCACGAGGAATCGGCGAAGGCCGATGCGCTCGGCGACCTCGGCGAGCGCCTGGCCGGAGACGAGATGCGTGCGGCGCACGGTGAGCGGGCCTTCCTGTTCGGCCGGGAACGCCGCATAGAGCGCATCCGCCGAAAGAAGCCCGAAAACGGCGTCTCCCAGGAACTCGAGCCGCTGGTTGTCCTTCGCCTGCGGATTGCTCTGCTTGATGGACGGCGTCACGAGCGCCTGCGCGAGCAGGGACGAATCCTTGAATTCATAACCGAGTTTTGTTTCGAGTTCCGTCATGGCACTTACCGAATTGAGCTTCCGGACCAGCCGAGTTTGCGGTTGAGAACGGCAAAGGGACTCCCCCCGGGGAGCTGGATAAGCGGCACATGCTCCGCCGCACGGGCGATTTCAAGCGTCTCCCCGAGGCCGAGCTGCCCCGCGTCCACGCCGTCCGCAAAAACAGGGAGCCGGCCGCTCCCATGCCGCGGCTCAAGCCGCATGGAGAGGCGCACCGTATCGCGCACGACAAGCGGGCGCGACGTCAACGCATGCGGGCAGATCGGCGTAATGACAAACGCCTGCGAATCGGGGAGGAGGATCGGCCCGCCGGCCGAAAGCGAATACGCCGTCGAACCCGTGGGCGTTGCAACAACGAGGCCGTCGGCAAAGAAACGCGTTGCCGGCTCGTCATCCACAAAAAGCGAGATGACGGCCGCATGGCCCGAAACGCCCTTTGAAACGACGACGTCGTTCAACGCCGTGTGGCCGTTTACCGAAAGCGCCGCCCGCTGTGAAAGCGTGAACGCGCCCTCGGCGAGCGCCTTGATCGCCTCGTCGAAACGCGGCGCATCGACGGCCGCCAAATAGCCGAGAGAACCGAGGTTGAGACCAAGGAGCGGCTTGCCCGGAAACCGGTGGACGGCGGAAAGCATCGTGCCGTCGCCACCCAAAACAACCACGGCCTCGGGGGCGACGTCGTCAAGCACAAGCCCACACGCACGCGCCACGTCCTTCAAACGCGCGAGCGCCGCCTTCGCCGCGGGCTTCGTGGAATTGGCATGGAACGTGATCCGTTTCACGAGAACGCGCCTTCGCTCTCCCGGGGCCGATTAAAGCGCCGCGAGCTTCTTCGCCACGATCGGCCCGACGATCTTCGGATCGGCCTTGCCTTTCGAGAGCTTCATCACCTGGCCCACGAAGAAGCCGGCGGCGGCCTTCTTGCCCGCCTTGAAGTCCGCAACCGGGCCGGGATTGGCCGCAATCGCCTGATCGACGAACGCCTCGAGAGCGGAGGTATCGGAAACGGCGCCAAGGCCGCGCTCCTTCACGATCGCCTCGGGATCGCCGCCCTTCTCGAAGATTTCGGGGAGAAGTTCCTTGAGCGTGGGGCCGTTGATCGTGCCCTTCGCGGAAAGCGTAATCAACGCGCGGAGCGCTTCGGGCTTCATCGCGCACTCGCCGATCGCCTTGCCGCTCGCGTTCAGGAGCGCCATCACGTCGCTCATGTAGAGGTTGCAGAGGAGCTTGGCGGTCTTCTTGTCGAGCCCCTTCGCGGCCGCTTCGAAATAGTCCGCATTCGCCTTCTGCTGCGAGAGAACGCCCGCATCGTATTCGGCGATGCCGTAGTCCTCGATCATGCGCGCACGGCGCGCCTCGGGCTTTTCGGGAAGGAGCTTGCGCCACGCCTCCACCTGCTCTTCGGAAAGCACGATCGGCACGAGGTCCGGATCGGGGAAGTAGCGGTAGTCGTGGGCGTTTTCCTTCGTGCGCATGGAGGCCGTCTCAAGCGCCTCGCCATCCCACCGGCGCGTTTCCTGCACGATCGGAATCGAATGCGCGATGCAGTCGCGCTGGCGGCGCGCCTCGTATTCGAGCGCGGCATGAATGCCCTTGAAGGTATTCATGTTCTTGATCTCCACCTTCGTGCCGAGCTGGGTGGCGCCCACGGGGCGAATGGAGATGTTGACGTCGGAGCGCATGTTGCCCTCTTCGAGGTTACAGTCCGAAACGCCGGCATAGACAAGCATTTCCTTGAGCGCGGTAAGATAGGCGATCGCTTCGTCGGCGCTCGCGAGATCCGGCTCCGAGACGATTTCCATGAGAGGCGTTCCGCCGCGGTTGAAGTCGACGCCGGAAGTGGTCGCATAGTGGTTGATCTTCGCCGCATCCTCTTCGAGATGGATGTGGTTGATGCGGATCGTCTTCGGCCCGTTCGGCGTTTCGATCGTCACACCGCCGCCGATGCAGAGCGGGTGCTCGTTTTCGGTGATCTGGTAGTCCTTCGCCATATCCGGATAGAAGTAGTTCTTCCGGTCGAAGGTCGCACGGCGGTTGATTTCGCAGCCGAGCATCAAGCCGCTCATCACCGTGAGCTTCACCGCTTCCTTGTTCATCATCGGCAAAGCGCCGGGATAGCCAAGGCACACCGGGCAGACGTTCGTGTTCGGCTCGCAGCCCGTCTTCAGGAGACAGCCGCAGAACATCTTCGTGCGCGTTTTGAGCTGCACGTGTGTTTCAAGGCCGATGGTCGTTTCAAAGTCCATTACTTAATCTCTTCTTTCTTCTTTTCAGGGGTGCCGAACGGCAAATGGAAAGTCGCCTTCTCAACATGGTTCGTGGCGAGCGGATCGCGGGCCTGTTCGTCGAGCGAACGCGTATCCAAAGCGGCAATGCCTTCGATGGCGTTGCCCGTGCGGTCGCCGGGCTCGAACTTCACGCCCGTCGTGTACATCCGCCCGAGAACGGCATTCTTCGGGAGGCCCACATCCGTCTTCACGTCATCCGGATCGGCAATGCCCACCGTCACAAAAACGAGGATCTCCTTCTGCACCTTCCGCCGGGACTTGCTGCCGAAGAGCTTGTCGCCGATCCAGGGCCAGTCGCGCAGCCACGGGATGCCCGTATCCACCTGCTCTTCCGTCGTCTTCGAAAGGCCGCCGATCACCGCCGTCGACCCCGCCTTGAGCGTGAAATCCGTCACAAGGCGCTGCACGCTGATGATCGGGTAGCGGCTGCCTTCGGCGGTACCGCTTCCGGCGGTCACTTCGCCTGACTTTTCACTGATCGTCGGCACGATCGAAACGGTGATGAGGTCGTTCGAGATGACGCGCGGCATCACTTCGAGGGAAATGCCCCAGCTGAAGAAGGCCTCCTTCGCGAAGAGGAGCTTATCCTCGCCCGGGATGACCGCCATCTTCATGTCAAGGTCGAGTGATTCGGAATTGCCGTTCAAGGTGCGCTTCGCGTTGATGGCCACATTCGGATACTTCTCGGTCATATCGACCGTCGCGCGCTTGCCGTTCGAAACGATGATCTTGGGGTTCGAGAAGATCTTCGCGTCCCCGCTCGTATCAAGCGCGCTCAAGACGAGCGACATGTCGGTGAACGACAAGGTACCGGAGAAGTAGCTCACCCCGCCGTCGCGCCCGCTCGCCGTGGAGGTCGAGTCGCTCGTCAAGGTCTTCGCATGCGTGCCATCCGCGTTCTGCGTCTCGGAACTGGACGTGCGCTTCGTGGTCGTCTTGCCGGCGAGCCCGTAGGTGACCGTATCGCCCGAAGAAGACACCGTGCGCGAATAGTTCTGCACCGCGTTTCCGATATTGCGCTTGTCAAGGCCCCCGCCGAACGACGCCGTACCGCCCATGCCGTCGAGCATCGACCAGTCGATGCCGAGCTTGTGCTCGGCCGAGTTCTGAAGCTCCACGAAACGCGCCTCGATGTAGACCTGGCGCGGCTTGACGTCGAGCACCTTCAAGGCCTGCTCGCACGCATCGAGAATCACCCCGGGCGCCGTCACCATCACGGAATTCGCCTCGGGAAACGCCTGCGCGATCTTCGCCACCTTCCAGGCGATGCCGAAATCGCCGCTCCACATGGTGTTGAACCGTTCCGCCACCTCCTCGGGAGAGGCGTACTGCAACAGGAACGTGCGCGTGGAAATCCGCCGCTTCACCTCGGCGGCCGCCACCTTTTCGGCCGCGAGATTGACGGCATTGACCGCCTGCACCACCGCATCCTGCGCCGCCTGCTTGAGCCGCACGTCGAGAGCCGCGTTCACGAGGTTCGTCACCACCGGGCCCACGCCCACCACGGGCTGGTTCGTGGCGACGTCGAAATAGGTATTCGTGAGCGCCAAGGCCGCCTCGGGCGAAATGACGCCGAGGACGCCCGCCGCCACATTCGTATTCGCCGCGCCGAGCGAGGCAAGATAGCCGGGCGGAAATGCCGCAGGCGCATTCGTCGTTGCCGAGGCCGCCAGAGCGGGGGCAGCGGCCGGAGAGGCCACCGCCCCGGCGGGCCGAGGCGCGAGCGGCGCGGGAAGCGACCCTGGCGGCAACATCGCCGCGAGGTTCGTCATCGCCACGAGAGAGGCCTGGTCTTCCGCATTGATCGGCGCCGGCGCAAGAACGTCGGCCGGCATGTTCGTGGGGAGAAGCGCAAAGGTCGTGCTGTTCGTCACCTGCACGAGAAAGGTCGCGACGTTCGTCACCGCCGGCATTTCGACTGCGCCATCGGCCTCCGCCCCCGCACAGACGAGGGCGAAGAGGGGCGCCACGAGGGCAACTGCGCATCTCCGGGCAAACGTCACGACCGAACCACCTCTTCGTAAGCCTTCGAAATGGCGAGGAGCTTGTCTTCACGATACGCGTCGCAAATGAACTGCACACCCACCGGCAAGGCGGGAGCATCGGCCGTCGGCCGCGTCCAACCCGTCGGCACGCTGATCGAGCAGTTGCCCGCAAGCGAGCCCGGAATCGTAAAGAGGTCGTTCAGATACATCGTGAGCGGATCCTGCACCGCGCCGAGCTTGAACGCCGCCGTGGGCGAAACCGGCGAGAGGAGCGCATCGACCCTTTTGAACACCTCTTCGAAGTCGCGGCGGATGAGCGTGCGCACCTTCGCGGCACGCCCGTAGTAGGCATCGTAATAGCCGCTTGAAAGAACGTACGTGCCCATGATGATACGGCGCTTCACTTCGGGGCCGAACCCTTCGGAACGGCTGCGCGAGTAGAGGTTGAACACGTTGTCGCTCCTCTCGGACCGATGGCCGTACCGCACGCCGTCGAAGCGCGCGTAGTTCGCACACGCTTCCGCCGGCGCCACGATGTAGTAGACCGCCATTGCGTAGTCGGTATGCGGCAGCGAGACTTCCTCCACCTCGGCGCCCGCCGCCGTGCAGCGCGCGATCGCCTCTTCCGTGAGGCGCTTCACTTCGGGGGCGAGACCGTCGATGAAATATTCCTTCGGGAGGCCGAACTTGAGCCCCTTGAGGGACGCTCCTTCCATCGCCTTCGTGTAGTCGGGCACGGGCAGGCACGGCGTCGTGCCATCCATCTCGTCATGCCCCGCAAGAGCCTGCAGAAGGAGCGCCGCGTCGTCCACATTCTTCGTCATCGGGCCCACCTGGTCGAGGGAGCTCGCAAACGCCGTCACGCCGAAGCGGCTCACGCGCCCGAAGCTCGGCTTGAGGCCCACGCAGTTGCAGAAACTCGCCGGCTGGCGAATGGAGCCGCCCGTATCCGTGCCAAGCGCGGCAATGCACAGGTCGCCGCCCACCGCCGCCGCGCTGCCGCCCGAACTGCCGCCGGGCACACGCGTGACGTCGTAGGGGTTCACGGTACGGCCGAGAGCCGAGTTCTCCGTAGAGGACCCCATCGCAAATTCGTCCATGTTCACACGGCCCGCCGGGATGAACCCGGCCGCGCGGGCGTTCTTGACCACCGTCGCGTCGTAGGGGCTCGTGTAGCCCTTCAGCAGCTTCGACCCGCACGTGCAGGGCTGGCCCGTCACGTTGATGAGGTCCTTGATCGCGAGCGGCACGCCCTTCGGATTCGCCTTCGCCTCAGCGAGCGCGCTTTCTTCGTCAAACGTCAGATAGGCGCCGATACGCGGGTTTTCGGCATGTACGCGATCGATGATCGCCTGCATGAGTTCCACGCTCGTAAAGTCGCCCTTCGCGAGGCCCTCGCGGGCCTCTTTGATGCCAAGCTTGTAAAGTTCGCTCACGACTCCGCTCCTTCCACGATCTTGGGCAACATGAACTCGTCGCCCGTTCGGCCCGGCGCATTGCCAAGCGCCGCTTCGCGATCGAGCGACGGCCTTACCGTATCCTCACGGAAAGCGTTCACGATCTCGCAGCCATGCACCATGGGCGGAACGCCCTCCACATTCACCGAGGAGATTTTCTCCACATACTTGACAATATTCTCAAGCTGCGGCTGGAAAACGGATTTTTCCTCATCCGTCAGCTCCAACCGCGCCAATTCCGCCACATAGGCGACATCAATCGTGGGCTTGTTCATGGGCGGTATTATAGCACAAATTCCCGCCGAGAATCAAGGAATAACGTTTAGTTACCAGCCTTCACGAGGAGGACGACACCGCCAAGGAAGAAGAGGAACATCGCAACGTTCAAAATCGCACACACCTTCGGGGCGCCCTTGAATTCACGCCACACGAGAATGCCCCAGAGCGCCGAAACGAGCGTTGCGCCCTGGCCGAGGCCGAAGGCGATCGCCGAGCCCGCCGTGCCCGCCGCCACGTAGTTGATGGCCGTTCCGAGCGACCAGATGCAACCGCCCAAAACGCCCACGAGGTGGAGCTTGCCGCCATCGGTGAAATAGCCCGGCTCGGCCCCCTTCCGCGTGATACGGAGCGGGTTGAAGGCGAACGTGGAAAAGACCGTACCCAAGACGAAGGCGAAGAAGCCCGTGTAGGGCGTGAGCTTGCCCGCCGCCGGCGCCGCATGCGTAAAGTTCGTATCGATCGTGCGCGCCACGAACGAATAGAAGAACGCCATCAAGATGCCGCAACCGATGAGCACCGCCATGCCCTTGGCCATGCTCGTCTTCTTCGTCGCCGCGCCGTCGCTCGCCACGGCCGGCTTCGCATCCTCGCGCTTCTTGCTCGCGAGCGACACGAGAACGATTGCCACCGCGAGAAGCGCGATGCCGAGGAAGATGTAGAGCGGATCGCCCTTCTTCTCCATGCAGAAGTTGACAGTCGTTCCCAAAACGAGCGCGATGCCGCACCCTACGGGAATCGCCGTCGCGAGGCCCACCATCGCGATCGCCACCACAAGGAGGATGTTCGCGGCATTGAAGATGACGCCGCCGAGGAACGCCGAGCCCAGCGCCTTCCAGCCGTCGGGCGAGGCCGTCGCCGCCTTCAGGTTCGCGCAGAAGCTCCAGTCGTTGTGCCCCGTCGAGCCGACCGTCAGCCCCCACACGACGGAGAAGAGCAAAAGCCCGAGCACATAGTCCCAGTAGAACAGCTTGTACGGCCAGCGGTCGCCTGCGAGTTTCTGGGTATTCGCCCAGCTGCCCCAGCAGAACATCGTGAGCACGCAGCAAAGGACGGCCAGCGTGTAATTCGAACAATAGAACATTCTCTTTATCCCTTTCTCTTGAGGTTGACGATTCGATCCGGATCAGACACACGTCCCGTAACGACCGACAATCGCGACGCCCGTTCGCATGACGTTCCTTGCGCCCTCACCGCAATCATTATACCAAAAGCCACCCCTCTCGCGCAATCTCCGTGACAAACCTCTCCATAAGTTTCATCCCGGCTAAGGCCGTTCGACCAACGCCAGTACCAGTCCAGCTAAAAGCGCCAGCAGCGCATAGGATAGAGCAATCAACTTGACGCAGAACCGATTTCGAACGACCAGTCCCCAATGGCCCAGTCCCGAAGCCGGCAATTCGGACGGCGGACCGTATGCATTCTCCTCCCGATCGCCCGGCCAGAAACCGAGCACCAAAAGGGCAGGCAGCATACACCAGCCATCCTTCGCCGCCGGTATCGGCAAGTTTCTCACGAGATTATCGAGGGCAATCCCTCCGAGCAACCACCAACCCGACCTTCCCACATCGTGCAGTCGCCAAATCGTCAACGGAATCGACACCCCGAAAAGGATCAAAAGCTGTACCACCAACCAACCCATGTACAAAATGTACAATACCTGCAACGCCGGCGGGGTCAACACCTCCTCTTCCAAGCACTTGACACCGAAGAACGAAACGAAGGATAATCCGCTCGTCAGCAGAATCTTCCCCCAGAACTCACGCCTACCGACTCGATTCATCGATGTGTTTTCCCCCATCGTTGTCTGCCTTCCGATTCAGTCTTCCTTTCAAATCCCAGCGTCGAGATCGCCAGCGACTTTCCGAACCGCCGCGGCCGCGCGCAGAAGTACTGGGCGAACGCCGGGCGAATCAACTCGCGCAGAATCGCGGTCTTGTCGACATAGACAAAACCGCCTCCGACGAGGTTCGAAAAGGTATAGACACTGGCGGTGATCGGTTTCATGCTTGCTATTATACCGTATTTTAGCATCCCAGTAGCTCGCCCCAGACGATTGCGGTTACGGGATCGAATTGGGGCGTTCGGATGCCGGGGGAAAAGTCATGCTCTCTCCCCAGGCCAGGGGTTCGACACGAGGCCACTCGAAACCGGGGCTGGCGAGGCGTCTCTTGTCTTCATACATTTCACGATACGATTCGCGATGGTCGACCGTATGCATCAACTCGTTTTCATGCGACGGCAGGAAGACGGCCCGCTTCATCTTGAACCCCGGCGTGGTTTTGCACGCAGAGACGATGTTCGTCACGTGGCTCCAGGTCGAGGAGATGATGATATCCGCCGGCGGACACTTCACCAGATTCCATTCGCACTCTTTCCGCGAATTGTCGCCGTTGTCCACAACCCGCACACCGTCGATTTCCATGAGATAGGTGTTGCACGGAACTCCCTGATAACCCATGAAGTTCCACAACTTCACGCCGTCGATCGACACCGATTCCGCGTGGTCGCGATCAAGCACGACGACTTTGTCGCCCGCCGAGTAACTCTCGCCTGTCGCCCGGTCGCGCATTGGACAGGGCAGAACGAGCGTCTTACCAAGGGCGCGCATCCGCCGCATCAGCGGGAACGAGGTGTGGTCGCCATGCGGGTGGGTAATGACGAGCAGATCGCCCAGTTCCGCGAATGCCTGCCAGTCGGCCTCCGTCCAGGGGGTGTTTCGCCCGAAGGACGGATGCGGCGTGAAGTCGATCAGCACCGTCTTGTGTGCGCCCTTCACTACATAGGCCATATTGTAGAGGTGCCAGACTTGAAGCGAGCCGGGCGAAACCTTCGCCGCTTTTGCCTCGCGCAGGACGCGGGCGATGGACCGTCTCAGGTAGGCGATGACGGCGTCTTGATAGGCGGCGATCTCGTCCTTGGTCGTCGTGGGGGCGTAATTGTCGACATGCAGCGGATAGTCGAGCAACCTGAGCGTACGGCGCCGTTCAGGGTCGGCGTGGCCCTTGCCTTCCGAAAGCTTGAAACGGTTTTCACAGAAACGGATCGTTTCGCCGATCCAGTTCGTCGTGTTGGATTCGGATGCGATTCGATCGGCGAATTCGACAAGCCCGCTTTCACGGGCGAACCGAACACAATCCGATTTGAGTTCCGCCGTTGTCTTGCTCGGCCAATTGAGCGCCGATGCCGTCAACGGAAGAACGACGAGCCACGCGAACACGGCCTTACTGATGATATTCATTTTCGTTTCCTCTTAATGGAATTTAAACAGACGCCGGCACATCGGACCAAGCGCGTAAAGCGGAACATCCCACAGGCCATCTGCCTCGCGCAAATCTGCCAGCGATGTCCGAACAGCGAGCGTCGGTTTGAACTTCGCACGATACACGCCCAGGGACTTCGCCTGGAGATTCCGTTCGGCCTTGGCCTCGATTGGCACGATGCCGTCGGCGGATTCTGCCAGGAAGTCGATTTCTGCGGACGAATCACTGGGTGCCCAGGTAAACGGCGCAATACCGAGACACGCACGAAGCTCCTGCTGGACATACTGCTCCGTCAGCGCCCCCTTGAACTCGGTGAAGGCGCGATTGCCATCCACGACAGCCGACGGTGCCAAATGAGACTGTGCCGCCAGCAGGCCGACATCCAGCCCGAAGAGTTTGAACATGCGGTTGCGATACGAGGTGAGCGGCAGAGACGGCTTTGTGACGTTCCACACACGATACGCGAGTCCCGCCGCCTCCAGCCAAGCGAATGGATCGTGCAGATCACGAGCCCGCACTTTGGCGCCGTCAATAACGACCTCGGCCGACACGAAGCGCTTATCCTCCTTCGCCAGCTGCCTCGGCAGAGAATCCCAGACAGCCGCAATTCGCGGCACATCGCGCTTGGGCGCATGCTTGGAGAAATCCCGTGCATAATCCAAAAGAATATCCTGCTGTACAGCCCGCACATCGGCCAACGAAAGGGTTCGCGCATAAACATCGACCGCAGCCGGCATCCCACCGACCAGTAGATACGTTTTGAGGAGGTCCCTCAACTTGGCGTCAAATGCGGACAAGAGCTTCGCGTCGCCCGACTCGACGAGCTCTTCGAGTTTCCCCTCTCCAACGGCGAGCAGGAACTCCCCGAAGGTCATTGGATGAAGAGTCATCGAATTCGTCTTACCGACCGGGTAACCAGTCCCTTCCATGAGCGCCAGCCCGACAAGCGCCCCCGCAGCCGCGACCGCGAAATCGTTCTGCTCCTCCTGCCAGTACTTGAGCCCCGTCAGAGCCGCCGGGCACAATTGGATTTCATCCAGCACCACCAGCGTCTCGCCCGCCACAATCTGAACGTCGCTCGCCGCCTGCAGCCCCGTGAGAATACGACGGAAATCAAATGCCCCTTCAAACAACACGCCGAGTTCAGGATGCCGTTCGAAATTGACATACGCGGTACGTGCAAAATGCGTTCGTCCAAATTCCTTCAAAAGCCAAGTCTTGCCGACCTGCCGCGCGCCGCTGAGAACCAGCGGCTTTCGCGCAGGGCTATTCGCCCATTTTTCTAGCTTATCGATAAAGAAACGCTTCATTTGCTCATACTATATCATTTATTTTGGTCAAAATCAAGAGGACTTTCAAGGCAATTTTGGCTTTTTTGCAGACGACTTTTTACAAAGAAATGGCTTTTTTGCCGACGACTTCCATTTTATTCACGACCATGCCTGGAATCCTGTGGGGACTGTCCCCAAATGATTATTTCTCCCTGCACCAATTGTGTTCTGATTTTACCGTCAGCGATCAACACCTCAATTTCAGCCCGGCTCAAATTTGTCGCACTTACCAGTTTCAAGTATTTTTTCATGCGCAAATCATCCGGCAGACACTCAAAATTTCTTTTCACTGCAACAGACAACAATCGTCCCACAATCAGCCTATGACGAGACACAAGGGTGTTCCAGTTTCGAATCTTGTCCACTTCATCCCTCGCAACCCGCAGATTTGGGGTGGTCGAATGCCCGATTGTAATCGCCGGCTTCGCTATCTTACCCGCCGCAATTAACGCCGCATCTTTTTCGCGCGCAATTTCGATCACCGACCTCAAATCGCTCTCTGGCACTCGTTTCACATCACAGTAATACTGCATGATTTTAGATGTCATCTGATCGTCGTATGCCCGCATTTGCAAAACCGAAGACTGCCGCATCATAAATTCAATTGCAGAAAATCTTTTTCTCAATTGGCCGTCGCTTATGGACACTCTCCGGTCGAGTGCATTGAAAAGAATTTCACGAACAACTTCGTCCTTGTTTTTTCCTTGCGAGAAATAACCTCCTCTAGCCAACTTTTCAACCACAGGAACGAGAGATTGGCTGCAAGCGATTACATCTTGTGCGGAGAGTGCGTTTCTTACCATCTCAATTTCCGTCGCCTCGCCAACCGCAAACGAAAACCCATGGACAACGGCAACAAACGCCGACAACAAAAGAAACTTATTCACGTTCACTCCTCTTGATGGTAATGACATTGTTCGTCCCTCTGACAGCAGCAATGCCATGTTTTGAAATTTCCACGTCTGCACCGACTGAAATGTCATTTGCCTGAACTGGCGTGACGAGCAGATTGGTGGGACCCGAATCTGGCACATACCAATACAACGGAATAGGGACTTTAAAACCGCCTTCGTAAACAGGGGGAACCTGGGTCTTGTCGATTTTCAAAAACACATTGTCCCCAGTTCCTATTGCGTTTTCCATGGAAACTTGCCGAATCCGATACGCCCCCTGTTCTCTTCCATGATTCAAATGACCATTAAAACAGGTATTGGTGAAATAACCCGTAATGTCCTGTGCCTTCCCCAAACCTTCAAACAATTCCAACTCTGAAAACGACACATAATTGGGGTGCAGATCTATTCCGACATGAAACACAGCTCCAATCTCCCCGGCCACAAAGGGTTCCATCTCCAAATCATTTTCCCATTCATCTGGAGTTGGCATACGGCAATCATAGACTCTCAGCTCCGCATGAGGCGGAACCACCTCAAAGGGCAAGGAAAGAACAACTCCACTATTTCCAATGCTTAACCTTGGGCATGAAGTTCCACTCGGCAGAGTGAGTAAACAACCAGTCGCATCAACGATGTTCGTCCCACTACCCAAGTCATGGGATTCATATTCGACGTCGACATGTGGATCTACGCTGACTAATGTTCTTTCGGCGGGTCCATAGACATGCCTTTTTTTATTTGTTGGAAATTCGGCCATAGCTTCCACCGACACTTCGGCTACTGTCATGCCGCGGTTGACCACGCCCATTCCGGCAGAACCGGAAATCATCGCGCGCACCCCCACGCCATGGACCGACGAACTCTTCTTGACGCCCTCCGCATAGAAGACCTTGCTGCCAGACGTGCCGGGCGGCAAATTGGCGTACCAGGAGGTCACCACGTTTCCATTCGTGCCGTCTTCGTGCAGAAGGACATCGTCCGCGCCCTTCGGGACGGTGAGCATCAAGTTGGCCTCGCTGCCGGATGCGTTGCCGTAGGCGAGCTGCACGCAGACAAAAGTGCTTCTGCGGGCGACGATTTCACCCGGCCGGTTGGTGTACGCATTCTCGAACAAAATCACATCATGGTCCAGGCACATTGACAACGACAACTCCGGCGTCACGGAATTCGTCTCCGAATGCCCAGGGCCGCCCCCGCTTCCGCCACAGCCGCAACCGCCGCCGGAGAATGACAACGACGCCCCGCAATAGGAATAAGTCCCACCGGCGGAACACCCGCCGCACGAACACCCTCCCGAGCAGGTAAACGCGACGACATTGCCGCTCGACGCGATACAACACCCATCGGTCCACGAAAACACGCCGTTGAGGCACGACGGCCGGACGGAAACCTGATTGCAGTCAGTTCCACATGACGAGAACGAGAACGAAACCGGCCATTTCACCGAGAACCCCATCCCTCCCATCATGCGGTTCAAGACAACGGGTGCGTTGGCACAGGACACCGAGAACGGCACGGATGACGTCACCGTGTATTCGAGTCCGATCAGAAGCGGCACGCGATTCGCCTCACCGGCATTTGCGATGACAACCGGGCTGCCAAGGTCGGAGCCGCCGTCAGCGACGAAATAGATCGGTGCCAGGCTCTCGGCGACGACATCGACAAAATAATACGCATTCATGTTGACGCCGACTGCACGCGGTGCAAGTTCGACGCCTTCCACGCCTTGGGTCGCCGCGAACACATTCCCGCACACACGGTTGTACCATTCGGCGTTCGTGCCGTGCGCGTCGGGTCCCGCGACAAGAGGATCGGGGTCGACCGAGTTCTCGAGCCCGTCGCCGTCCCAGTCGAACGGGAACACGGGAGCATACTGGACCGTGCGGTCGGGATAACGGTAATCGAAGCGTCCGTCGGCGAAGAGTTCCGCCTGGAAATTGGTCGGACAATTCACGTCGCGGTTGTAGAGCGCGTTGTGCCAGGTGAGGACGAGCGAATTGCTCGGCGTCTGTTCGTGCCAGAACACACTCTCTCCGCCGTTGGGCAACACCCCCCAGTTCATTCGCGGCAGGAGCGACAGCTTTGCGTCGAACGGAGGTGGGAAGAAATGCGTCTTGACGTTGGGACGGAACTCGCCGTTCTCGAATACTGTAAGACCCGACGTCGTCTTTTCCGCAAACGGGAAACGCCAACCCTCGGGCAGCAACCGGAACGTGTCGGACATGCCGCCATAGTCGAGCCAAGCGGTGTTGGTCACGGCATTCGCCGTCGGTTCGGCGAACGAGTTCACGTCAACCGTCGTACCGATTCGCCACAATTGCGCAATGTCATTGTTTGTGATGGAGGCCATACTGGTAGGGCGCGTTCGCCGAACGCGCCGCAAATCCTGACCATCGGATTCCCCGTTCGCCTCACTTTGCGGCACGGCTGGAATCCGCGCCCTACCCTGTACGCCCCCGAGAACGTTAGTGCCGCCTTCGACTTGCGTCACCGTGTTGGTCCCACCTTCTACCTGGTCGACACCGTTGGTGCCGTCCTTGGTTCCTGCAAAGGCAATCCACACGGACACAAAAATCAGAATGAGGGCTTTCTTCCACCCCGGCAAACGGCGGAACCCTTTCCGCACACGCCTAAGCGGATGCACGCCCTTCTCTGCGCAGAGCGCCCGCAACCACAGGAAGACCAGGCAGAAAGCCGCAACGACGCCGATGATAGAAACCGCATTCATGGTTCACCTCACCGGAAAAGAATTGCGGTCGGATCCAACGGCGTCCCGACCGTGAAGGTTTCATCCAAATGGGAAATGGAGAATGGAAAATGAAAAATACACAAGGCCCCTACACCCATTTTACATTCTCCATTTTCAATTTTTCATTTGAGGCGAACACCGCCTCCACATTGTTCGACGGCGTAGCGAGACACGACAACGAAAACGCAAACTTCGCAGCCCCGCGCTGCCACGAGGACATGACGACGTTCGTCGCCACCTCTGTGTCGGCGTGAACGACCTGCGGCAGGAACAATGCCGTCGGCACTGTCGCCCACACGGGCATCATAGATAGAAGCAATAAAACTGAAACAGCCTTTTTCATCTGCGGGATAGTATACATCATCATCATCATTTCGTAAACTCAATTTGATTTGATTTTCAGGCTCGTCGGCTAATCATGAAGACATGAGGCTTGCAGGGACAGTCCCCATGTGATTTTGAGGGGCTTCTGGCCAATGGCAATCCCCTCCAATGCAAGCGCGGTCTCGCCCAACGTAAGCGTGTTCCCCAAATCGGTCGACTAGACTGTTCGCTACGCCCGAGTTGCTTCAGCGGAACGTGCAACGGTCGATGACAACGCCCGTTGTGTCGTCCTGCACAATCGGCGGACGCTCTTCGATTTCCCCTGTGTAGCGAAGGCGCACGTTTTCGAAGCGGATGTCATCTGCATGGCGCACATAGAAGCCGTAGGCCGGCAGCATCGTTCCGAACATCCGGTTCTCGGGATAGTTCTTCTCGCGTTCGGGCACGGGCCCCGACGAAGCCCGGCGCGTACCGCCGCCCCTCACCGTGAAGTCGAGATCCCGAAGTACGATGTTACGCGGCCGCAGGCCCGGCACGCCGGTGATGGAGCTCGCAATGAGGCATTCCGTCTGGTCCACGCGGATGCGTTCGATAAGGATGTTCTGCAAACAGCTCTTCTGGCCCGGCCTGGGCGAACGGCGGCGTCCATAGCGGATGAAGAGCGGTGTCTGCACGCCCTCCTTCATCACGAGGTCGTGCACGTGGATGTTCTCCATGAATCCGCCGTCCACCACTTCCAGCGCCACGCCCGCGATGCCCGTTTGCGGACCCGTCACGCCCGGCACGATCGACGGCCGCCAGTTGAAGTGGCTCTTCGCGCACGGCCGCACGAGCGTGCAATGGTGGATTCGGCAGTCGGCGAACCCCGTGTGACTCGACGTACCGAACTTGATGAAGTTGCAGTTCGAGGCGAGCGTGCAGTTCCGCACTTCGACGTTCCGCACCACGAAGCCGGGCGTATCGCTCTTGAGGCAGATCGCGTCGTCCTCCGCATCGATCACGCAGTCTTCGATGAGCACGTTCTGAGCGTCGATGTCAATCCCGTCGCCGTTGTAGTTGGCATGGCTGTTGATGGTCACGCGGCGGGCGACAACGTTCGTGCAAGCCGAGAAGTAGCAGGTCCAGAAAGACGGGTCGCGCAGCGTCACGCCCTCCAGTTTTACGCCGTCGCAACGCGCGAAGAGACAGTCCGACCACCGCCGGCTGTCGTTGTTGTTATGGACGGCAAAGCGCCCGCGGCCATTCACCACGCCTTCGCCCGTGAGCGCCACGTTGTGCGCATCGCGGGCGTTGACGATCGCGTGGTCGAGCCCCTTCACTGAACTCGGGCACAACACATAGTCGGTAAAGTTGGTCGACCCGACGAGCGTCGCGCCCTTTTCGAGATGGAGCGCCACGTTGTCCTTCAGGAAGATGCTCGCAACGGCGTAGTCGCCCGGCGCGAGACGCACCGTGCCGCCGCCCTTCGCCGTTGCTGCGTCGATTGCCTGCTGAATGCCCGCAGTGGCCGATTTGCCCGCAAAGGTTTCAGCCCGCAACGTGGTCGTCGCAACATCGGCGAACGCCGTCACTCCCGTGACCGCCGCCACCAAACCAATCAAATACTGTTTTCTCATTGATGTCTCACTTTTTGTTTAACGGAAAAGAATCTGGCAGCCCCGCAACACGCGAAGGCCTTCGTCGTTCGCCACAAGCGACGCACGTTCGTTCTTCGCCCGGAACCGAACACCCGGCTTGGCGCTCCACCGAATCAGATAGTCGCCCGACGGCACATGCCGGGACGGCATCACGACATCGATCAACGATGCGCCCGCCGCGAAGGAAAGGCTCTTCCCCACTGCATCCACCGCGTTCTGACGGTCCGTCAGGTCGATCGTTGCGCCGTTTTGCAACTCGACATTGTAGATGTAGTCCGTCACCGGCGTATAGGTGCCGAATACCTGGATCTTTCCCGTGCCCGTGCTCGCCGTTTCACCGGCATAGCGCAAGGTGAGGTCGCGCACCTGGATGCCCCTGTTAATCGTGAAGAACACCCCAAGGTCAAGATCCAGCGTGCGGGCATCGTAGATTTCCGGCACTTCGGGCCTTGTAGACGTATCGATCATGAACTTGCCCGCGCCCGCCGCCACCATCGTGCCGTCCTTATAGGTACCGCAGCCGTCGAGAGTAAAGTCCTTCCCGGCGGCGATGTTCACGGTGAGCGTCTTGCCGCCCAAATCGATCGTATAAGGTTCGGAGTTCTTATTATGGCGCAGCGAACCTGCCACGTCAAACGTCGAGTTCGCGCGGAGCGTCACCTCGCCGCAGCACCAATAGCCTTTGGCCGAGCCGTTGACCAGATCCGCGCCGTGGTTCGCGAGCGTACCGCCGTTAAGGATGAGACCATAGTGTCCATAGTCGTAAAGTCCATTGACATCAAGCGTACCGCCCGCATCAATGGTGATCGTATTCGAGGCCCTGTCGGGCAATCCCCAAGGTTTGTTCGCGTTGATCCCCAGCGTCGCCTTCGCCGTACCGGCGACGATTTCCGTACCGTTCACATAGGATTGGTTGCTCTTCGCCACCACCAAAGTACCCTCGCCCTCTTTGACGAGCTTCACGTTGCCCAAGAGCGCAATCTTGTCGTTGGTCGCCGTGGCACCGGCCGGCACGTCGATGTGGACCTCGCCCACGAGCCCCGCTCCGTTTGCATCGGTGATCGCGAACGATTTCGGCGTGACCCCCGAGAGGGACAACTGCAGGACATGGCCATTGAGATCGATGTTCCCATTCGCCGTAAGAAGCGCAAGATTCAACCCGCGCCAATCGCAATTCGCGCCAAGCGAAGAAGGCGCGGCAATCGCCTTGCAGAGGAACGGCGCACCGTTCGTGCAGCTGAACGTGCATCCCGCCGGTAAAATGACCAACGTATCCAAGGTGGGAAGCGCCCCCTCGAGCGTCTCGCCCAACGCATTCTTGCACTGCCAGTTGGAAGAATCGGCAATGTCGCCGTTTCCGGAATTCATCCAGGTCGCCTCAATAACGGCATTGGGATTCACCTGCATCAGCAATTGGCCGTTCGCCACGGAAAACGTCATCATCGCGTCGCCCGAAGGCGTCGAACGAATGAAATCAACCGGGCCATCCGGCAGATCGACGCCGGAGGAAATGAGCACATAGGGCGTTTCCCGAAGCGCCGCCGCACCGTACTTGTGAACATCGACGAGGAGCGGATTCTCCGGCGACGCTCCGGCGAAGATCACCGCCGTCGGCGCAAGGCTATCGCATTCCGTCACCATGACATCCACGGCAAGCGTCGTACCGCCTCTCAACGTGAGTTCACTCGTCACCGTGCAGGCGGCGATCATCTCGTTCTGAAGAGAGAACGTGCCTTCTGAAACCGTGAGGGGAATCGAAATCGTCTCGATACCGGCGGCATTGATCACCCGGTTGCCCACCTTTTCAAGGCGCGTGAAACCGGCGAAGTCATCCTTCATAAGATCGCCCTCATAGGCCTGAAACACCGTCCCCGTGACAGCGCACACGCAACCGGGATACAAATTATTGCCCGCCGCCTTCGCGCGGAATGTATTGTACCCGTTCACATCATACATGCCGATCGTGCCATCGTTCTTGAGTGCAGGCACGAGTTCGCAAACCGGCGTTCCATCCGCCGTCGTCATCAAAAAGGAATAGAACCTGAGTTTTCCCTTGTCGGTCGGCGTGGCAGTTCCCTGGCGCAACGCGAAGAGCACCATCGTCTTCGCACAGTCGCCGGAGGTCTTCACCCCGGTCAAAGTCTCCGTCCAGTTCTCATCCCCCACCGGCTTCCACGACATCGCCGTCTTCGTGCAGTTCATGGAAATGCGCTGCTCATAGAACGCCGGATTCGATCCCAAAATCGCATTGCCGCGCAGATACCGGTATTGGCCCGTACCGCCCGCACCGCAGCGAACCGCAACTTCGTAGGCCTTCGTACTTCCCGTCTCCCGAACGGCAAACGCCGTCGCCCAATTGGAGGCCTGAACCTTGTAGGCGTAGATATCCGTTTTAATCTCATAGCTCTCCTTCGGGATCACGCCCGTATCGATGTATTGGGTACCATCCGATTCGATGAAACTCAAACGGCGGTAGCCGTTCAGGGTTCCCGACTTCGCGGCGAACTTTCCCTCCACCGTATCCCACAATCCCGCATCGCCCGCCGGATTGAGGCAGGGGATGTAGTCGCGCCGAACTGCGCCGTCCGCCGATTCGACCCGGAAGGAAAAGAGCTTGTATTTCGACTTGTCCGAATCCGCACATGTCCCGCCATTGTTCAAGCCGAAGATGTAGAGCGGAAAGACGCAGTCGCCATTCAACGCGGACGCGCTCACCGTCGTTCCCACCCCTTCTCCGACCGGTTTCCACGTGCTGTTCACGCCGTTGCAGACGATTTCAACGCGACGGTTGAAAAAGTTGGTCACCACCACCACGGACGCCGAAGCGCGCAGGTAGCGAAGCGTAAAGTCGGCGCCCGCACTGCCAACCTTTCCATGGACGTCAAACTCAAAGGCGTGAGACGATGACTTGTCACGCGTGCCAAATGCCGCCGCCCACGTATTCTGGCTGTGCGGCACGCACATTTCCGCCCGAATCACGTCCGTCGCCTTAGGCAGGTATTCGGTGTTCACAAACTGCGTTCCCGTCGATTCCACGAACTCGACGCGCGTGTAATCCGCCGGAAGCGGATGTATGGGCGTGTAGTCGTCCGCCCAGAGCGTACTCACGAACACACTGCCCATGGCACAGACGCCAAAGGCGATTGCACGAGAGAATTTCAGGTTCATTGCCGTTCCTCCTTGTTGGTGTTTTTTAAGGGTAATTCCACTTTGATCTTGAAGAGTTCCACCTGGGCGGGAGACGGTACGCGTACAACCGAGTACACGCGCCGGTCGCCGAGATCCGGCGCATAGGTGAAGCGGGGCGTACCATCGACGAGCGTGAACGAGGTGATGCGGAAATGGTCGTTCGGATCGGAGGGACTCGTTCCCGCCACGTAGTCCTGCCAGAGCGGAATGGACTTGCCCCAGGGCGAGGGCGTTTCAAGGACCACCTGCGCGAACTCGGCTGCGCTGGCCCAGGCAAGCGACGGCCGCACCGCAACAGCCGCATCGCGAATCCATTGATGGGGCACGGCGGGTACCACACCGCCCATTCCGTCAATGGTCGGCGGCGTCGCATCGCGCGTCTCGTCCCAATCCGTTACGGTCACGAGAGCGAAGTTACGCGCAAGCGGCGCCCCTTCGCCGTCGTAGGCGATCAGCGAAAGGCAATTCGGGTTGCCCTTCGCCGCCGTCAACGCCGTAAACGGCACGACTGTTTCCACGGTTGCATTCGCTACAGGCGCCGTGCCCACCTTGAGTCCGTTCATGAAAAGATCAACGCTTGCCACGCGCAGGTCGCCGAGCGCGAATGCAAGCTTCAACGCCTGACCTTCCCGAAGAATTCCGGCAGGTGCATTCACGAACGCGAGCGGCAGGGTCACGGCATCGGCCGTATACGGATGAGTGGATGGCGTTCCCGCATCGTCCGCCACTTTCCGAAGCGAGGCCATGAGCGTGGGCACATCGCGGAATTGCCGATCCATCCAGGCGAGACGTTTCGTCAGAAACGCCTTCAAAGTCGCAATCCCGCTCGCGAACGTTCCCGTTGCGCGCGGCCACTTCCGCGCATTCGCTACCCCGGCTTCGGCCAAATAGGCGGCATGTTCGTCGATCTTCGCAATCATCTCCACGAACTTTGCGCGCGCGGGCGGATACGCCGTCCACAGCAGCGTGCAAAACCACGGATCGTCCGCCCATTCCTTGTAAAACGAGTAGGGAGCGTTCTTGACATCGTCATTCACAAGCCACCGTTCGGGATCGCGCCGCTCGAAGGCGGTTCGCTCGGGGTTGCCCATGTCGTAATCGAAGTCCCACACAGGGCCGAACTTCAGGAGCTCGCCGCGATCCTTGTAGGCGAATCGGCTCAACGAGCGTGCATCCCAGTTACCGCACATTTCCATCACGAGGAAATAGCTGACCATCGAATCGACGTCGCAATACTCCGAGTAATGGCGCTCCGCAGCGGTTCCATCAAACGATGTGCAGGCATCGAAGAAGTTCTGCAGATAATCCTGGCACCACGTCATCATCGCCGGATTGGACGAAAGATATTCGGGCGAAACCACCTTCGTGAGCAGGCCCCGCAAGTTCCCGGATGAGAGCGTAAATTTCGAGCGCTCGTCATCCCGATAGTCGAACTCGAAAAGATAACCGCCGGAAAGATCGTCCACCGCAGGATCAACCCACGAAAAATCCTTATCGCCCCCTTCGATGCCACGTGCCGCCGCTTCCTCTTCCCAGTCGAAAATGTCAACGCGGTTCTTGGCAATGCGCAGATGTTCGCAGAAAAGATAGCACCCTTGCCATTCGCCGTTCAGGACGCATTCGACCCATGTCGACTTCATGCCGAGCTGACCGATCGCGTTGGCGAAGTCATAGGCGAGCTTGTCGCGCATCTGCGTGGGATCGAGATAGTTCGCAAGCAACACCCAATGCTTCGACTTCGGAATGCCGAACATCTTTGCCTTCTCGTCGAGCTTGATCTTCCACGGTTTCTTTGCGTAGCCCGCCGTGGAATTCCCGCGAACCTTGATCGTCATCGTCCCGTCGTAGGGACTCTTCCATTCCTCGTTCCCCTGCGCATAGAGGCGCCCCGTATGTTCTTCCTTCTTCGCCGTCGGGGACTTGCCGTCATCTGTCGAGAGATAGAGGACGGGAAGCCGCGAGAAGAAAAGGTCGCGTTCCGCCCAAACCCCAAGGGCGTCGTTCACCTCGCATTTGAGCCAATGCCCACGGTCCGCAGCAACGGGCGAGTAGGAAGGCGTGGACGAAACAACGCTCCACCTCTCACGGGCCGTCCCTTCGCTTCGAAGCCACCGGTGTTCCACCGGCGGCGTAATACCGGCAAACGGCCGCGCCGTCATGCCCAACGGCACGCCCACGCGCGGGCGAGAAATATCCAGCTCGACCTTCGTGCGGATCGTACCGCTTTCAAGCGAAAGCACACCCTCCGCCGTTGGACGCACGAGCGCCGCGGCAAGAGTTGCCGTTTCACCGTTCCGTTCGAGCGCAACCGGTCCTGCGAGATGGACGAGTTCACCGGCGGCAGGCACTCTGCCATCCGACCAGTTGGTGGCGGCGTTCCAATCGCCACCCGTACCGCCCACCCATTCTTTCGCAACCGATTCAACCGGCAACTCGCCCTGACGCGCCATGAACCCTGAAAACTGACAGTCCCCTACGATACTCACACCCGCAATCGCCTTCATCGCTTCGCGGTCGACGGGAATCCATTTCGCTCCTGAAACGGCCGCCAGCTGCTCGTAGCCGGTCTCCGTCTCAACCGCCACGCCCACATACCCCGCGCCGCCGATTTCCTTCAGGATCACCCGCAGATCATACCAGCCATCGGTCTCGAAGATCAGGCCCGTCGCACAAAGACGCGTCCAACGCCCCGCCACGACCACCGCCACATCCAGACCTCCTCGAACTCCGGGAACGAAGGTGAGCAGAAATTTACAGTCTTCAACGGGACAACCAAAATCCGTCGCTTCTCCCGGACTGAACCGAATGTCAAAGGAGACGAGATCATTTGTCGCCACCGTCTCGGGAACAAAAGTAAGGGACGGCCAAACGTCAAATTCACCTTGGAGGGCCATCGCCGAGAATCCGGCATCCGTCGTTCGATTCGCGACAACAGTTCCCCTCGGGACCGCCGGACTACCCCAGCTCCCGCCGTACGCACCTTTGTCCGACAAGTTTTCATTCACCCCGTAGTCTGAAAAGTCGCCCCCAAACCAAGGGAGAGAACTCGCGAACATGGCTCCCAAGAGCGTCCCCATGCTCATTTTTATTCCTTAAAGAACATGAACATACGAATCAGTAAGTCAAAATCTCCATGTCACGAAACCCATGGATTGGGAATCTCCGCAAAAAGAGACACATCACCTGAGGATGATCATGATCCCGCTTCGGAAATAGAGACCATCGTCCTTTATTCCAAGCCGTCCCACGATTCCCGGCACCAACTTGAACGTGACGCTTGCTGCGGGCTTCGTCGGCCACGCAACCAACTGATCGTCTGGCTTCACTTTGCGCCTATCGAAATCGACGGTGATCGTCGCATCGGCGGTGAAAGTCAGTTTCGCGGCATCCAGGGGGAGCGTGCAATCCGAGAGGTTCAACTTCGAACCGTCCTTCAGCGTGTACTTCGCGGCCGTATCAGCAACCATCGGATGATATGTGCCGTTGACGGAAATCATCCCGTTACCGCTCACCGCTGCGCCGGGACGCACAGTCCAGTCGTGCACCTCGGCCGGCACTGCGACCGTCGTCTTGGCGGCGATGTCGAAGTCTGCCGCCGCCGCGCGCAGAGAAGTCTTGTCGATTGCGAACGTACCCGCGCCGGAAATCTTGAAAAGACCCGCCGTCACGTCGGCATTATCAAGCCAGAACCCTTTGCCGTTCGCAACGACGACATCGAGTTCATACCCGCCGAGGTCAAGACGGGTCGGCGCATAATTGCTTCCGATCAACCCCAACGAGAACGCGCAGTCGATCGACGAATCGTCCTCCAACGCGACTTTCGCGTTCTGCGCCCACGAATTCGTAATGTCCTTCGTCGAGTTGACGAGGCGGCCACCCGCCAAAACGGGGAAGAACAACACGTCGCCGCAACCACGAAGGTCTAAAATCGCCCCCGTAAACACCGTGACCGGCGTATCGCGCATTCCAAGATCGTTGGTGTAGCCACCACCGCCTCTCTTGAGCATCCCCGCGAGGATATCCGTACCGGCCGTGTAGGACTGCGTATTCCTCGTCGCGACGAACACCCCCGGGCCATCCTTGACGAATCGCAGGTTGCCGCTGAGCGTACAACCCGTGTTGTCAACCGTCTTTCCCTCGGCAACCGTAACATGGAATTCGCCAGAGACGTCTTCACCAGACGAGGTAATCTCGCCGGAAGAGGGAACATCCGTCATCATAAGCGAATTCCCTGCGAGGTCGAGGGCACCGTCAATCACGAAGTCGTCCATGGCGCTCCAGTCGCAGTCATCCGCGAGCGTGCAACCGGCGAATCTGGCGAGTCCCCAGTTCCGATCCGCAGCGGAGGTGACGTTAAAGGCGATCGGCCCACCAAACGTCACCGCTGTAATGCCCGCGCGCGGAAGCGCGTCGGCGAGTTCCACGCCGAAGAAATTGGTACACGCCCAGTTCGCGGCCGCATTCAGGTCTCCGCTCGTGCCCCCCTTCCAAGTCGCCGTAAAGGGCAACTGGTCATCGGCGGTCATCGTGCCTGAAAGCGACTTGCCCATATAGCCGGCGGCGGCTTTCTCCTCGCCCGCCACGAGCACACCGCCGTCCGTGGGCGTAATGAAGCGCCCGCTCACGCAGTCGAAGAATCCTGCCGTTCCCGCGGCAGTCTTCACAGGAAGATAGTCGAGGATCTTGCGCCCGTCCTTGCCTTCCATGGTCAGATAATACCACCAGCCATAAGTGTGGTTGCCGGAATCATCCGGGAGACGCCCGAGGTAGAGATCCAAACCTTTGGTTCCCAGCGGCGAGGACCAAATGGCGCTGCCCGCCTGGGGAATCACCTCTGCGCCATTGAGGGTGAGGGTATGGCCCGAATACTTGACGTCGTTGCAAGCATTATCGGAAAGAGGGTTGTTCGTATACTTATAGGTATAGTTTTCGTAAGACCACTGCGCAGCGACCGTTGTCTTCAAGTCGGGATACGACGAACCGGCCATATAGAGCCGGAAACCCGAATTACCGGTCGAACCGCCGGTTCCTGACCCGAAATACGTCGCGTACTTGCTCATGAGACCCGTGCAATAATATCCCAGCACGAAACCATAGACATTGTAATCGCGAATGCCAGTATCAATCCCGTCGTCATTGGAATCCAACTGCACCCGGGCAAGGGGCGTGTACGCATCACCCGCGAAAACGCGGAAGAGCCGCCCCTCATCGAGCCCCTGCGCAACGAGATCGACAGTATAGGTACCGCCTTCGGCGGGAACAGACGCAGCGAGTTCCAACCGGTCGCTCCAGGCGGCGAGGTCGTCACCACCATCGGTCGTGCCGTGCGCGAGGAAGAGCTTCGTTCCCTGGCCGTAGCCGGCATTCACCCGAACCGTGAGCGTGGCCCCGGCCGTCTTGTCGATCGACACTTCCGCCGGCCGTTTCGCAAGCTGCGGGAAGCTCCAAATCTTGCCCACCGGGAGCGTCACCGCAGTTGCCGCGTTGGTGGTGGTGCCGGCCGTAAGCGCCCCCACGCCGGTCGCGGCAACGAAATTGCCGCTTGCCCGATCGAAAAATCCCACCACGTTGTTTTTGACAGCCGGCACATAGTCCAGCATCAGATCCCCGAACCGATCGTAGAACTTCACATAATACCATTTCGTGCGCGAGTCGGTTGTCGTTGCATCCCCGCTTCGGTTGAGACTGAGGGTGTGGCCGGAGAGCCCCACCGGCGACGTCACCCACGCCGAGGCGCCAGAGGCTATTTTGCTGTCTACGCCGTTGAACTTCAACGAATTGGCGCGGAAAACGCAAGTGTTCATCTGGTCTTTCTTGAGATCCACCACATTGTTATACGTATACTTGCCATCCGTCATACGTGCAAAATTCACCTTCAACCCCGTCTTCGCATGCCACAGCGACATGCCTCCTGATGAACCGGCAATCGACACGAGAATGGACGGATACCCATAGGAAGTGGAATCGACGGAAACGCTTCCCCGCGCCGTCGGGCAGAATCCCACATCCAGGGCGTAGACATCCGTGTCCTTGACGCCCGTATCGAGCCAGGTGTTCTCTGAATTGCTCCAAGCGTAGTCGAGCAGGGTGTAGGCGCCCGTCGTGAACAGCCTGAAACAGGCATCAGCCGCCACGCCGAGGTCGGCCAGCGCAACGGTGAACGCAGCACCTTCGGCCGGGATCGACTCGCTCAACGTCGTAGCGTTCGTCCAATCGGAACGATTGAGACTGCGGTCAAACGGCGCGAACTTGCTTGCGGCGCCTGTCGAAGCGTCATAGGCCAGTTCAAGCCTGCAACCGGTCAACAATCCCGCCGGCACATTCACCACCAATGCCGTCGCATCGTCGTTGATATCGAGCGTCACCTCGGCGCCTGTCAAAGAGAACACCGCGAACAACACCGCACCGACCAAACCACGGTGGATAATCTTCTGAGACATCATCTTCGCTTCTTTCAGCTTAATTGTTTTTTAAACGTAGTCGAGGGAAGATTAATCCCCCTCGCTTCAACCCAGAATCCCATAAACGTTCGTATTCTAACATTTATCCCCCCCCCACCGTCAATTAGAAATTTTGAAAATAAATTACCCGGAATCTTTCCACCGACAATTCTCGAAAGCAAAGGTTCAACGGGGACTGTCCCCATGCCAAGGTTCACTGGGGACTGTCCCCATGCTGACTCACTGGGGACTGTCCCCATTCTGACGATTTTCCCAATACCGACAGCGTTTCGCTTTGTTGGCATTATGACGATTCCCGATGAACAGGCAGATCATGACCCCAAGAATGACCATTTCAACGAGCATGAACCCCGTCAAACGGCCCTGCGAGCCCAGATAACGCCGAACAATATCCAGCGGCACAATGACGGGCAGCGCAAAGAAGAATGCGATGAACGTCCACAGGCCCGTCTTGCAGAGAAAGCGGCGAATCGATCCGTGAGACTCCTTCGAACGAGCCGCATTTCCGCGACTGGAAAATACGAGTTCCACAAACTCGGCAAAGGTCTGTTCGGGCTGCAGCTTGTCCCTCGGGAGCTCACACTGGAATTCCTCTTCGATCTGCATCAGCGCTTCCACATCATCCAAGTCGCCCCAATAATCGAGCCGATGAATGCCCCCCATCGTATCAGCCGGAAGAAGATTCGCCGACTCGCACTGAAATGCGCCCTTCACGATCTCCGCGCACCGCTTTGCAACGGCCTCGATTTCATCCGAGGGCCAGAATCCGGCACCCCACGTGTACGGACGCGCCGCCAATTGAGCATGCGCGGCATCCGCAACGTGCGAATCGGGGCCCAGTTCCAGTCTCCAGAACGACGGTTTTCGCTCGACCTCCGCAGGAGGCTCGACAAGCGGCTTCAGCTCGGCCAGGTCGTCGCAGTTCATAACGGACGTGAGGCGGATGTCGTGCGGCTCCGCCGAAAGCGCGTCCACGAGCTGGAAGGTGTACGCAATCCCGATCTTCACGGCGCGTTTGGACGTCTTGCCGAGCAGTCGGTCATACCAGCCGCCACCGTAGCCGAGACGCCCGCCGTCCTTCGTGAAGGCAAGCCCCGGCACCAGCCACGCGTGGACCTCCTCAGGACGAACCACCGGCCCCGCAGGCGGCTCGAGAATGCCATGCGGCCCCTTTACCAGCGTTTCGGGAGCGCCGACTTTCACGAGTTCATATTCGTTCCCGTTCCATCGCGGCGCCACCAGCGTGCAGCCAAACGATTGTGCGGCCGAAATGAAGTCCGCAAGATCGATCTCGTCCTTCGAGGCCAGATAGACGGCGATCACCCCTTTCTTCGAAATCACCGTTCCCAGTTCCGGACACGCCGTAAAAAGCCGTTTCGAAAGCGCCCTTCCAGCCGCATCCCGCGCGCTCGGCGTCACCGCCTTCCGCCGCAAACGCATCGCCGCGCGAATCTCGTTCTTTGTCGCCATAAGGATAGCAATCGCCAAAAATCCAATACCAGCCCTTCCGTTCAGCAAAAATCACCGAACGAGCAGCCAGAGATAACCATTTGCGGGAATTGTCAAGGTGACATGCGCCTTTTGGGCGGCGTCAAGCGGCGTCTCAATCGGGTTGCCGCCGTTCACCGAAACCATCGCCCGTTTTTTGAGTCCGGCGTAGTAGAGCGGCACGGCGATCTTCCGGGTCATTTCCTGATCCGTCGGATTGAAAAAGAACGCAAGCGCCTTTTCCTCGCCCTGGGCATCGACCAACACCCAACCGTCCCAGTCGCGTCCATCGGCGCGGCGCAGATGGATGAAGTCACCCGTCAACACCCGACGATGGTCCTTGAAAAACTTCACCCACTTGCGGACCACCGCCAGCGTCTCGGGCGAATCGAACAGCCGCGGACCGCGCAGCAACGACTGCACACCCGCGCCGAACGTATCGGCAAAACGCCGGTCGTAATGTGCGAGATTTTCGCGCAACGGTTCCACGATCGAATCCTTGCCGCCATTGTGGTAGTTCGAAAGCGGAACGAACATCCAGCCCATGGAGGTGGACTTGTTCCAGGTGCCGTTGTAGATGTTCTGCCGTTCGATGATCGTCTGGCATTCGCGCGGCAAGGTCCAGTTGGTCTCCCTGTAGCCCATGCCGGTTTTATTGCCGCCAACGAGGAAATACCAGTCGGGCTGGTTCACGTAGATGCCCCGCGCCCGGCAGAAATGATAGAGATCCGCCTGCGCATGCCATTGGACCCAATAGGAATTGCCCGCCGTGGTGTGGCCGGGATGGTTCGTGGCCGAACAGAAATCCCCCGGATAGGGGCCGTCGTTCTCGAACACCCCGAAGCCGGCTTCGTCCATGAAAGATTTGAGATTTTCAATGTACTGCTTTCCCCAAACCGAACCGAGGCACGGACCTCTGTCGAAGAGGCACTTTCCCTTCACGTTGTCGGCAAGTGTGCCGGCATTCCGGGAAGACGTGAGCGAATAACCGCCGATGACCACGTTCTTCGCTTTCGCTTCATCAGCAATCTCACGGTAAGTCGCGCGATAGGCAGGATCCGTCGACTCCAGATTGAACCGCGTGCCAAAGCTGATGATCATCGCCTCGAACCCCGTTTCCGCGCATTGCCGCACGCCCTCGCGCACGCTCTGCGGCGTCGCCTTCTGCTTGAGGTGGAACAGGAGCGGATTCTCGTCCGTCCACGGCGCCAGCGTGCGATAAGCCCGGCGAATCGCCAAACTCCGGCGTTCGCGGTCGCCGGAATCGTGGAGGAGGAGCCAGCTGCGGAAACACTCGACCGGCTCCTTGCCCGAAAGCCGCACGTCCACGTTGCATCCGGGAGAGAACTTCAACGTCATGATCCCCTCGTAGAAGTAGGGGCGCTGCGTCTTGTAATCGGGTTCCTTACAGAACTGGTAGCCGATCCGTTCTCCACCTCCGCAGACGTCTTCGACGATGGGCGTAAAGTTCTCCTGAACATCTCCAGCGAACGAAAAGAGAATGTCGGAATACTCCACGAAACGAATCTCGTCCGTCACGAAGGTCGTGAGCGTGCAGTCTCGCCCCGAGCGGTTCTCCACCGTCAACCACTTTGAAAAGAGCGGTACGCCGTCGTAGATCTCGTAGTGGATCGTCACGAGCGGCAACCCCGGTTTCTGCGGCGCGTAGTGCATCATCAGGTGGCGTCCCTTCGGCGGCCAAGGGAGGTCGCGGCCCATCCATTCGCGGTGCAACTTGCAGGGGAACCGAGCCTCGATGGGTCCCTGCTCAGCATTCACATACGCGTATGCATTGGTGAGCGGTTCCATCTTGGCCAGCCACTCGGTCTTCAGATAGTTGAGAATCGGCTGTCCCGAAAGGCCACCGACCGCATGCCGCTGCCCGTCGATCGTAACGCTTGCTTCCGGCGAAACGGCGCGAAGATGTTCGTCGCCCGTCTGAAGATTCCGGATGGACACCGTGGCCGGAGCCGGTTTCAGCGCAATCGTACGGCTCACGAGGCCATTTTCCAGCACCACCCGGTCGTCCGAAAATGCGATCTTCGCCGCATAGGGTTCAGGATCCAGCAACCAGTCGGTCGCCCCCTCTTCAAGATTAGCACCTTTGGCGATTCCACAACTCGCGATGAAAACGCAAATTGCAATCTTTACCATCATTCGCAAATCTTTCATTTCACATTCCATTAGCATCCCATTCGCCCACTGCGTTCGCGACCGGGATTAAAGTTCAACATTGCATCCGATAGTGATTTCCTGCAGCCTACAGGATTATGAAAACGCCACCTCCAGATACAACGAAGACAGTATACACCATCTTCCGACAGATAGTCAACCCCATTCCGCCGAATATTTTCCGCGCATGCCATTCCCTTTCTCACTCGCCCATCGGATGGCGGTTGCCATGAAGCTTGAAACCCACGGGGGCGTTGCTCAAATGCCAATGCTTGTAATAGCTGTTCAACATCGAATTCCATTCATACTCATACCACACGGCATATGCCCTGCCCAACATCTCATCCGTTGCACCTTTCGCCTTCAGCCATTCTATTGCACTTCGATAATCATCTCCATGAATGAACTTGAACATCTCACGGTCGACATAGACATCTCATTCCGCCTGGGTCATCTGCGATTTTTCCGCAAATGTCACGCCAGCCGTCGCCACCGCCAACAAAAACAACACGAAACGCTTCATCTTCACTCCTTTTCCCCACTTTCAACGATCGGCATTTTTTGCCGTCAGTTCCTCGTACATTTTGAAAAGTTTCGCGACGATTTCACTTTCGGTCGCGTTGGCGCTGAAACCGTAGGCGGCAAGTACCACCAAGTCGTTCGCCTGATGCGCCTTACGCAGTTCGATCGGCATTGTCAATGGATCATAGAGATCGGCCAACGAAGAATCGGGATAAAGCCGGCCACGGGAAGTTGTTGTAGACGATGTTGATGGAGTAGCTGTAGTCGGATTTCAAACGGCAGCAAACGACCCGCATCCAAGCCATGTGAACAGAAGAATTCAACACACCGAAGCGGCTTTTTTCTGTTCCTTCGCCGTCATTTCTTATCACCCACCAATCCCAATGTTCAGAATCACAGGACTTCGCTCGCCACCAGGCACTTCATTCGACAAAGCCGCAGTCGCCCCAGTCGCCGTGGTCGGACTTGTCGTTGTCGCCGGCATCGGTCACCACGAACTTGATCTGCATCACGCCATCGGGAATCGCGACGTCAAAATGCCACTCTTCCGTGCCGCCGAAGCGGACGACCGGCGAGGTGGCAAGTTCGCTCTCGCCGCCCGGATGGAGACCGATGATTTTGAAGACCGCGCTCGACTGGTCTTTGTCTCGTTCATGTTCGTCGATGCCCACCACCGCCACCACGCGCTTCCACTCGGGCTTGCGCGCGAACACGGCCTCGCCATTCGCGTGGATGGCCATGCCGCCTTTATATTTCTTCTTGCCGATCTGAATGACGCCGTCATAGCCCCTCCCGAGGCGAATGCCATTACCCCAGCCCGAACGCTGCGAGAGCGGCTTCAAGGTTTCGATGCGCACCGTCGGGGGCGGCGGCACAGGCCCCGGCTTCACCGCCGGCGCATCGCGCGGCTCCGTGCTCGGGCGCTCCACCACGCCCTTCCCGAGCGGTTTAAGCCCCTTTCCCTGAACAGGCGCGCCAAAACGCGCCGCCCAGCGAATCGGCCGCGCGACAGGCGTCGTGAACGCCAAACGCACCGTACCGTTCGTTTCTGTCACGGCCACCTTTACGCCGGATGCCACATCTTCCGCAGAAACGCTCGCGGCAACAAACGGCATCACCGTTCCATCCGGCAGATCGTTCGCGAGAACTACGCTTTCGGTTGTTTTGGCGGCAAGATGCTTCGCCACTCCCGAGAGGGTGCGCGAGGCGGCATTCCAGGTTTCGTCCGCCACGTCCATCCAGCCCTGAAGCAGATGGCGCGTGGTCGAAACAACCTGCGGATGGTTCGCGGCGCGCGTAACGCGGAACATTTCGCACTCCATCCTGCCAAGTTTCATCGCAAGCGTATCGCCCGCACCGAGGATGCCGAAATAGAGATCGTCCCAGAACGAATGGACGCGCCACTTCGATGCAGGGTCGAGCCCGAGCGCCCCGGCCGTTGCACGATCGCCGCACAACGCCGCCTTCACGACGTCCCGCCGATTTTCGGGGTTGAAGAACATGACTTCATGCCAATCCTTCGTGAGTTCAAGATCGTACACGCGCGGATTCACCGTGCCCGGCACAAAGGCATCGATCGGACGCGCCGCGAACGGTTCGCGGTATTCGGGATAGAGACGCGAAAGATCGCGCGTCATCTCGGGGGTGAAGAGACGGAAGCTCGTCGCGAGCTCCAGACGTCCGCTCGTGAGGTAGACCGTGGTCAGCAGCGAACGGCGCACGTTCGCGTTGATCCCGTGGATCGCCTTCGAATCGGGATAGTAGTTGAACACCGTACGCATCTTGAACCACCTGAGGCCATCCGTCGTGATCATACGCGGATCGAACTTGTTCGAGTCGCTCCACGTGCGCTGGGTATCGACAATGCCCGCCGTCGCATCGAGGCAGGGGCGGCCGCTCTCGCCGAGGTTGCGCTCGTCGAGGAACGCCTCCTTGCCGAGTCCTTCACGCGCGAGCGCGAAGTATTTACGATACACCTGCACGGCACTCGCGTGGATGTCGTCAAAGCCGCCCTCCATGCGGTAGCCGGTTTCGGGATAATCGAACTTGATGCCGCACATGCCGTCTTTGCGCAGGCGCTTCCACATCGTGAGCATGTGGTCGGCCATACGTGGATCGGTCATGTCGTAGCTCACAAACGGCTGATGGTGCATGTGCTTCTTTTCCGTGCCCTCGCAGGAGTTGAAGAGCATCCAATCGGAATGAAGCCGCTCGAAGTCATGGCTCGGCATGCCCACCTGGAAGTAGGTGTAGGGAATGCCATGGCGTTCCTTCAACGCGGCGCACCACTTGGCGAACGTCTCGTAGGGCGCACGGAGATGCCCGAACTTCGACCAGTGCGCGTCGTCATACCAGCCCTGCTCCGTGTTGCCGTTCGCGCCGTAGCAATAGGAATCGGGCTCGAGGCGCACGCCCACCTTGGAATACTGCGTGAAGCCCTTCTCGTTGGCAAGGTCGAGTTCATGAACGAGCGCCGGCGAATTGTTGATGTTGCCGAGATGGCTCAATGCCCCCACCGCCCAACCACAGAGGAGCGGGAAGTCGTAGACATTTGGATCGCAGCCATTCACCAAACGCATCGCACGCCCGTAGGTTTCGGCGGAAACGAAGGGATCATCGGTCACGGCATCGATGTAGAACGTGTCGTGCGCAAAGAGAACATCGCTCGGCGGGTCGAGCAGTACGCCCACTTCGTCCTTCGCATAAAGCGTGAGCGCGCCTTCAACAAGTTCGGCGTACTTGCCGAAGGCGTCGTACTGCAGGCCGCCCGCCACAAGCGTTGCGCGCTTGCCGTCCACAAGCCCCGTCACGAGCACGCCGTTCGCGCTACAGCGCGTAAGGCCGCCGAGGAGATGCGCAGGTTCGGCACCGGCGGCATGGTTGATCGTACGGACGTCTTTCAGTTTTGCCTGCGCTTCGGGAAGCCAGCGGCCGCCCCGAAGAACCGTCGCCTCGCGCAGACGATGGCGATACCATTTGGGCGTCTTCATGCCGAAGGACGCGACAAGCGCCGGATTATCGTCATAAAGCGTATAGGTGAAGACGGGGCTGGGACCATTCAGGCTGTGCGCATGCTGATACCCGGCATCGTAGAATCCCCAGCGCGCGCCAATCGAATCGTCCCGCACGGTAAAGGTGAGGCGCACACCGGAGCCGAGGACATCCCTGACGGCGCTTTCCGCCACGGAGAAATGCGCCCCCTTAAGCGCGCTCGTCGCCCCCACGCCCGCATCCGCAAGGCGCACCACGCCTTTCGCATCGCGAATCGTGAAGGTGCCCTTCGCCTCGTCAAAGGCCACGCTCACCACGCCGTTCGCGAGCGTCACGCCCCCCTTCTCCTTCTTTACGACCGCCTTTGCCGCAAGCGAATCAAGTGCCATCAACAATACGCTCGAAAGAATCAACAACCGTTTCATCTTCATTCCCTTTCTTTAACGTTAAATTCCGGCCACCGTTTTCCGGCCTCTCCACCCCTGCCAAAACTCCCGACCGATCAGCGCGAGAAACGCGAGGTTCGCGAGGGGATGATTGAGGCAGCCCGCGCCAAACGGAATTTGGAGCGGCGAGAGAAACACAAACCAACACGCCGCCTCGAAAACGGAGAGCCCCTCCTTGGCACGAAAAGCGAGAACGGGCAGGAGATAGAGCCCCGTATAGATGTGCATGTTCCCCGGAACAAGCAACACCCCCGCGCCCGCAAGGAGCCAAAGGCCGGCAATGCCGCCGCGCCCCCGGAGAGACCGCACCACGCCGGCGAGCAGGCACGCCCCGCCCACGACGACATTCACGAAGCGTGCAAGAGACAGCGACGGCCACGGCGCAGAGACGTCAAGGTGATGCATCACCCGCCAGGTACGCACAATCGGCACCGCGCCCCACGCGCCCCGATGCACGTAGGCCTGCGCATTCGCCCGCGCATTCGAAAGCCAATGCGTGAAACCCTCCCACCCGCCATACCAGGCGAAGGGAACGAAAAAGAGAAGAAGGCCCGCACCGGCAAACCACGCAAAATCAACGAGGACGCGCCGCCGATCGGCCCCCGGCGCGCAGAATTGCGCAAGATAGACAACGCCAAAGGCCGCCGGCGTAATCTTCAGCGCAACCGCCGCCGCCAAACAACAGGCCGCCACGCGCCGGCACACGACCGACGGCGCATCGAACCACGCGGCAAAGAGCGTTACCCCCGCAGCCGCATAGACGATCTGGTTTCCCCATTCAACGACATGGAGCATGATCGACGAAAGGAGAAGGCCAACGAGTCCGCATGCGATTTCCCCCTTCGGGCGTGCGCGCCGCCTGAGCAGCTCGCCGAAGGCCCCCGCCCACAGGAAAATCCCGAAGAACGTAAAGACCGCGCCGCCGGCGGGCGAGTTCGGAAACGGACGCGCCAAGGTGGGCCCCAGAGCCGGATAGCACGCATCGTAGGCGGGAAGCTTATCGCTCGCGTAACCGTATTCGGCACACGTCCGCGTAGTCGTAAAATCGGCAAAGAAGCTGCGGCCCCGTTCGAAGAAAACACGCGCTGAAACACCCTTCGGGTTGATTGCGAAAAGCGCGCCCCAGAGAAGCCCCGCACACGCGAGCGCCACGGCCAACGCCGCCGCGGGACGTTTCAAGATCCGAAGAACAACCGTCATGCGTCGCGTCCCTCACTTTCCGCGATGATCGCCTCCCGCAAGAGACGGACCTGTTCGGCAAAGGGCGCACGCGCATAGTCGCGCACAAACCGCACGCCCGGCTGGGCGGCCCACGCCATCGCCCCATCCGTCACAATCGCACGCCGCGCGTGCATCAACGCTTCAGCGACAACGAACCCGAAATTCTCGCTCAGCGTGGGCAGAACGAAACAATCGCACCAGTGAAAGGCCGCCTCTTTCGCGTCGCCAAACGCGGCGCTCTCCACACGGGCCTCGACAGCAAGCCCCTTCACCGCCGCCTCGAGTTGCGCGATTCCCTTCAGAGGATGAAGGCGCCCCAGGTAGAGAACGCGGAACGGGCGCCCCTCGACACGCGCCGGCTCCGGCGGCGGCGGAAAGGCGAATGCCGCCTTGAGGTCGACCGTCTGGAACGGCCCCTTCACCCCCCATGCACGGCACCACGCCTCCTCCCATGGCCCCGTCACCACGACGCGCGCCGCACGCGCGAAAAAAAAACGTTCAATGGGTGCGACGAGACGCTTCTTCCAGGGGCTCTGCCGTTCAAGGTAGATCGGGCTCAAGCTCCCGTGCGTCATCCGCACAAGCGTCTTTCCCTCCTTGAGCGCACGCGCGCACGCACACCACACGCGTGGCGTCCACATGCCGTGCACCCACACTTCGTCGGCCGGAATCTCGCCGCGCGCGCGAAGGAGGTTCTCCGCCACAACCATGCCGTTCGCCTCGGGTTTCGCACTCATCGCGTTTCCCCCACCTTCGGCCACGCCTGAAGGACGCGGCCTAGATTTTCGGCCACGGTCATTCCCTCGTACACCATATTGCGAGCGGCCCCGAGCGTTTCGTTCGTAACGAGCCCCTGCCGCGTGTAATACGGCGTAAGGCCGCGCGCGCGCAGCGCCGCATCGAGGGCGGGCGTGCCGCGGCCAAAGGGATAGGCAAACGCCGTTGGGGGAGAGCCGCACCAGTCCGTCAGCGTCGCCTGCGCACGATCGATTTCCGCGAGCACTTCGGCCTCGGGACGATGCGGGCAGCTGAGATGGCTCCACGTGTGGTTGCCGATGCGAATGAGCGGATGCCGCGCGAGCGCGCGCACCTCATCGGGCGTGAGAAGCGTGCGCGGGGAGGCGGGATACGCATCGCACTGCGCGTAACGCGCCTCGGCGGGAAGGCGATACCAGGGATGCCACGTCTCATCGGGAACGCCCGAGAGCATGAGCGCATTCGTCCACACAACGCCACGCTCCGTTTCCCCTGGCGCGATGAACACCGTGGCGGGCTGGTGGAAAGATTCCAAAACGGGTAGCGTTGCCTGGAGCTCGCGCCATCCGTCGTCAAAAGTCACTTCGAGATCAAGCCCCTTGAGCGAGGCCAGAACGGCCCGCACCTCTTCCGGCTTAGCCGCATGGAAGACAATCGGAAGGCGCACGCCCGGGGCTCGGCAACGCGCGAACGCACGCCGCCTGGCCCCGACGAGCCGATAGGCCTGGGCGAGGCACCATCCGATTTCGCGGCGGAAAAGCATGCCGTGCGCCCCCGTTTACTTCGCGGGCGAAACGGCCGCCGGGGCCGGCGCGGCCTTCGCCTGGGCTTCACCCTTCAACTTGCCGCCGTAGCTCATCACGCAGAAGGAGGCCACAAGCACCACCACGCCGAGCGCAAGGCAGGTGCGCGTTTTCGTGCCCGTGCCCTTCCATTCCTTCATGAAGATGCCGATGATCGTGGAAAAGAGAATCGAGGCCCCCATCACAAGCGCGAAACTGATGTACCCAAGCGAGCCAAGCTGCGGCTCGCCAGCCTTCTGGCAGGCGAACTGACACGCCCAGATGACGCCCGCAAGCGCTGCGAGCGCGAGCGCCGCAAAATCGCCCTTGAGCATCATCCCGTAGTCGCCGAAGCTCTGATTCTTCTTGTTCTGCCAGAGGCACCAAATCGCGTTCACCACAAGGCCGCCCCACAACACGGTCACGAGCACCGGCATCCCGCACCAGGCCGCCGGCGTTCCCGCCTTCGCCGCCGCCGCTTCCAGCGTGCCGCCGCTCTGCAGGCCGAAGTTCATGCCGGCGGAGGCAATGCCCGAGAAGAGCGCCACAAGCATGCCCTTCTTGAAGTCGAAATCGGCCACGGCCGCCTTCTTCTGCTCTTCGGAAAGTTCGCCTTCCTTACACTTGCCCGCCAGGCCCACGAGCGCGATGCCCACGAGCGAACCGACGACGCCCGCAAGCACCACAAGGGCGCCTGTATTCGCTACGAGCTCATGCGCCTTGCCCTGCACGATCGGCGGAATGAACGTGCCCGTGGCCGAGCAGAGGCCGCACCCGATCGCAAGCCCAAGGCCAATGCCGAGATAGCGGATCATGAGGCCCCAGGTGAGCCCGCCCAGCCCCCACAGGGCGCCAAAGCCGATGCACTTCGCGAGCACCGCCGGTTCCGCGCCGCCAATCACGTTGAACGTCTTCGGGCAGGTCGCCAGCGCGAGCAGGAGCGGGAACACCAGCAAGCCCGCAAGCGCATAGACGAGCCAATAGCTCTCGTACCTCACCTTCTTAATGCCGCGGAACGGCACGGCAAACACGGCGCCGGCGAAACCGCCGAGCGCGCAAATGAGACCACCGATCAGAGGATTAGTCGCCGCTTCAGTCATTTAAGAATCTCCTTTTCAAATCACTTTTGAACGTGAAAACCATGCCACTATTATAGCAAATTCCCTTCCGCTTTTCTATGGGGGACAGGGCGAATAGAGAAAGGCATACTGTAGATTCCTAAAGAGTCATAAAATCATCAATTCGCTTCTCCCCCCAGATTCAATTGATGAAGCGGGACACCCGCCGAGATGAGCTGGTTGGTGATGGCGGCAAAATCCTCACGATCACCTTCGGGGCAATCGGGATGGTTCAACACGTAAGTTGCGAATTCAAGGCGGTTCGAACTCATGTCATAGCCCGTAAAACACGCTGCAAAAAGCGTGTCGAGAGGAACTGTTCCCAGCAGATCAAGATATCGATGGCGATATCGCTGACAGCGACAACAGAGAAATGAGAAAACCAGTGCAGAATACTTCTTTCATCTTGTATACACCTCCTGTTCGACATTCTTAACCTTATCGGCACCAACATCTAGACATGTCGTGTCGCACGAATTCGTCGTACCATTTCGCAAACTATAGACAGAACCATCTGGAATATCCAACGAAGCACCATCGTTGAAACCATACATGAGAAGTTTCTCTAAAATCACTCCATGCGTATCAGACGAACCATAATAGCCTCGCCCCGTCTCCTGCCCCCAGTCTCTTTTCCCTTTGAATGTCGACTTATTGACCACCTCATTGAAGCAGTGCAGATATGTTGTCACATAGTCGCTTCCAATCTTGACTTGACACACCGGATAGCAATCATCCAATCCGAGTTGGTGTCCCAATTCATGGGCAACCGTTAGTCCGTTCGCTTTTCTTCCAATCACAATCCCAAGTCCATCACAGTATTCTCCCAACGTGACCCCATCTCCTGTTGTCGGGTTTCGCCCCGTTCTGTTCCTCGGCGTATGCGAAAAAATGTCAGGATACTGCGTATAGGGGTACGGATCGGAACCCGCTGCGGCGAAGAGGTCGTTCGTCGCGTTTGGAAGAACAACCTTCGCCGAGACGGAGCGGACGCGCCCCCTGCGGCCCGTCTCGAAGACGAGGCGCAGACGCCGCACCCCCGCAGGAGAACCGTCGGTCTCGACCCGGTTCGTCGCAACGGCGCACCCGTCCTCAACGGAAGGAACGGCGCAACGCGCAAACCATTCGCCGCAATCCCAGCCAACAGAAAAATCATCAGAAATGTCTTCGTTTCGCTTTACATTCTCCTCTTATTTCCCAAGGACGAGGCGGGCGTGTTTCGCGTAGGCGCGGCGCGGATCGGCTGCGTAGGCTTCGAGGGTACGGCGGCCGAGATGGTCGGGCGTATCGCCAAGGCGATAGAGCGCGCGGGCGATGCAGAGTTCGCGGAGGGAGAGCGTGCGTTCCCAGTCACCTGCCGCATTCTGATAGCCGGGCACCACGGGCGGCTCGGCGCCCATCACCTGCCAGCGTCCGCCAATGCCGGGGCGCTTGAGAATATCCGCAAGAACGGGTATCGCCTCTTTGCTGCCGATCTCTTCGAGGGCGCGCGCGATTGCGCGGAAATGCGAATACTCGCTCCGCTCGGTGAGTGCGGCGGCTTTCGCGATGAGCGCGGGAATGGCGGCTTTTGACTTGCAGTGCCCGAGCGCGATCGCGTAGCTATCCACCCAGCTCACGCTGCGGTTGAACTGGCCCATGCCGCGATAGTTCCAGCCCTTGTCCCACGGCGTAGCCTTGAATTTCGCAAGGAGTTCCGCCTCGCCATCGGGATGGCCAAGCAGCGCAAGAACGTGCGCATAGATCGTCTTCGCTTCGCCTTCGGCCGTCTGATAGGCGCCCTTGATGCGCGGGAGGGCACGCGTACGATCCGTCATGAGAACGGGCAGGCCCTTGTAGTTGTCCGCGAGGTCCGCCACCGCCGTCTCGATCTCGCTTTCCGGGAGCGGGAAGTTATCTTTCATCTCAAGGTCGCCCGGCGTGAGGATCTTCATCTCAACGAGATGGCGCTGCAGCGCCTTCACGTCGATCTCGCGCACGGCAACGCCCGCTTTCATCGCCATGGCGGAGGCCGTGCCGGCCGCATAGCCCTGGTTCTGGATATCGGGCTGCATGCGGAGAATGGGCATCGCGTCGCGATGGGCGCTGATGCCAAGCCCCGTCACGAGAAGCCCGTCGAGCTTCTTCGGAAGAAGGCACCGGTACGGCAGGTTCACATACATCGGCTTGTGGCCGGGATCCTGGATGAAGAAAAGATCGTCGCGGGTCTGGCCATGCGAATCGAAGTTCGAATAGGTGCGCGTGATGATGTCAGGATAAGTGCGGCCGCACACGACATCCGCCGCGCTCATGTAGAACGCGCCGATCATGCGGCGGCGCTCGCGGCTATTGATCACCTGCGCCTGATCCCAGGTGTTTTCGGGAAGGCTGAGGCGCGAGCGGAGCGCGAAATAGAAGACGTCCGCCGCATCGGTATCGTCGACGAAGCCGATATCGGAATTCGCATAGCCCGTGCCCAATGTCATCTGCGCGAGGCCCACGCCCTGCACGGAGAGGTCTTCATCCGTAATGAACTCCGTCTCCTCGCCCGCCATGGCCGGGAGTTCCGCATTGCCCGTTGCATCGATCGCCGTGCGGCAGGCCACGAGGCCGCGCGTACCATCGGCCATCACAACGACGACGCCCGTCACGCGTCCATTTGCAACCACAACGCCGTTCACGAAGACGCCGAACCAGATTTCCGCGCCCGCCTTACGCTGTTCGGCACGATACCATTCGCTCTTCGCCTGCGGGAACACGCTTCCCGTCGCGCGCGTTCCCTCGTCGATTTCCTGCGTAAAGCCCACGCGGTGGCCGAAGTAGTAACGCCCGATGAGGCCGTCGGTCTGCACGCCGCCTTCCACATAAAGGTAGTCCGCCACAATCGTCTTCGCGCCATGACGGGCGGCGGCGATGGCCGCAGGGGCGCCCCCCGTACCGGCGCCGACGACAAACGTATCGCATGTCGCGAGGACCGGCAGATTGTCGGGCGTTTTCACCGTGCCCTTCGTATTGACGAGATAGCCCGGGAGTTCACCATGGTGTTCGCCCAAGGTGGCCCCCCCTGCGAGCGCCGGCGCCTTCCCCGATGCAACGCACGTGAGCGCGCCGACCGCCGCCGGGCGCGTCTTCGCCTCGGCCGCCACCGCACGGCCCACGCGCGCACCAAGGCACAAGGCGGCTCCCGGGCGGAGCATCGGCTCGACTGCGGAACGCGCCACATCGGCGCGCGGCCCGAGCACCCACACCCCCTCCACCGCCTTCACGCGCAACGCTTCCAAATCAAGCGCGTCGGCGCCCTGCCATGCCGCTACCGGAACACGGCCCCGGATGGGATCCGGCGGCAGGAAGGTCAAGGTGTTTGCGGCATCCGTCTGCTGGATCGTAAAGGTGCGGTCGCGCGCAATCTGCTCCGCTTCGGCGAAACTTCGCGCCGAAGAGTCCTTCATCGGAATCATCACCGTGCAATCCCAGATCCGCGCCTCGATATCAAGCGGATGCTTCGGCTTGAGATGATTGTTCACGCGCACGGGGAAGGCCTCGGAAATCGCCCGCGCCGTCACGCCCGCCCCCTTCGGGGCCTCGCCGGAAACGACGATACGGTGGAACGGATACGTGCCCGGGCGGAAAGGCGCCGCCGCCACCCCGCCGGCAAGCGTTGCCGCAACGGCGCGATCCGTCGCATCCACCAGCACCTTGGCCCGCACGACCTGGCGGCCGCTCCGGTTCGCCATCACGACGCCCGCGAATCGCCCGTTGGCATCTTTCACGACATCGCACACGAGAACGCCCGTAATGTAGGGAACGCGAGAGGCGAGAAGCGCACGGTCGAGCGCGCGCTTGACAATGAACGGCGACGTACGCACGGCAAGCTGTGCCGCCCCTTCCGCGGGACGCGCCACCGTAATCTCGCCGAGCAACTGGCGCGGGGCGTCAACCGCCTTGAGGGCCTTCACCCGCACGAACCGGGCACATCCCGTCTTTGCCCATCTGAACGTACGAAGGTCGTCTGCAAAATCGACGTTCTCCACGCGCGCGGGCGGGGTCCACGCCTTGCCATCCGCGCTCAGGGAGATTTCCATCGCGCTCGTTCTGAAGCCCACGTTCGGCCCCGTCGATTCGGTTTGCAGACGCTTTTTCTTGTTCGTCGGCCGAAAATAGGTCACGAGCTCCACGCCCTCAAGGGGCCGCACGGCCCCGAGATCGAGCGTCACCGTCACGTCGTCGGCATACTGCACGCTTTCGCGCGACGCATTCCCGAAGGCGCCATCGCCCAACATCGTGTTCGTCTTATCCGGATGCGCCTTATCGGCCTTGAGATCCGTCACGTAGGTAAACGGCCAACCTTCCTTCTCCGGCGCGAAAATCGTCCGGAAGAGCGGATGGCGCACATCGTCCTCCGCCGCGCGCACAACGCGCAACGTGCCCGCCACGTCCTCGCCGAGATAGGGCCGCGGCGCGAGCAGGAACACCTCCGCCCCCGCTTCCTTCGCAGCAATCGCCGCCGCAACGGCCGCCGTCGAACCGCCCACGACGACGACATCGGTTGAACGGACGATGGGCAACTGAGCCGCCCAAAGGTTTGCGGAAAGAACGGCGACAAGGGCGAGAAGCGTTTTTTTCATAGCGGCATCAGGTCTTAAGGGGGGCGAAGAACGTCATGGACGTCTTCTTGAATTCGCGTGTGGAAAGAAGGAGCGTTCCGGGAACGGGCGTACCGAGGGTTTCCGCGAGATGGGCGTCAAGGGCGCGAAATTGCGCGAGCGACTCCTCCGGCGTATGGGCGTGGACCATCGCGAAGACCGTGTAGGGGAATCCGGGCGCACTCGGGCGTTCGTAGCAATGCGTCACTTCGCCACGGGCGGCAAGAGCACGGCCGGCGGCCGTCGTCTCCCCTTCCACGCGCCAGCAGCACATACCGTTCGCCGCCCAACCGGCAACACGATGAAAGAGGAGCAGCCCGATGCGCTTGAGGCGGCCCTGGCGGCGCCACACTTCAAGGCGTGCAAGAACGTCCCATTCCTTTGCGCCGATTTTCTCGGCGATGCCCGCGAAGTAGTCGCTCCGCACCTGCGTATCCCCCTGGAGCGCGCCCACGAGGCGGCGTTCATCGGAAGAAAGCGGCGGCAGATCGTCCTCAACCCGTTCCTCTTTCGCACGCGTCGCGGCACCGAAAACGACGTCCACCTTGTACCGGCGCACGGCCGGGAGCACATGAACGGGGAACGGGGCGAGACGCGCGGCGACTTCGCCCGCCATGGCCGAAAAGATGTCCGCCGGGTAGCTGAGCGTGAACCAGAGATTCGGCGTTGCATATTGGCTTGCCACAACGGGAGTGGCCGCAAGCGGCGCGCGGAGATAGCAGTGCGTCACGCCCACGAGCGGCGTGAGGCGCGCGGCACAGGCGTCAAGTTCGAGCTGCGGCACGGTGGCCGCACAGAGGGCCGAGGCGTATCCGAGGCGGCGCGTATCGAAGACGGCGCCGAAACGGCGCACGACGCCACGGGAACGGGCCTCGGCAAGAGCGGCGAGCACCTCGTCTTCCGTGCCGCCCAAGTCGTCCGCAAGCGCGGCAAACGGACGCGACACAAGCGGCAGCCCGCGCTGAAGCGCCACCAGAAGGTCTGCAGGGGCGATCTTCACGGGGCGGGCTGGGTTGAGGTCTTGCGGTTATAGGGGAAGCCCACCGCATCATCCACGATCTGACGCGCGAACTCGGCGGCGAGGCGCGCTACGGAATTGCGCTTGGCCGTGAGCAGGTCGTTCTGCACCGAAATCGTCGTCTCGGCCGTATACGTGCGCTTGAGGAAAAGCTTCTTCTCGGGCTCTGGCTCGTCGTTGTTGATGTAATTCACTTCCACCGTCGCAAGGCAGCGATATTCGCCCGCGCGCATGCCGTAGCCGCGCGCATAGGCAATCGGCGAGAAGTCGGCCTTCTTGATTTCGCCCTGCACTTCGATCGAGGAGTGACCTGAACGGCGAATGGCGAACGTGCCTTCCCGCTGGAATTCGCGCAGCGTGTACTGCGTGGTGATCGGCCCGAGTTCGGCGAGATTCGTCGCATTCTGGAAAACCGGCACAGCCACCGTGCGCAGTTCTTCCGGAACACGCGAGGTCCAACGATAGTTGGCGCAACCGCACAGCACAAGCGCGGGAACGAGAAAGAGAAATGTACGCAGTTTCATGATTGAATCCTTTTCATCGGAAGGTGAACGAAACATCAGGGCGCCGGCGTAGGGGCCGGCGTTTGGGAAAGCTCAAGAATACGCAGGCGCACCTCTTCCGCATGGGGCGAATTGGGATAGTTCTTGAGGAACTGCTCCCATGCCGAACACGCCGCGTGGCGCGTGCGCCGCTTCGTATCGTAGCTCTTCGCCTGGAGATAGGCCTCCTTCTCCATGTAGTCGGCGATTTCCCGATCGCATTTCTTGATCTCTTCGAGCTGCTCGAGATCGGGATAGCGCGCCATCACGTGCGCGAAAAAGCCGCGCGTATCCTTGCAGCGCGCCTGATTGTAGCCGAGGCGGCGGCAGAGCCACATGCGCGCCAAGGCTTCACGATAGGCCCCGAGACGCGCCTCGGCGCGGAGCGGGTACTTGCTCTGAAGTGCGGCATAGACCTTCTGCGCCTCTTCATACTGCTGGTCGTCTTCACGCAATTTGGCGATCTTGAGCATCGCCTCCGCCACGAACGACGCCCCCGGCGCACGCCGAACGATCGATTCGTAGTGCTGGCGAACAAGACGATTGGATAGGAACGAAAGCCCGAACCAGGACTTCTTCTTATCGACCATCGTATTGACAAGCTTATAGCCGTAATCGACGAGTTCAAGATAGGCGCAATCGCGCGCGTAGAAGTCGAGGAGATACTCAAGCTGCGTGAACGCCTCTTCGTAGTCTTCCAACTTGCCGGCAAGAAGGTGCACGAAATGCAACTGCGCCTTCGGCGCTTCGATGGCCGACGGCCACTCGCGCACAAGCGCATCGCAGGCCTTGGCGGCCCCCTTGAAGTCACCCTTCTTTTCCAGTTCCTCCGCAAACGCCAACTGCTCGGCGGGCGTGGCGCGCTTCACGCCGAACCACCAGCTCTTTTCGCGGCGCTCGGGTTTCGGCACGTCGTCGAGACCGTCGAAGCCCGGATAGGCATCCGTCGCAAACGGGGACTGCCCCCCCGGCGCGGCCCCCACCACCGTGCGCTGCGGCGCGGCCGAAAGCGCAAAGCCCGTCAGGGCCGCGACCGTCATGATCAAAATCTTCTTCATTTCTTCTTTCCTTTCACATACTTGAGAATTCCGGCCGCGGCTTTGCGGCCTTCACCCATGGCGAGAATCACCGTCGCCGCCCCGAGAACGATGTCACCGCCCGCGAACACGCCGGGAATCGATGTCATATTCGTTTCCGGATCGACCACCAAGGTGCCCCGCTCCGAGAATTGCAACCCGGGCGTCGTTTCCGCGATGAGCGGGTTCGACCCGTTCCCCACGGCCACGATCACCGTATCGACATCGAGCGTGAACTCGCTTCCCGCAATCGGCATCGGCTTGCGGCGCCCCCGCGCATCGCTCTCGCCGAGCTCGTACTTGAGGCATTCGATCCCGCTCACCCGGCCGTTCGCATCGCCGAGGATCCGCTTCGGATTCTGAAGAAGGCACATCTCCACGCCTTCTTCACGCGCATGGAGCACTTCCTCGCGGCGAGCGGGCATTTCCACTTCCGAGCGCCGATAGACGAGATAGACCTTCTCCGCGCCAAGGCGAAGAGCCATGCGGCTTGCGTCCATCGCCACGTTCCCGCCTCCCAACACCGCCACGCGGCGCCCGTGCCAGAATGGCGTATCGACATGGCCTTCATCGAAGGCCCGCATGAGATTCGCGCGCGTGAGGTACTCGTTCGCGCTGAAAACGCCCACGAGATTCTCGCCTTCAATGCCCATGAACTTCGGAAGGCCCGCGCCCGTCCCCACGAAAACGGCGTCGAATTCCGCCGTGAGCTCCTGAAGGCCGCGCGTACGGCCCACCACGAAATTCGTTTCGATCTTCACGCCGAGGCGCTTCAAGCCGTCGATTTCACGCTGCACGATCTTCTTCGGGAGGCGGAATTCTGGAATGCCGTAAACGAGCACGCCGCCCGGTTTATGGAAGGCTTCGAAAATCGTCACGTCAAGCCCCGCGCGCGCGCAATCCGCCGCGCAGGCGATCGAAGCCGGGCCCGAACCGACAATGGCCACGCGCGCCGGCGCCGCAGCGGACGCAACAGCAGGCGAGGCCAACGGCGCATCGGCGGGCGCCTGACGCGCCGCCTCGTCGGCACAGAAGCGTTCCACGCGGCCAATCGCCACGGCCTTTTCCGCATCCTTCAGAATCTTCCCCACCGTGCAGAAGAGTTGGCACTGCTTCTCCTGGGGGCAGACGCGCCCGCACACGGCCGGCAGCAGCGACGACCGGCGAATCACCGCCAGCGCCCCCGCGAAATCGCCTGCGGCGGCCTTGGCGAGAAAGCCGGGGATATCCACCGCCACCGGGCAGCCTTTTGTGCACGGCTTCGTGGGGCAGGAGAGGCAGCGGCTCGCTTCGCGCTGCGCCTGCTCCCGCGTGTACCCGAGCATCACTTCATCCATGTTGCGCACACGAACGGACGGATCCTGTTCCGGCATCCGTTCGGGCGGGATGGCCAATTTTTCACTCTGTGTCATTCTTCCTTCACACCTTCTTAGTGGTCATGTTTGCCTTCGCCATGCCACGGGATAAATTCGGGCACCTTGTCAATGCCGGAAGCGATGCGCTGGCGAACGGCCTCGTAGACGAGAATCGTCGTGGCGGCACTCACATTGAGCGAATCCGCAAGCCCCAGCATGGGGATGCGCACACGCAAGTCGGCATTGTCCATCCACTTCGCCGTCAGGCCATATTGCTCCGCACCGACGGCGAGCGCCACGTTCCCCGTGAGATCGACTTCGAAGTGAAGCTTCTCGGCATGGGGCGTTGCCGCAAGAATCTTGAAATTCCGCTCCTTGAGCCAGGCGAGCGCCTCGTCGCTCGATGCCTCGACGATCGGCACGGAAAACATCGTTCCCGTGGAGGCGCGCACCACGTTGGGGTTGTGCACGTCGGTCGTGCGGTCGCACACGATGACGGCGCTCGCCTTGGCGGCATCGGCGCTTCGGAGAATCGTTCCGAGATTGCCGGGCTTTTCTATGGCCTCTGTTAAGATCACGAGCGCCTGAGGGGGCAACACGAGATCGCCCAGCTTCTTCGCCACGTGCGGCCCCACCATCAGAAGGCCGTCAGGACGGTCCTTGTAGGCCATCTTCAAAAACGCCGCCTTCGTGCAGCGGAATTCCTCGGCACCGCGCGCCACGCAATCCGCCACCAACACGGGTTCGTTTTCGTTCTTGAGGAAGAGGTCGGGGCAATGGAAAATCGCATGCGGGCGATAGCCGTTATCCAAGGCCCGCCGACACTCGCGGAACCCCTCCACGATCATCTCGCCCGATTCTTCGCGGGCGGAACACGTGCGGAGCTTGACGACGTATTTGATTTTGGGATTGGCCGGTGATGTCAGATCCATTTAACGCCCCCGCTCCGCGGCATTGCGCTTGGAAATCTCTTCCAGCCGCTCCAATTCAAGCAAGTGCTTCCGCCGCTCGATGATCTTCAGGTAATCGGGCCGATGTTCGAGCAGGTCGGCGCACATCATGCGGTTCAAAAACACGATGCCGCCCGCACGCACGCGAGATTCGAGATCAACGGCGTCATCGGCCTCGCGCATCGCCTCCGGCAGAACGGCAAGGAGCGCTTTCGCCACACGCGGCTCCACGACGACACGGGCGTAACGCGAACCGAAGAAGATGATGTTCCCTTCGCGCAGTTTGCGCTGCACATCGGCGCGATAGGCATCGATTTCATGAAGCAACGCCGCGCTCTTCGCATTCGGCGAGAACGCCTCGACCTTCTCGGGCTTCGCCGGCGCATCGTCATCGGCGAAAAGTTCATCGAGGCTCTTCGCCTCGCCGACCTCCTTCTCGGCCTTCGCGGGAATGGCACCGGTGTAACCGGGTTGGGTCGCAAGGAATTTCCGCCACGAAAGAACCTGATCCGTCACCTGGATGTCGTTGATGTAAATCGCCGTGCCCATCCGCGCCACGCGATAAGGCGGGCGGATGTACTGGCCGTTCGCGAAAACGAGACCGCTGTTCTGCGGTTTGCCCACGGCCCCCTTCAGCATCTGCATCGCCTGCTCCGGCACCTTCTCGAACGGCGGCGCCGCATAAAGGGCTGCAACGGCAAATCCTGCAGCCAATAAAATTCCAACCTTCTTCATCTCACTCCTTTTTTTCGGTTCATCCGCCTCCCGCATCCTTTCCTGCGGAATTTCACTCGAAGTTGCGCGTGCCGACGACCTTGAAGAATCGGCCCTCCGGCTTCGCGAATTCAAACGTATCGCCCTTTGCCTTCGCATCGAGCTTCGTGCCCATCTGGCCCGGCGCCAGGCCCGCCGCCACCTGATAAGTCGCAATCGGCGACATCCCCGCCACCGTGATCGTGATTTTCGCACCGTCGACCTTGATTCCCGTGATCGCCGGCTCCGCAACGAGCGTCTGCTCCGTTACCGTCGCACCGCCCGCAGCCGTCGCCGCGAGCCGCATCGCCGTCGCCTGCGCCGCGGCCGCCGCCGCGGGCTCCGCCACCGTCACGAGCGCGTTCACCGCCGCCGGCTTTCCATCCTTGACCACAGCCAGCTTCACGGCGCCATCTTCCGCCTTCACGCGCGTATCGAGAAGGTAGATGCCGTAGGAACCTTTGCCCTTCAGCGCATCGGCCGTCGCCGCATCCACCTGGAAGAGCGTCTGCGGGCAGGCCCCGTTCTTCGCGAGCGGCGCGAGGAGCAGAAGCCGATCGGTGGCCGCAACGGGCGTACCATCGGCGTTCAAGCCCGCGAACGCGGCACCGGTCGCCGTCCACACGAGCGCATAGCACTCGCCGTCAAGCACGGTCGCCCCGTCCGCATACTTGTCGGGGCCAGGCGTAGAGAACGTGAGCAACGCATCATCCATCGCCGCCGCACTTGCGAACGTCAGGCCGAGGGCCATCATTCCTGCCAGCGTCTGCTTCATCGAAAACGTCTCTTTCCCTTAACGCGTCGAATAGACGGTCGAGAACGTCGCCTCCGTCACCGGCTCGCGGAAACGGAAGGCCAGGCGCTCAGGCGAGCGAAGGCCGGGATTCTCGATCTTCTCCGTCAGGAAGTCGAGAGGGGCGGAGGCTTTCACGTCCATCCGCAGTTTCCGGGATCCCTTTGTCTTATCGAAGAAGAAGGTCGTCGCCTCGTCGTTCTTCGTCCATGTCTGGTAGGTGATCACCGGCACTTCGAACGTCGTCGGCGCGGAGCAGACGATTTTATCCGTCACCGTGTAGGAGGCTTGGGCGCGATCGAAAACGAACGTACGAACGAGCGACTTGAGCGCCGGCACCCGCCTCGCGTAGGCCGCCGTATAGTCGATCGCGAACGTATCCTTCGTCTCCGTGAAGTCGCTCACGAGCACCTTCGCCGCCGCCGCGCGCCCGCCGTCCTGCAGATGGCCGCCGACCACCGGCACGGGGTGGCCGTAGGAGTTGAGCACCTTCGACTGGTAGCGTTTCGACGAGAACGTGCGGCGCGTGTAGATTTCGCCGCCCGGATCGCCCGTCATCGCGTTTCCGTCCACCATGACCGTATAGGACCCCACGTCGTTGTGGTTGTGGAGCTCGGCATTGTGGCCGCCCTTCATCGCCGTACCGAAAGCGAGCGTCTGCCCTTCCTTGGTACAGCGCGCGATGAGCACCTGTGCATCCTTGAACCACGAACGCACCGGCAAAACGTCCATCGTCGGCTTGGCCGGCGGCGGCTCCTGGCCGAACGCGCGGAGCGCGAACGTCTGCGGCGCGCCAACAAGCAACGGAAGCTTCTCGGCCGCCGTAGACGTGACATCCGGCCACACCTGGCGCCCGAGCGCAAGGTTCGTCAGGGACGGATTTCCGCCGCCATCCGCAAAGAACGGCGACGCCCGGTTCTGAATCTGGAACCCGTAGGCATACTGCATCACCGTCTTCGTCTTCGGATTCGCGAAGAAGTCGACACGCCCCTTCGTGGCCGCACGCACCGAAAGGCCCATTTCGATGTGATGGCCATAGCCGTAGTTCCAGTAGCCCATGCCTTCCGAACAATAGCCGTCGTCCGTATAGCCCGCGAGCGCAAAGGGAACGCTCCCTTCGGCGTGCGCCACGAATTCCGCACGCAACCGGCGATCTTCAACGAGCGCGAGCGCCGCGCGCACCACGCCGGCATGACACACGCTGTTCCAATTGTTCCCGCCGTGGAACCACCAATGCGCATGCAGGTTTTCCTGGCCGCGCGCATGACGGAGGTGCGGCTGGAACGTGCGCCGGTCGACTTCGGCGTAGAGTTTCGCACGCGTCGCCGCCGGCAGTTTTTCCCCGAGCCACGACGAGCAGAGCGCGAGGTTCAACGACAACGCCGAACTCGCAAGATCGACATGCGGCTGCCCCTTGAAACAGGAGAGCGTACTATCGTGGGCGGGCAAGGTCCAGCTCTTCATCGCACAAATCGCATCCACATATTCCACGATTTTCGGGATGAACCGCCCCTTCGCCTCCAAGCACTCCGCCACATAGAGCTGCGTAAAGCCCCCTGTGCGCCGGCCCAGATCGCCTTCGTAGTTCCGGCGGTTGCCGTTCTGCGAGAACTCGAGATACTTCGCATCGGGCGTATCCGGCACGGGCTCTCCCAGCCATTTCTCCGCCGTCTTGAGAATCCGCTCGCCCTCGGGCGTTGCCGCCAGGCGCTCCCAGGCCGCACGATTCGCAAGCGGCGCGCCATCGGCCATCGGCCTCTCCGGCAGCCAGCCGGCAATCTCTTCGATCCGCGACTCCGTCACCGCCCCCCAGGCGGCCCCCATCGCCGCCAATGCCAACAACAACATTTTCGTCTTCATGTCAACCTTTCACTTTCTTGTTTTAACTACAATGTTACACAATCACACATCTTGATCCAATTCATCCCCTCGCCCGCCACGCAGAACGCAGGAGCAAACAAGAACACAAGTAGAAGCATGACGCTCTTCAATGTCAACATCATTGTCCTCATTTTCCATCAAGGTTCAGCAGGATATTGCATTCCACGGGAAAACCAATACAATGCTTCTTCATTGGTTGGATTCCAGATCAAGGTAGAACGGGGTTCTACGCTCACCCTTTCAGCATCTGGCAAACCGCCATTCATGATGGCGGCAGCGAAATCTATGCTATTTGTGGGTGCCAAAATTCGCAATCTTAGATTCTTGCAGATCAAAATGCCGTCCCCATACATAGAACGTCCCCTACCAGCGAGATAAAGCATATTCGTCTGCGCTCCCATCGCCACCGCCTCGATATTTCGTACGCAACTGACAAATGGAACATTTGCCGTCGAAATCTCAACAAAAGCGCCAAGGCGCGAATCCGTACCCTCTGCATATCGAACCACATCACCATTTGCCACACACGTGTCATTCGTCAACGACAACACGCGGAATTCTTGCCGAAAATAACTACCTTCTACCCGATACGACACACCCGCCACCACAATCGAAGTTGGAAAACTCCAAGCCGTGCAGCTCTGCCACGAACAAGATTCTGGTATACGCAATAACGACATAACGTCACGTCCTTGTTGAATAAACGATGGAGTCCGCTCAACCTGCGTGACTTGCAACATCTGCTGCATAGCCGACAATGAAAACGGCAACGCAAGAATCAAGATGAAACAACGAACGAACAGTTTCATTTATAGTTCTCCTTATTTCACTAAAAACAAATTAACGGTTGTCCGTTTTTGATTCAAATTAAAGGGCGAAAAATAACCGTGAATCTGCTCAAGCATCGTCGAGTGGTCAATAGTATCTCTTAGGTAATCTGACACATCCTGAGTTCCAAGTGATGGCCCCGTACAAGCATCGAAAACATAACCTTCACCTGAGATAACGAACATGTGGTTGCCGAAAACTGATCTCGCAATACTATCGACTGAACAAACCGGCGTTCTAGGGACTTCCAAATTCTGTATAACCGGAGAACCATTAGCATCTATGGAAACTAGTTTCATTTCGTGACTAGCTCCTTCATAAAATGGATTATTACATAGACCGACCCCAATCAAACTCGTTATGTTTATGAATCCGAATGGTTGTACCAGCATCGGTCTTGCTCGTCCCCCGAGTAAGTTTTCAATTGCAACAAGAGCACGCGCTTGATCATAACAATTGACTTTAGATTTTCGTCTATTCATATAGCCAGTCAAATCGAACATTTTCAGATCTGGATCCCAATATTGCTGTCTTCCTTCCTTGGTTTCATAAGAAAAGCCCATATTATTGAACAAATAACATGTAGCCAAGTACAACACGCCATATTCACTAGAAGCCCCTTGGGCAATACTAACAGAAAATTCTAAAGCATCAACGCGAGGGGTTGTCGGCATATTAATGCCATTTGCATCCCACGGCATATCTGGTTCATCAAGGATCGTATAGATTCGATGACTCCCTGACGTAGCTGCGACAAAGTCGACTTCAACTTCCCTACTCCCAACAACCACCTTCGTTACAAACCATTCCCATTCATGATCGTATCTATTCACACACTGGGGGACTGAATGCGATGAAGAATAGGTAGAGCTTTGGGATACTCCTGAATTTATGGAAACCGTTCGAGCTGCCAGATCGCCCAAAGCACCTTGAGCATCCACTGCCGTCGCCCCGATTCGGATTCCAGAAATAATATCGGGATAAACCCTGAACTTTACATCAACTACGGGGGTTATTCCCGCAACATAACAAACGGGATCATTAACAACGCCACCATTGGCCCACTCACCTTGAGTCACTCCGATTTCCATGTTTTCGTCAAACTTTCTGAGCAAATTCACGCCATCGGTCGTGCATGTCGTTCGGTCTCGGTTGAATCGGATTTCATCGACCACAACATCAATGACATGGAGCAGCACCTCCTTACCTCGGGCGACGTTGCCGCCGCCGGAACTGCCGTCAAATTTGCGCGTGCATTCATGTACGTGCGAAGTCAACAGGCCCGAGGCGTTCTCGGCGATCCAGCCGTCGCCGATGACGACGTCGGCGACTCCGGGCTTTCTCGTGCTCGAATAGTCGTCGAACGTCTTCGCCGAGGGCAGCCCGTCAATCTGGGCCTCCCAGCAATACCAGGGCGCGCGTTCGTCCTCATGCCCATCCGAATTCAGCCAGCGCATCGTCAGTCGATAGGTATTGCCCTTATGGAGAAGCTTCATGCCGCTTGTGCCCGTCCAACCCGGCTCTTCCATCGAAAGGCGCATCGTCCGCCAGTCGTAGGGGCCCCGGCCTTCGATCTTCATCTCCCAGGCGGCATAGTCGCCGGCAATGCCGAAATCGACCGGACGACACTCGTCCAAAGACGGCGGAATGCCAAGGTCGAGGGGATCGTTGGGATCGCTGCCATTCTCCACTTCCGTTCCGTCGTCCACGCCGTCGCCGTCGGTGTCGTATCCATCGGAAACGCCGTCATGGTCTTCGTCGGCACCAGACGGATTCGTGTCGTTGAGATATTCGGCGAAGTTATTGAGGCCGTCGTCGTCGAAATCAAGCACAGCGTCGGCTGGATCGAGCGGGTCGAGGCCATGGTCGAACTCCCAGCCGTCGGGAATGCCGTCTGAATCCGTGTCCGCGCGATTCGGATCGGTGCCGTTCGCCAATTCAAAGGAGTCGAGAAGTCCATCGTCGTCACTGTCGTCAAACACGGGATCGGTGCCGAGGCCAAACAGGAATTGGAGCGACACCCCGTCTTCGATCATCCAATACTCCGACGCCCCGTAGGCGCAATGCGTGGCAGAATCGAAACCACAGCTGCTGACGAGCCCGTTCTCGCCGTTTAAGTCGTCACCGGCGTCAATGCGATACCGTACGAACGCCCGGTCTGGATTCGCCAACGGCACAGCCAACTGATAGGACAAAACACTCGCATCCCCCCAAAATAGTACGCCATGGAGACAATCACATTCAATGAGGAGATAGCCTTGCCCGTCATGCGTCGCCTCTCCCGCCCGAATACGCGTCGGCAATACAGAATCCGCCGCTATCTCGAAGCAGCTCCAATACGGCGCCACGACGAGAACGTCGTCGTTCCCAACTTCCGCGGCAGAGTACTTAATCAATGAATATTCTGGCAACTCTCCTCCCGCACGGCAGAAATAGACGGCACCATTGACATCCAACACCACATTCGTCACCGAAACACCCCGGATGACGAGTTCCATCGGAAGATGCCAATTCACAAGCTCAAAGGATGAGCTGGTGAACGACGCGGTCAAATCCTCCGACGTGTCAAACGCGAGCCATGGAAGCCCCGAGACCGTCGCAATCCCCCCGACTTCCTCACCATCTTCCAATCCGTCTCCATCGCTGTCACGCCGATTGGGATTCGTTCCCAGCAGCCACTCAGCTTCGTTCGAGAGTCCATCACCGTCCGCATCGCCATGCAAGTCGGAAAACGTCGAGGCCTTGAAGAACGCATTGGAAGGCCCCTCGTCGGCGCACCCCGTCAGAGCCGTATTTCCGATCCACACCGTCCCACTCGTTTCATCCGACGGCGGCATCCATACACCGAGCCAACTCCACGCCGGGTCTTCAAGGTTGAGCTTGCCATAGAGGCCGATCGCTCCATCCTGCAAGGGAAGGTTCGGCGTCCACGCGAGCCCGAGCGTCACGCCGTCGACTAACGTTTCAATTGACATTGCCGAACCTCTTGCCTATCCCTTATTTCCTCGCGAAGCGGGTGAGCGCTTCGAGGAAATAGTAGTCGCCATAGTTGAGCGGCACATCCACTTCGCTGTTGCCCGGCTTGTGGCCGACGCCGTGCATGAGGAGGAAGTTGCCGTTCGTGCCGACCTTCGCGAGGTACGCAGGCGAAGCAAGCGCCGTGAGCGCCTTCACCGCAAAGTCGTGGTACTTCTGGGCCTGCTCGCCTTCCACGAACTCCGCAAGCTCAAGGAGGGCCGAGGCCATGATCGCGCCCGCCGAGGTGTCGCGCTCTTCGCCCGGGCAGGCATAGTCCCAGTACGGCACGCCGTCCGCCGGCATGTTCGGGTTGTCGATGGCAAAGTCGGCGCTCTTGATCGCGCGCGCCAAGTAGCGCGGATCCTTCGTTTCACGATAGAACATCGTGTAGCCGTAGATGCTCCAGGCGTGGCCGCGGCTCCACACGCCCCCCGCCTTCGGCGAGCCCTGGCCCGAGCGATGCTCGAGGATGCGGCCCGGATTCTTTAGATCGTAGTTGATCACGTGATAGGCCGAGTTGTCGGGGCGGAAATGATTCGCGTCCGTCGTGTTGGCATGGATACGCGCGATTTCGTCGAACTTCGCGGAGCCCCCGTGCTTGGACGCCCATTCGAGCAGTTCGAGGTTCATCATGTTGTCGATGATCACGAGATAGTCCTTCTCGCTCTCGAGCCTGCCCCAGCTGCGGATGAGCTTCATCTCCGGGCGGAAGCGCTTCGTGAGCGCCTCCGCGCCGTCAAGAAGGATGCCCTTGTACTCCGGCTTCGGCGCGAGCCTCAGCGCATTCCCCACGCTCGTCATCAGCATGAAACCGATATCGTGGTTGCCCGTGTAGTGGCGCACCTGGTTCTGAATCGCGGTGAACTTCTCCGCCCCGGCCTTGAGATCCTCGGCCTTCGTATTTTCATAGAGATACCAGAGCGAGCCCGGGAAGAAGCCGCTGCACCAGTCCTGCGGACGAATCGTCACGAGCTTGCCGTTCTGCCACCGCTTCGGGAAGACGTTCTTCGGCTGCGCTTCCATCTGCTTGAGCAAGCCGCGATATTGTTCCGCCGCCTGCGCGAAAATCTGCGGCAACCGCGCCTTGAGGGCGGCGTCGGCCGCGGTCGGCTTCGCCGCTTTGCTGCCCACACAGCCAACGCACAACGCGGCGGCAAGGGAAAGGACGATGGGTTTCAGTTTCATTTTGAGGGGTCTCCTTTGACTTCGTCAGTTTTCTTTTGAAGCTCTGCCGGCGGGTCCTTCGTTTCGGACTGCCAATGGATGAAATTGAAGAACACGGAATAGCGCGTGCGGCCGTCGGGGCGGTCCTCGCTCTCCCAAAGCGACCAATACGGCGCCCAGTTGCGCTCGATGCCTTCCACATGCCGAATCGGCATCAATTCAAGCGTGCGATGGCGCGTACGCCCATCCACCGTCTCCGAACTCCAGAACGGCCAGATGCGGAAATAGCTGTCGTTCGGCTCGGCGCGGCTGCGGTACCACCGGCGCTCCCAGGTGAAGAACGGGAAGAAATTGAACCGCTTCTCGAGCGTACGCTTCGTTTCAAGCTGCGTCTTCTCGATGAGCTGCCACCCCACGCGCCATGTGCGCTCTTCAACGGGACGCGCCGATCCAAACGCGCGAGCTTCGATCTGTTCCCAGAACGGGAACACGGAGAGCCGGTCGCGCGAAGGCGATTTCAGATTTTCGAAGATCGGCCAGAAGAGCCGCCACCGATCCGTCGCCGCCGCGCCTGTACGCGAATGATCCGCCGTCGTGTGGGAGAAGCCGATGAACGGCAGGATCGTCTGCGACTCGCGCGCGCGCCGCACCTGGCCGTAGAACGGCAGGAACCACCACGAGCTCCCCGCGCCCGAGGTGTCGCGGTCTTCGTCATAGCGCGCCCACGTGATGAGCGGCCAGAGCGCGTAGTGGTGCAAGCTCTCGCGCTGGCGCCCATAACCATAGATCGGCCACACGCCCACGCCCTCGCGCGGCGCCTCGCGCCAGGTGACGAACGGCCAAAGAACCGCCCGGCTTCGCACGCCCTTCACCGTATACGTGTGCCAGATCGGCCAGAGGGCGAACGTCCAATCGTCCATGAGAAGGAAATGCGGATGATGCCCGTAGAAAGGGAAGAACCCCCAATAGCCCTCATCCTTCCGGTCCGCACCGGAGAACCACAGGGGGAAAATGTCGAAGCTCCACGTTGGATCCGTCGCGCGCGAATCGCCATACGCGATGAGCGCGCGCCACCAGGCGGCATCCTTGTGGTCATGCAAGGTGACGAGCGGCCAGAGGGCGTCGTACACCGCCGTGCGGGACTTTGGGTCGCGCACTTGCGAATAGAACGGGCGCACCGCCCAGAAGGCGGCGCTGCCCGGTTCAACGCGGCGGTATTCGAAGAACGGCCCCAAGTGCCAATTCGAAACGAGCTTCGCGCCGCCGCGCCGCACTCGTTCCGCCTCGCCGTCGGCGGCAAGGAGCCCCTGTGCGAAACACATCGCCAAGAGGCCGCCCAGCACCAGCCGCACGCCGAGGCGTACGGCCGGCATTTGAATCTTCACCGTCATCTTCAGCGCCGCGGCATCGTGAAGATGTCGTAGAACTTCTTCACGTTGAACTTGGGCGTACGGTCGTAGTAGTAGACGCCGTTCTCCTCCTGCTCAACGTCCGTAAGCTGCGTGTAGCAGAAACCGGTGATCCGCGGGCTCGACATGATGATCTCCACCTCGTCCTTGAGGATCTTGAAGAACTCGTCTTCGGTCTTGATGCCGCGCCCATAGCCCCAGGTGTTGTCGGCCGCACGGCGCTCCGGCGGCACCCAGCCGAGACCGCCGAACTCGTCGATCATGTAGGGCTGGCCGGTGTAGACGTGATAGGGCACGTTCTTCCACTCCTTGCGCATGCAGTAGACGTCCGGCGCCTTGACGTCGATTTCCCGCAGCTTCGGCGCGCGCGCATAGTTGTGGATCGTCCAGAGGTCGGTCTTCGCATGCAGGTCGCCGCTCGCGCTGTTGACGGGGCGGGTGGGGTCGATCACCTTGGCGAGGTCGTAGGCGTCGTTCTGGAGACGCTGGTGCTGAACAAGGTCGCTCGTCTTCCAGGTTTCGTTGAACGGCGTCCAGGCGACGATCGAGGGATGGTTGCGGTCGCGGCGGACGATTTCACCCCACTCGGTGATGAAGTTGCGGCCGTCTTCGATCTGGTTGGGATCGCAACCCCAGCTGGAGCTTTCGCCCCAGGTGATGTAGCCGAGCTTGTCCGCCCAATAGTGGAAACGTTCCTCGAACACCTTCTGATGGAGGCGCGCGCCGTTGAAGCCGGCCGCCATCGACATCTCGATGTCGTGCCTGAGCGCGGCGTCGCTGGGCGCCGTCCAGATGCCGTCGGGGTAGAAGCCCTGGTCGAGCACCAGGCGCTGGAACACCGGCTGGTCGTTGATGCAGATCCAGCCCTCGGAAACGGACACCTTGCGCAGGCCCGCATAGCTCTTGACCGTATCGCACACCTTGCCGTCCGCACCGACCACCTCGAACACGATGTCGTAGAGGTAGGGCTTGCCGGGGAACCACAGCTTCGGATTCTGCACCGGCACCGCCATCGCAACGCCGGAAACGGCCCGCGTTTCCTTGGAGCCCACCACCTTGCCCTCGGCGTCTTTCACCGTGGCGCGGAAGGTCTTCGCGAGCGTACGGCCCGGGCGGAACGCCGGCGTGAAGACGAACTGCGAATTGTCGACGTCGGGCACGATGAAGCAATCCGCCAAACCGCACGGCGCAACGGCTTCGAGCCACACCGTCTGCCAAATGCCGGTCGTACGCGTATAGGAGCAGCCGCGGCTCTTGAAGTCCGAGCACTGCTTGCCGCGCGGCTGATGGGAGTTGCCCTTCGTCTCGTCCTTGATGCGCAGCACGAGATCGTATTCCTTGCCGGCCTCGACGTAGGGCGTGAGATCGACCGTGAACGAAACGGTGCCGCCGAAGTGGAAGGCGATCGAGCGGCCATTCAGGAAGATTTCGCATTCGTAGTCCACCGCGCCGAAATGGAGCAGCACGTCGCGGCCCTTCCAGTCGCCGGGCACCGCAAGCTTGCGGTGATACCACATCGCGGGGATGAAGTCCTTGTAGTTGACGCCGGAGAGCGGCGATTCGGGGCAGAACGGCACGTTGATCTTCTTATCGAAACCCGTGGACCGATGAAGCTCGCGCCCCGCGTCGCGGCCGGACTTGCCGAAGTCGAACGCATACGTCCACGCGTCGCCGTTGAGGTTAATCCAGCTCGCACGCTCGAACTGGGGTTTCGGATGCTCCGGACGCGGGATTGCGCCGAAGAGTCCACCCGCCACGACCGCCGCCGCAAGGGCCGCCGTCCACCGAATGCCTTGATGTTTCATCTCGTTCTGTCAACCTTTCTGCTTATCCTGGGACCTTATGTCCCCGTTGTTGAAGTAATTATATCAAAAATCGCCTGTTAATGGTAGCGTCAAACGTCCATCCCCCTATTCGAACGTGAAGGATTGGCCGGGAACGGGGGCGACCGCTTTCGGGCAGCCGTGCTCTTCGAGGAGCGCGGCCATCGCGGAGACCTTTTCGGGTTCGCCGTGGACGGCGAAGGCGCATTTGACGTTCTTCTTCACGCCGTCAAACCAATCCATCAGCCCGTTCTTATCGGCGTGCGCCGAGAGGGCGTTGATCGTATGGACGCTTGCCTTGAGCTCCACCTCTTCGCCGAGGATCCTGATCTTGTCGCCATACTCCGCCTCGATGATGCGCCGGCCAAGCGTGTTCTCCGCCTGGAAGCCGACAATCAGGACGATGTTACGCGGATCGTCGACATTCGCCTTGAGGTGATGCAACACGCGCCCGCCTTCGCACATGCCGCTCGCGGCAATGATGATCATCGGTCCGCGCAGATCGTTCAGCGCCATCGACTGCTGCGGCGTTTCCACGAACTGGAGGCCCGGGAATGTGAGCGGATTGATGCCGCTGTTGATGAGCGCAAGCGCTTCGGCGTTGTAGCAGCCCGGATGATTTTCGTAAATGCGCGTCGCCTTCTGCGACAAGGGCGAATCGATATAGACCGGAATCGGATAGATCCGCTTCGACGCGAGCAGACGGTTCAGATAATAGAGGATCTGCTGCGTACGGCCCACCGAAAAGGCCGGGATGATGAGCTTCGACTTCTGGCGCACGATCTGGTCGAAGAACGCCTTCAGGCGCCCTTCAACGTCGCCCGCCGAAGGATGCAGCCGATCGGCATACGTCGATTCGATGAGCACAATATCCGCATCCTGCGGATACTCGTAGTGCCGGAGAATCGGCTGGTTCGGCTGGCCGAGGTCGCCGGAGAAGAGCAGCCGGTGGCGATGCCCCGTCTTGCCGCCGTCGAAATCGAGTTGGGTGAGCGCAGAGCCGAGAATATGCCCCGCGTTGTAGAACGTGAGCGTGATGCCGGGAAAGATCTCCCGCGGCGCCTTCATGTGCACCGGCACCATGTGCCCCATCAGCGCATCGACGTCCTCCTCCTCATAAAGCGGCTCGAAGAGACGCTTGCCCTGCGCACGGCGCTTCTTGTTCACGTATTCGAGGTCGCGCTTCTGGAGGAAGCAGGAGTCCTTCAGGAGCACCGCGCAGAGAGCGACGGTGGACTCGCGGGCGAACACCTTCCCGCGGAACCCATGCCGCACGAGCTGCGGCAGGTTGCCCGAATGGTCGATGTGCGCGTGGGAGAGGATCACCGCGTCGATCGTCGCCGGATCGAACGGCAGGTTCCGGTTCTTCTCGAACGCCTCCTTGCGGTGCCCTTGATAGAGACCGCAATCGAGGAGAATGCGTTTCCCGTTCGCTTCGACAAGATGCATCGAGCCCGTCGTGGTTTGAGCCGCACCGTAGAATGTAATCTTCATAGAAGAGTCCTCCTTGTACGTGTCAGTTGTTGACTGGACTGAAATCAGATTTTCACGAACTGAGTGGCCAGCGGCGCTCCGCGCCTACCATGTGACGAAACAGGCGTCACCAGGAAACCGACTTCCGTCGTACCGGCCGGTACCGCCGAAAACGCGATCTTCTTTTCCAGCGGCGCTGTCCGCAACTTGTGCGTCGGCTCGTAGGCGTAGTCCGGCGCACGAAGGCCGAGTCCCTCGCGAATGACCCGGCCGACACGGTTGACCATCTGGATGTCGTAGTCATAGGCACGGGCTTTGGCAGCCGTCGCGGTCGGGAATCTGAGTTTGAAAACGCCCTTCGTCTGCTTCTGGTTCGGTTTCGGCTTCTCCGGCACAAGGGCCTCGTCGTCACACGCAAGCGTGACGCATGCGCCTTCTGCGAATGCCGGCGCTCCAAGGGCCTTGGCGCGCGTCTTGAACGCAAACGGTTTCGACTCGGCTGCCGGCAGCGGAATCACCCAATCGTCGCCGAGGGAATTGTCACGGATGAATTCGCGGCGCTCGATCCGCACATGGTCGTCATAGACGTTGACAAGCATGCCCTGACGCGCGTCGAAAGGTCCCGAATAGCGAAGCGACGCCGTACCGATCGACGTAAACGCACCCTGCCAAATGTCCTGCTCATTGGTCAACGGAATATGCGAGTGTCCCGAAAAGGCGATCGCATTCGAGAACGGCGTCAATGCCCGAACCGAACGTCCATCGTCCTGCCCCCACTGTTTCGAACCGCACACCGTGTTCTTGGGGTGCGGATGCTGGAAGTAGAAGAACGGCTGTTTCGGATCAAATTCCCTGGCATGCTGGGCGAAGAACTCCTCGACGCCCACGATACCGCGCTCCTCGAAGCCGCGGCAGCAGTCCGCCACCCAGTGTGCACCGACGAACGTGTACCCCTTGACCTCCTTCATCCACACCGGCGCATACGCCTCATGCCAAATGCGCTCCCAGTTGCCCTTGTAGTCGGTACGCAGAATCTCCTTCGGCCGCCGAACCGGATCCGGGAACACCTTCTCGGCAAACTTGCCGTAGGCAAAGCCTTCCCAGTCATGGTTGCCGTAGACGAACAAACGCGTCACCGTACGTCCATCGGGCGCCTTGTCATTCGGGAACACCTTGAACCACGCCGCCGCGACGGCTTCCATTTCCTTGACCATGCCATGGTCGGCGATATCACCGGCGATCATCACCGCGTCCACTCCCTGGTCGCGGAACCACTCGAGCGTATGGATGAACGTCTTCGTGTCGTTGGGCTCATAGAGGCCCACACCCTTGTCACTCAGGCGCACGTGCACATCGCTCACCACGCCGAACTTGAGCTTTGGCGTACCGCTCACAATCCCCGGCAGGAACCGACAACCGTTGAACGCGCCAAAAGCGCCGAACGCACCTGCTCCGGCCAAAAAGAAACGGCGAGAAACATTCATGTTTTAACCCTCCTTTATTTCCGTGGATTTCAAAAAAACCAACACCTCAAAAGCCCAGCTCTTCGTCCACCAAGACGACTTCCGCGTCGATGCCCGTGGGCTTGCGATCGAAGATCACCGTGACCTTGCACATGCGGCCGGCCGAGTTGCAATCCGCACACGCGCCCGTCGCGCACGGCGTATCCTTGCCGAGGCGGCGCGCGTTCGGCGGGCAGGCGCAGCGCTTGATGCGCGCAATCGCGTCGTCAAGGCCGCCCGCGACGAGTTTATTGCGGCCCACCACGTACACCACCTTCTTCGGGCCGTAGATGGACGCCGCCACGCGGTTACCCGTGCCGTCGATGTTGACGATGCGTCCATCGGCCGTAATTGCGTTCGCGCTCAGGAGGAAGAGGTCCACGGCGCTCTTCCGCTCCGGCGCCTTCCCGCACGCGGCGAGCGCGGCCGGGATGCCGAGCGCCTTCAAGGTCTCGCTCCCCCCCTGCCCGATCGATGCCGCCGCCTCGGCCGCCTTCAAGACATGCGCCTTCGCTTCCGCGCCTGTCGCACAGCACGTCACCGTAAATCCGCGCCGCGCAAGCGCCGCCGCCACATTTTCAATCGCTTCGTTCATGTTCTTCTCTCTTTCTTAAAATCGTCTATCGCAACAGGATCGTGATACCTGTGTAGAAGTAGAGGCCGTCCGGTCTCGAAACGAGATGTCCGTCACGCCGGCCAAGGCGAATCGGTACAAACTTCACATCTGTCGGCTGCACATTCCACGAGATGACCTTACGCTCGGGGAATTTGACATTGGCCCCGAGATCGACCGTCACGAGCGCCCCTTCGGCGAACGTCGTCTGGAACGTCACCGGGGTTCCGTCGGACCGGAGATTGTCCAAGCTCAAGGTCGACCACGGGAACTCCGTGCGTCCCGAAAGATCGAGCGTCGAACCATTCTGCATCTGGATGGGCGGGAAGTAGTCCGTCTCCGGCGTAAACGTGCCGAACACCTTCGTCGTCGCGCTGCTCCAGCCCCAGAGGCCCGTATTGCGCGTAATGAGGTTGCGGCAGCTGAGGTCGCCCTTGATTTCGAGATTCGCACCGAGGTCGAAATCAATGCCCGGCGCCGTGATCGACGAACTGGCCGGAATCTGGAACCGTCCCTGCCCCGGCAGCACCACGATCTTGCCCGTATTGGGCGGATCCAAAACCGCGAGCGACGTCAACATCAAATACCGCGTGTCGCGAATCGTCGCCGTCAGCGTATGACCATTCATGTTCTTGAGGTTCTGAATCTGGGCCGTGCCATCGCCACCGCTGAAGAAGGAATCGGCCGACAATTCAAGGACGCAGTTGAACTGTTCCGAAAGGCCCACGACCGTCCCCCCATGGAGGTCCACCGTATGCCACCCCCAGCCCTTCTTCGTATTGAGGTCGAGCGAAGCGCCGGTTTCAATGACGAGCGTTCCCACGCCGCCGACAAAATTCTTGCCGTACCCGCCGAACGGGTTGTTGGTCATGCCGCTCGTATTCGGGCGCAGCGTGCCGGCAAGAACCGTGGTGCCGCCCGTATACGGCTGGTTCGCCCGCGTGGCGATGAAGAGCCCCGCGCCTTCCTTCACGAGTTTGAGGTTGCCGTCGAGCACGATCTGCGTGTTGTTGAAGGTCGCCCCCGTCGGCACGTCCACATGCAGTTCGCCCGGCTCATGCACCGAGGTATCCGTGCAGGTCCACGCTACCGACGTCGTCTCGTTCTGCCCCGTCATGAACAGCTTGTGGCCCTTGAGATCGACCGTTCGGCCGGCGAAGCCCGTGAACACGCGGATGCCGCGCCAGTCGCAATCGCCCGTAAGCTGCACGTCGCCATCGAGAACAATGCCCACCCAGTCGGTTTCCGCAGGGCAGGAAATGCAGAGCGGCCCCGCGAGATGAACCGTGGCATGCACGCCCGGCAAACCATTCGCCACCACGCGGTTCGCGGCATTCGAGCAGGCCCAGTTGGCGGGATTGGTCACATCGTCCGTTCCGGCCGCCCCCGTCCAATGGGCATTGACGACCACCTTCGAATCCGGATCGTCCGCGAACGACTGCGTCCAGATTTCGATCTTCGCCACTTCATAGGCATCGGCCCAGAATCTCTCGTAACCGGCACGATCGGAGGATGCCGTGAACGTCCAGTCCGTCGAACCGAACACGTTGTTCGCGAAGTTGCCAAGGCCGATTTCGTAGGGTCCCGACGTGAACCGATTGAACACAAAGAGCGTCGTTGCCGGATTACGCGCCCCGGGCGTGAGCCGATGAACCTGCATCGACCCGTAGGTCGAACTCCCCGAGCTCGTGTCGCTCCAGTCATACGCGTACACGCTTTCGGGCGCGTCCGCCAGGGTCCCCTTGGTATTGCTGTAGGAATACGGCCAGAACTCGACGAAGCCGCGCTGGGTGTCATCCGTCGGCTCAACCGTTTCAATGCCCGGCATGTTGCTCACCACGTGGAGATGGTCCACCACGCCCTGGCGCGTGAATCCGTTGATCGGCACGCCGACATCCGCGATCGTGATGCGCCCCGGGTGTTCGCCGAAGGTGGCATCCATATCCACCCAGAGCCAACGTACGCGATCATGGTAGTCGATGTCGTTCGTGTTCTTCCGCTTGAGTTCGATGTAGTAGCCTACGCGGGTGAGGTGGTCGGTCGCGCCCGTCTCGGCCGTGAAGTCCTCGTAGGGAACCGTGCCGTTCACCGCAAGCACCGTGCCGTTCTTGGCGGCAACGTCGAAGACGCGCGCCCGCTTGAAACCCGCGAGATAGGCGGGCGGCACGTTCGCGGCGCTGCCGCTCGTCGTGGGCACCGCAGGCGCCGCGGCACCCGTCACCGCCCCCTCTTCGAGCGCGCGTTTGGCCACGCGGGCGAAAACCTCGGCAATGCCGTCGGCTCCGCGCCACCACGGATGCAGATCCGTATCCGCCGCATCCGAAAGGTCCGGGCCGGCCAAGTAGAAGTTCTGGTTTCCGCGCGGACACGCCGCGTAGAGGTCGGCAAAATAGACCTGCTTCGCCGGGAAGTCGCCGCCTTCGATCGCCGCGGCCATCAACATGTTGAACGCGGTCACCTGGGCGTTCTTCGCAGGATCGGCGTTGTTCAGCGCCGCGCCGCAGACGATCTTGGTCGTGGGCAGCTGCGCGACGATCTTCGCAACGAGCGCGTGCCAGGCCTCGAACACCGTCTCCGCCGTCGCGCCGGCGCCGTTGAAATCGTTCGCGCCGAGCTGCAGGAGCACGAGGTCGATGTCGCTGCCCGCCTGTTCGACGAGGTTCTCGATCGCATCGAGCATGCCGGCGCCGTTCACCGAGGAAATCACGCGCTGGCCGCTGATGCCCGAATGGCCCGTCCAGGCCGCCGGCATCGCAAAGCCGCTCGCGTCGATCGACTGGTCGTTGCGGTACCCGATCGCCGTCACCTCGTAGCCTTGTGCGAGCATCTTCTTGGCGAACGGAATACGCCAGTTGCCGTACGTCGAATCGCTGCCCTGCGTGATCGAGTCGCCCGTCGCCCACACGCGCACCGCCCGCTTCGTGGCCTCGGGCGCGAGGTCGAGCCAAAGGCGCGTAACGCCCCCCTCGCCCACCTCGGTGGTCAGGCGCGGCGTACAGCCCGCCGCGCAGCTCGACGCATCGAAGAGCTGGTTGAGCGAAACGCCGGCCGGCAACGTGAGGGAACCCGCCTCCCAGCTCATCAGGAGGAAGCGCCCGTTCGTTGCCGTAGCCGTCTCCGCCGCAAGCGCAAGCTGCCCCGCCGCCGTGAACGCCGGCGCATTGTACAGATGAACCGCGCTCTTCACAGGATCGATCACCACGCGGCAGGAGGCCGCCGGCTTCATCGTGAGGAAGTGGTAGGCCCCGGCGTTGTTCATCACAAAGTCTCCGGTCGTGTTCTGAGTCGGATCGCCGAAGGTGAAATGGTCTTCCGTAAAGCGCACCATTTCGCCGCCCTTCACCGAGACGCCGATCGGGAACGGATCCTCCCCCGCGAGCGGGAACGGCGAATTCGTGGTTGCGCCGAAGGCGCCCGTGGCCGTACCACCGTCGCCCACGATCACCGTGAAGCGATGCCACCCTTCGGTCATCTCGACGGCAGCCGTGGCGAGATTGCTCCACACGCCGTTGACGATGATCCACGTGCCGTCGATCGCGATGTCCACGTAATCGTCGAAACACGCGCCAAACGTCCACGTGCCCGCCTGTTCGGGCGTCACGCACAGCCAGCCGTCGACGCGGCAGAGCGACCCCGCAAACCACTCCGCGGCGAACTCCTTGTCGCCCGTCTGGTAGGTGTTGCCGAGGAACTTGAGGCCGTCACGCGGCAACACGCCGTTCACGTAGGCGGAAACCGGCAGATCCTTCGCATTGGACTTCGTACCTGGGAACGCATGATGACGCGCAACGAGGCAGACCCGCGGCACCGCGATGAGCGACTTGCCGTCGTCGGAAACGGAGAGCGTTGCGGATGTATCCCGCAATTCGACAAATTCGCCGATGTCCGCTAAGGTCTTTCCCTCCGGAAACACGAATCCGTTGTCCGTCGTAAAGATCACGTTCTCGCCCGCGTAGGCGGCCATGTTGATGGAAAGCTTCTTGCCGGGCCTGAATTCCAGCGTACCCGCATGCTGATAGGCGGGCAATGTGACGTCCTCTTCAATGAGCATCCGCCCCTTGCACGTCAGCTTGACGTAGGACGGAACTGGCACAGCCCCCGGCAACGGAACAT
>JAZLJP010000011.1:0-10905 GCA_045617985.1 Kiritimatiellia bacterium
ATGCGTCACCAGAGAGTTATGAAGAAGTTCGGGCGTTCGATGGAACACCGCAAGGCCCTCATGAAGAGCCTTGTGACGAACCTGATCCTCGCCGAATCCATCAAGACCACGCTCCCCAAGGCCAAGCAGGCCCGCAAGGACGCCGAGAAGATGGTCACGATCGCCCGCAAGGGCGACCTCGCGGCCCGTCGTCTCGCCGCCTCGCGCCTACAGCAGCCGAAGGCCGTCCAGAAGCTGTTCAGCACGATCGTGCCGGCGATGGAAGGCCGCAAGGGCGGCTATACGCGCATCCTGAAGCTCGGCACCCGCAAGGGCGACGCCGCGCCGATGTGCATCCTCCAGTGGGTTACCGCTCCGGAAGCCAAGGATCCTGCGGCCGAAACCCCGGCCGCCGAGGCTCCTGCCGCTGAAGCGTCGGCCGCTGAAGAGGCCAAGTAAGGTCGCAAGGCCGTGCCTGATGCGAAAGTGTGCAGGCGCTTTTGAAAGACGGGGGACGCCGCACGGGCGCCCTCCGTCCTTTTTTCGTTTGAAGATGAACTTTCCCGTCCTCCCGTTCGTTTAATCAGGTACGATGAATATGACTTCTCTCTACCGATTCGCCTGCGGCTGCGTTCTGATGGCGTTGGCGCTTGGCGTTGCCGCGCAGGATCCCACGCGGCCGACGGAACGGATGGCGGATGCCCTCAAGGCGCGCGCCACCGATTCGAGCGCGTTGCGCCTTCAGGCGCTCGTCGTGGGCCTGGCCGAGGATGGCGTGGCGCTCGTGGGCGCCGCCGCCGGCGCGCCGCTTACGCCCCTTCGGAAAGGCGCCACCTTTTCGCCGCATGTGGACGGTGTCGACCTCACGGTGAAGATCCGCGCGGTCACGGTGAAGGGCGTGGAACTTGAAACTTCGCGCGGCGCCGAGCCGCTGTTCCTGCCCGGCTCCTACCAGCCCCTCGCCGCGCCCACGAATCAGCCCCCCGATGCGCTCCGCTACCTCGAAGCGACCGAGGTGCCGCTCGAGCAGCTCCTGCGGCTCATCTCCGACCAAGCGGGCATCAACATCTCCGCGAGCGAGAAGGCCGCGAAGGACAAGAAGGTGTCGATTTTCCTCCGTAACGTCTCCGCCGCCACCGCCGTCGAGGAACTCTGCCGCACGACGGGCCTCTGGTTCCGCCGCGAAGAGGGCTCGAATGTCATCCGCGTGACGACGATGGACGAATATAGCGAGAACCTGAGTTCGTTCCGCGAGGAGAAGACCGAAACGTTCACGCTCCTCTATCCGAACGTCGTGGAGGCGGCGGGCGTCATTTACGGGCTCTACCCCGATCGTACGCTTCTCTCGCTTGGCGAGCAGGATCTCGAAGAGGATGCCGAGAACGATCTCTCGCGCCGTTTCCGTCGATTCCAGATGGTGGCCGATAACGGCGGCTCCTCCTTCCTCAAGATGGAGGCGCCTGACGTTTCGACCTCCGGCGGGCGGAGCGGCTCGGGCGACTTCTCCTACACGCGGGGTGGCCAGCAGGGGCGCCGCGCGCAGTGGGACTGGATACGCCGCGCGCCCCGCCTCACGGGCCTTTCCGCCGCCGAGGCGAAGCGCATCGACCGCGCCCTCGCAAGCGCCGATACGAACCTCTACGACCGCGTGTGGGGCCATACCTCCGCCCAGGCGGCGAACATCTTCGTGACCATCAGCCGCCGCAACAACCTTCTCATCGTCCGCACGAGCGACGCAGCGGCCCTGGAGGCGATTCGCGCGCTCGTGAAGCGCATCGACGTGCCCACGCCGATGGTGCTTCTCGAAATGAAGATTCTCGAGCTCGATATCGACGACGACTACAACGCAACGTTCCAGTACGCCTTCAATACGCACGGCACCCACAAGTGGGGCAACCATGCCGGCCGCGACAATCTCGCCCCTCCGGCGGAGGACGGCTCCCTCGCGAGCAAGCTGAGTCCCCTCCAGGGCCTCGTCAATCCCGCGAATCTCAATCCCGTTTCCGAAAGCACGATGACCTTTGCGATGCTCAGCGATTCGCTCAACGCGCAACTCCAGCTCATGGCGCAGGACGGCAAGGTGCGAACGCTCGCCACGCCTTCGCTCCTCACGGCGAACAACGAGGTTTCGCAGATCTTCTGCGGGAGCGAATACCCGATCGTGAAGGGCGTGACGGCCGGCTCGACCACGACGACCGAGGCCGGTTTCGACCGCCGCGACGCCACGGTCAATCTCGAGTGGGTGGACGTGGGCACAATGCTCCTCGTGACCCCCAGCATCAACGCGGATAAAACGGTGACCCTCCATCTCATCCAGGAGAATTCGGAAATCCCCGCCGAGCGCGTGCGCGTGCCGCTCGACGGCGCGAACCTCGGCGCGACGACGCCGCTCGACATCGTTGAATCGCGTTCGCTCACCGGCACGTTCGTTGCGAAGGACGGCATGGCCGTGATGGCGGGCGGCCTCATCAAGGAAACGTGGAAGGAAATCTACACGCGTACGCCCGTTCTCGGGTCCATCCCGCTCGTCGGCTTTCTCTTCCGCGGCACCGAGAAGCAGAAGAAGCGCACGGAACTTCTCGTGGTCATCAAGCCCCACGTCATCTCCACGCCGATGGAAGGCGGCCGCATCAGCGAGGAACTCATGCAGGCGCTCTCGGCGCACCCGGCCGCCGACGGGCGCGCGAACATGGGCATCCATTACGGGAACTCGGCCACGAACATGCCGCGTGCCGTGAAGGACGTCATCAAAGCGGTGAAATGATCCTTCCCTTGAAGGGCCGATTCCGAATGAAAAATAAAGGTGCAACAATGAAGAAGAACGGTTTTACGCTCATTGAACTCGTGATGGTCATTGCGCTGATCGCGATCGTCTCCACGCTCGCCGTGGGCAAGTTCGGCGACATGCGCCGCATCGCGGGGCGCAAGGTGTCGATTGCAAACCAGCAGGCCGTGGGCCGCGCGGTGGAAACGTACCTTTCGATCCATGGGGGGCAGCTCAATCGTCTCGACTGGTTGATGGATGCCGATACGCCCACCGCCGCCGGGAGCGCCACGGACGGTTTCGTCTATTCGCTCACGAACAAGACCGCCGGCACGGAAGGGTATCTCTACATGGGCCCCTGCAAGGCGACGGGCCTCAGCTGGCCGTTCCCGGAATCGATTACGGAGGCGAACAGCGGCCTCACGCCGAATCTGCGCGGGATGCTCGTACCCTATACGCTCAACCCGAAGGAGGTGCAGGCGCTCAACAACCTCGGCCTTCGCCTCGTGATGGGCCATACGGTGTGGACGGACCGCGCCCCGCGGAGCGCCTATCGCGAGCGCGGCGCCGACGGCGCGTATCTGAGCGATGACGCGGCCCTGGGCCTGAGCCCCGCGCGTTCGGCCTGCGTTGCGACGCTCGTCACGAACGGTCTCGTGGTGGCGGCCGTTTCGCCCGTCTGCAATACGGGCCGCGACGTCTACCGCGATTGCGGGCAGCAGCTCCTTCACACGGAGAAGGACGACGCCTCCTACACGCCTGCGGCGGCGCTCGGCGAATTGCAGGCGACGGGCGGCGTATTGCTCGCCTTCGGCCTCGGTTCCGAGGCTTCGATCATCGGCGTTGCGGAGGGCGGGCTCGAATCGGTTCCGTACGCAGACTACCCGCTGCGCAAGTTCTACCGCCAGTACATCCTTCTCATCCGCGTGAACCGCTGGAAGGGGGGCGTGCCCACCGCCGAATTCGCGGGCGTTCTCGACCCCTGCGGCAACACGATCCGCATGGCCCGCACCGCGATTGAATAGGGCTTGCATCCGTTCGGCGGGTTTGTTATAATCGTCCTAAACGATTGATTTGAAACAACCTGTCGAAGAGGTTCGCGTATGAGTCCTGCCAAAAGCGTGATTGAGATCTGGCTCTGGGGTGGCCCGAGCCAGCTGGAGACGTTCGACCCGAAGCCGAACGCGCCAGCGGATTACAACAACGGATTGAAGGCGATTCCCACGAACGTGAAGGGTATGGAAATCCACCAATGGTGGAAGGAGCTCGCGCAGTGCGGCCATCTCTATTCGCTCATCCGCTCGATGACCCATCCGCATTTCGGCCACGAAACGGCTACCTACCTCATGCAGACGGGCCGCAATCCCGGCGGCGGCGACGTGTATCCCGCCATCGGCGCCGTGACGGCGATGATGAAGGAGAAGACCTATCACGGCGATCTGCCGCCGTTCGTGATTTTGACGACGGCGAAGGGGCGCTTCAGCGAAGTGGGTTTTCTTGGCGACCGCTACGCGCCGCTCGTGACGGGCGGCAATCCCACGCAGGCGAAGTTCGTGGTGGACGGCATCGTGCCGCCTGGCGGCCTCACGCCCGAGGAGACGGCGAACCGTTTCGATCTGCTGAACGAGGTCGATTCCTTCCGCTCGAACGACCGCGCGGCCTTTGCCGCCTTCGAATCGGCGGGCGTTGCGGCGCGCAAGGTGATCGAGGGCTCGGCGGCGGGCACGTTCGATCTCGCCCAGGAAGCGCCCGAGATGCGCGATCGCTACGGGCGCACCTGGATCGGCCAGAGCCTCCTCGCCGCGCGGCGGCTTGTTGAATACGGCGTGCCGTACATCACCGTGAACATGGGCGGCTGGGATTCGCACAAGCGCCATTTCGAGACGATGGAGCGGCGCACGATGGAAACGGATAAGGCGATCGCCGCGCTTCTTCAGGACCTCGCCGAGAAGAAGCTTCTCGATTCGACCGTCGTGTGGGTGAGCGGCGAGTTCGGCCGCACCACGAAGATCGACCGCGATCCGCCGTGGAACGGCGGGCGCAACCATTATCCGAAATGTTTCAGCGCCCTCGTTGCGGGCGGCGGTTTCCGCGGCGGCTGCGTGGTGGGCGAGAGCGACGCGACGGCTTCGCACGTGGTGAAGCGCCCCGTTTCGCCCGTCGATTTCCTCGGCTCGATCTACGAGCGCTGCGGCATCGATCCCGATGGCCCGATGCCCAATTCCGCCGGCAAGAAACTCACGATCCTTCCAAAGGAAACGCCGGGCGAAGGGCGCCTTCGTGAAATCTACAAAGACTGAAATCCGTTTGGGGAATCTCCCCGCATTGAGAAGGGGCAAGTGAACGATGAGGACGGTGTTGATCGGTTTGGCGGTTCTTGTGGCAACGACGACCGCCTGGGGCGAGGCGTTGCTGCCGCTTGCCTGTCAGGAGTTTGAACGGGCGCAGGTGAATATGTCGATTACGGGACGGGCGCTTTCCATTGGCGGGCGGGCCTTCGCGACCGGGCTCGGCGCCCACGCCGCCGGCCTCATCCCGTTCGATGTGCCCCGTACGGACAAGGCGGCAGAGGTGCTCTTCAGCGGATGGGTGGGCATCGACGACGATGTCGATAAGGATGAAGGCGACGGCGCGGTGTTCGTGGTCTCGAGCGGTTGTGCGGAGCTCTGGCGCTCGCCGGTGATGAAGCGCCATGACGCCGCACGGCATTTTGAAGTGACCCTCCCGCCAGGCGTCACGCGCGTCTATCTGCAGATGCTCGCGGGCGCCAACAACTGGTGCGACCACTGCGATTGGTGCGATTTGCGGTTCACGCAGCTGGAGGAACGCGGCTACCGGCGCTGGGCGTCTCAATGGTTGATGGAACCGCCGCCAGAGCAGGCGGATATGGGAATCGTTTTGCGTGACGCACTTGCGCGGCTGCAGGCCTCGGGCCAGAGCGGTACGATCGAATTCGCGAAGGGCACCTACCACTTCTACGTCGATTCGGCGCCTCGGCTGTCGTTCCACGTCTCCAACAACGACCACCCCGCCGTGCATCCCGTGGCGATTCCGCTTGTCGGGTTGCGCCAAGTCAAACTGAAGGGAAATGGATCGAAATTCATTCTGCATGGGTCGATGGCGGCGGTGCTCGTGATGGATTCTGCGGATACGGAACTTTCCGGCGTCGACATCGAGTACGCCGAGTCGCAGCTCTTCAACGCGACGGTTGTCGGTTTCGCCGGCGGGCGAACGATCGTGAAGCCCGATACCCGGCGCTGCCCGTATGAAATCGACGGCCAGGGCCGGATCGTCTACCGCTGCCATGGCGGCCTGCGGATTCCGATGCACGGGTGCATGGCGTTCGATGGCCGTACCGGCGAAATCATCGAGCGTACGAGCGATGTTGGGCTTGCGCGGGTCGTTGCGCGCAATCCTGACGGCACGGTGGCGCTGGGCCGCGACTACTCGAAGGCCGGCGCGGGAATGAAGGTGGGCGACGTCCTTGTGATGCGCAACCATGGGCGCAGCAACCCCTCCGTTGTCGTCTATCGCGCGAAGGACACGGTTTTCGAGGATGTCGTGGTGCGCAACAGCTTCGGCATGTCGCTCGTCGGGCAACGGAGCGAAAACATCACGTTCCGCGGCACTCGCAAGGCCGCCGACCGCACGGCGGGCATGTTCGCCCCCGAGGGAACGCTTGGCTCCATTTCCGCCGACGCGACGCACTTCTCCAATTGCCGCGGATTGATCGCGGTGGAGAACTGCTGGTTCGAAGGCATGATGGATGACGCCATCAACGTGCACAGCACCTGCCTGCGCATTCAGGAGAAGCTCGCCCCCAATCGCATCCGCTGCCGCTACATGCATGGCCAGTCGATCGGCTTCGAGACCTTCCTGCCCGGCGAGACGCTGCGCTTCATCAAGGGTCCCGTGCTGGAGAACGGCACGGAGGTAAAGGTCACGGCAGTAACGAAGCTTTCGGCGCGGGAACTCGAGATCACGCTTGCGGAAAACGTGCCGGAAAAATACGGCGTGGGCGATGCGGTGGAGAATGCCGACTACCAGCCGGAAGTGCGTTTCGTCGGCAATCGCGTGGCCCACAACCGCGCGCGCGGCTGCCTCTTCACGACGCCCAAGCACGTGCTCGTGAAGGACAACGTGTTCGACACCGTTTCGGGCTCGGCGATTCTCTTCGCCGGCGACGCACAGGGCTGGTATGAATCCGGCGCGTGCCGCGACGTACTTGTTGAAAACAACGCGTTCCGCAACAATCTCACGAGCCGCTTCCAGTTCACGGAAGGCATCATTTCGGTGTACCCGGAAATCCGGCGCCCCGCCCAGCAGCGGCAGGCCTACCACGCGAACATCACCATTCGTAAAAACAGGTTCGAGACCTTCGATGTGCCGCTCCTCTATGCGCGCTCCACCGACGGCCTCCACTTCGACGACAACGAGGTCGTGTACAACACCGCCTATCGGGGCTGGGGCAAGCCGAAGTTCAACGTCGAGAGCACCAAGAATTTCACCACCGAGAACAACCGGTACATCACTCCCGCGAAGTGAGGGAATTTAAAGTCACCATGGATGGTCGCTGCCGAAGTGGGTGTTGGGGAGTTTGTCGAGGATGGCGGCGAGATTCTCCCGTTTGCTTCTTTGTTGATCGTTGGGGAGCTCGAAGAGGGAAGGAGCGGGGAGGGTAGCGTCGGTCGTGAAATCGGTGACGCCGAAACCCACGAGGCGAACGCGACGGCGGGCGGTGGGCGGCCATTCCCGGTCGAAGAGCTCGAGGGCGAGATGGCGGAAGGAAAGGTCGTCGCAGGCCGGAAATTCGAAACGCGCCTGACGGGTGGCCGTCGTAAAGGTGGCGTCGCGGAGTTTGAGTTTTCCCGTGCGCGCGCGGCGCACCTCGCGGCGTGTGCGGCGTGCGACATCGGCGACGAGGCTCAGAAGGGCGGCGCGCACGACTTCGCGGTTCGATTCGTCTTCGCCGAACGTGTGCTCGCGTGAGACGCTCTTCTCTTCTTCGCCGTCCCAGGCGACTTCCGAGGTGTCGATGCCGCGCGCGTGGGCCTGGATCGACGCGGCGGCGGCATCTCCCAGCAGGCGCGTGAGAAAGCGCGGGTCGGCCGCCTGCAGATCGCCGCAGGTGCGGTAGCCGTATTTCGCAAGGATTTCGTTTGTCTTCTTCCCTACGCCCCAGAGAATCTTCACGGGCTGCGGGGCGAGCCAGGCGCGAATCGCCTCGGGCGCGGCTGGCATTTCAAAAAGACCGTTCGGCTTCGCCTCTTCGCTCGCGATTTTCGCGAGGAGACGGTTCGGCGCGAGGCCGACCGAGCAGGTGAGGTGGCACGTGTTCCACACCTCGGCGCGCAGGCGCTCGCCGAGCGCGCGGGCGGTGCCGAAAAGGTGCACCGTGCCCGTCACGTCGAGAAAGGCTTCGTCCACGCTCACCCCCTCCACGAAGGGCGAATAGTGGCCGAGAATCTCGAACACCTGCTTGGAAACGGCTTCATACACGCGCATGCGCGGTGCGACGAAAATGCCGTGCGGGCACTTCGCGTAGGCCGTGCGGCTGGGTTGGGCGGAATGGACGCCAAAGACGCGTGCCTCGTAGGAACAGGTGGAAACAACGCCGCGCTCATGCGGCCCCGCCCCTACGATGACGGGCTTGCCGCGCCACTCCGGATGGTCGCGCTGTTCGACGGACGCAAAGAAGGCGTCCATATCCACATGGAGGATGACGGCCATTCGTTGGTTGGAAAAAATCCGACGGGCGGACAATCAGTCGCCGTTCGACCGTGGCGCCTTCGGGTCCACCCGTCGGAAAAATTGAAAATGAAAAATGGAAAACGGGAAATGAAATGTAAAATGGTTTGGGCGGGCGGAATCCAAAAGGTTCATGCGATTGGCATTCTCTACCTTGCCCTCATTTTCCATTTTCCATTATCCATTATTCATTTGATTAGTAGTCGGCAGGGACGGTCAGCACTTCGCAGCCGTCGTTCGTGATGGCGACGGTGTGTTCGAAGTGGGCGGCCATCGAATGGTCGCGCGTGTAGACGGTCCAGCCGTTCTTGCGGTCGACAGTCGTTTTTTCGCCGGCCTTGGTGAGCGTGATCATCGGTTCGATGGCGATGGTCATGCCGGGCTTGAGGATGAGTTTCGTGCCGGGCTTGCCGTAGTTCGGCACCTCGGGATCCTCATGCACCGTGCGGCCAACGCCATGGCCGATCCAGTCGCGCACCACGCCGAAGCCGGCGTCTTCCGCCACCCTCTGGATGGCGTAGCCTACGTCGCCGAGATGGACGCCCGGGCCGGCTGCGGCGATGCCGGCGGCAAGGCACTTCTTCGTCGTTTCCACGAGGCGGATGATTTCGGGATCGCTCACGCCCACCATCACCGTGCGGCTCGTGTCGCCGTTGAACCCCAGCGTATTCACGCCCACGTCGCACTTCACGATGTCGCCCGGCATGATGATGCGGGGGCCCGGAATGCCGTGGATGACCTCGTCGTTCACGCTCACGCAGATGGCGGCGGGGAAGCCCGCGTAGCCGAGGAAACTCGCCGCGACTTTGTGCTTGAGGCAATAGTCGCGCACCACGCGGTCGATTTCCGAAGTCGGTACGCCCGGCGCACATGCGGCGGCGGCAAGATCGCGCACTTCGGCGCTCATCCGGCACGCCACGCGCATGCGGTCGATTTCGGCTTTGGTCTTGATGTCGACCTTCATCGAATTACATCACCTTGAGGAAGTCCGCAGCGACGTTCTCGACGCCCGTCATGCCGTTGACGGTCTTGAGGAGGCCCTTGTCCTTGTAGTAGGCGATCAGCGGTTCGGTCTGCTGATGGTAGACGACGAGACGGTCCTTCACCGTTTCAGGATTGTCGTCCTTACGGATCGTGAGCGCACTGCCGCACACGTCGCAGATGCCTTCCACCTTGGGCGGGAGGTTCTTCACGTGATAGCCGGCCTTGCACTTCGGGCACGTACGGCGGCCCGCGATGCGGTCCTGGATGATTTCGTCCGGCACGTCGATCAACACGGCGCTCTTCACGGGCGCGCCCATGTCGGCGAGGATCTTCGCCTGCGCGAGGTTGCGCGGGAAGCCGTCGAGCAGCATCGTCACATCGCCCGTCGTCTCTGCAACGACGTCCTTGATCATCGTGGCGATGAGTTCGTCCGGAACGAGCTTGCCCGCTTCCATGAACGCCTTCGCCTGCTGTCCGGCTTCGGTGCCCTTGGCCACCGCGCCGCGCAGAAGGTCGCCGCTCGAGACGTGCTTGAGATTTGCGTTTTCGGACGCGAGCTTGCCCGCGACCGTACCTTTCCCCGAACCCGGGGCACCGAGAAGAATGACAATATTCATAGCGCCGAATAGTATACCACAATCTGCTGGAAAATGGTATAATCAACATTGTTGGAAAGTTGCGAAAGGGGCTTGATTCGGGCTCGGAGATTTGATATACTACTCGCCACTTTTCCATCTGGATCGGGCTCACAACCGACTGCCCGACCGGTAAGGAAAGAAAAGGATAAACAAAATGCCTAAGATGAAAACGAAAAAGTGCGCCACGAAGCGCATGAAAATGTCGGCTACGGGTAAGGTTATGCGTTCGCAGGGCGGCAAGGCCCACCTCAACGGCTACAAGCCGCGCGGGCGCAAGCGCAATCTCCGTGGTCTCGCCGTCACTGATGCAACCGTCGAGAAGACGATGCACCGTATGCAGCCGTATGCCTAAGGAGGAATGAAAAATGCGAGCTACTAACGCACCTGCTTCCCGTGAACGTCGTCGTCGCCGCCTGGAACTTGCGAAGGGTTTCCGTGGCGGTCGTTCCAAACTCTTCCGCACTGCGACGGAAGCCGTTGACCGCGCCCAGCGCCTGGCCACGATCCACCGCAAGCTGAAGAAGCGTGATTTCCGTCATCTCTGGATCGCCCGTATCAACGCCGCGACCCGTGCGGAAGGCATGAGCTACAGCGCGTTCATCGCGGGTCTGCTCAAGGCCGGCGTCACGCTGAACCGCAAGATGCTCAGCGAGATCGCGATCCGCGATCCGGAGGGCTTCAAGCAGATCATCGAAGTTGCGAAGAAGGCCTAAGGTCCGATTCCATTCGACTGAAAGAAAAAAGGAGGCACGGCGTTCGCCGCGCCTCCTTTTTCTTAATCTTCAATCTTCA
>JAZLJP010000012.1:0-15794 GCA_045617985.1 Kiritimatiellia bacterium
TGGCGGCGCTCGATGTAGCGGCGCACGACCATCGTGAGTTCCACATAGAAGTCCTTGAAGAAGCCGCGGCCCGGAAGCCCCTTCTTGAGGAGCACGTCGAGCTCGTAGAGCGCGCGTTCGATCGGGCTCATCCGGTGGATCTTCACCATGAGCCTGATCTTGCGGATGACGAGGTAGGCGATTGCCGCAAGCGCGGCGAGCCCCGCGAGGATGGCGCTCGAAATGCCCACGAGCTTCCAGCTGAGCGGCGGGAGGTCGCGCTTCGGGGCGATTTCCATCTCGCCCGTCGCCGCTTCGCGCGCGGCGGGCGGCGCGAACACGACCGGCGCCGTGTAGAAGGCCGACGAACTCTCCCCTTCCGTCACCGTCACCACGAACGGCGCAAGGCGGTAGCGCTTCGCGCACGGCTCGGGCACCAGGCGCCAGCGCGTTGTGCGAACCGTCTTGCCGGCGCCATCCGTCGCGGGCACGTCGTCGTAGAATTCGGCCAACTGGAAACCGCCGAAGCGATCGCGCAGATCGGGAAGCGCCACCGTCTTTCCCGCCGGCGCCGTTGCCGTCACCGTCACGAAAAAGTCGCGCCCCAAATCCACGGTCTCGGGCTCGGCCTCGACCTTCAGATCGATGCCATCCCGGCTCAAATCCGCCACCTGCCCACCAGGAGCGGCAAACGAAAGCACCGCCACCCCCAAAAGGGCAACCGCCTTCAGACGCAAAGTCTTATCAAGTTCCCGTTTCATGTTTCAAGATTCCTCATTTCTCTCCTTTTTACCAAACACCCGCATTCAATCATGCGACCGGCTCTTCTGCAGGATCTCCGCGCCACACGCGGCGTCTCCGCATTCGTCACAAACGCGTACGCCCCCTGCCGAACAAGCTCATGCCGAAGGACTCTGATACGATCACGCATCTTGATCCAATTCATTCCCTCGCCCGCCTGACACCAAACGGGAAGGCAAAACAAGCCCAACAACAATATATGATTAAATTTGAATTTCATGATGGGATAGTTTCCTCATGGTGTATTCGGCCGCCGGGGACGGCCCCAATACCATTGCGCCAACTCCTCCGCCGTCGGTTCCCATCGACGAACAGTGCGCGGCTGAACCGGTTCCCGTTCAGACGCCACCAGTCCCGCATTCATCAAGCTCACGGCAAAATCAAGGTGATTGGTCGGCCCTCTAATGTCAAGTGTAAGATTATGGCCCACAAGCGTTCCTCCATCAACACCGTGACACCCTGTCAAATATACCCCACGGCCCTTGCGGGCAATGAAAAGGCCTACCGACCAAAGCAGCATCGCCAACAACACCGCCGCGCCCCCCCAGGCGAGCGACCACGCCTGGGATCCGATCAAGTGTTCGATTGGCAATACTGCTAGCACGTTATTCTTTCTCTCTTGCGAGGAGACGCTCTGCGCCATCTCTTTGCGAGATGGATTTCACCGTTTGCTCGCGCGGCGTTTGAAGAGGGCTCGGATGGATTGGATGTAGGGGCGGTTGGTTGAAACGGGCACGTTGTCGATGCCGCTTCGGGCAAAGAAACGATCGCGATGTTCCGTTTCTTCGGCGGCCGCCTTCGCGAACTGTTTCCGCACGGCGGGATCGGCCGTATCCACGAGCACGAGTTCGCCCGTTTCGGGATCTTCGAGTTCGGCAAGGCCAACGTTCGGCAGTTGCGCTTCGGCGGGATCGCTCACGGGAATGCACACGACGTCATGGCGGCGCGCCACGACGCGAAGAAGCTTCTCGTAGTCGCCCGCCGGGGAGCGGGCGGCCGGCGTGAGGAAGTCCGACACCACAAACACGACCGCACGGCGCTTCTGCACGCCGTTCAGGAACCGCAACGCCCCCGTAAGATCGGTGCCGCCCGTCGCGTCGTCTTCGGCCGCAAGTACTTCGCGCACGAGGCGCATCACGCTCTGACGGCCCTTGCGCGGCGGGATGTACTTCACGATCTTATCCGAGAAGAGGATGAGGCCGATCTTGTCCTGGTTGCGGATGGCCGTGAGCGCGAGAAGCGACGACACCTCGGCCGCGAGTTCCGCCTTCGAGCGTTCCACGCTGCCGTAGGTCTGCGACCCCGAGACGTCCACGAGGAAGAGCACGGTGAGCTCGCGCTCTTCGCTGAAGCGCTTGATGAACGGCACGCCCATGCGCGCCGTCACGTTCCAGTCGATCGCGCGCACGTCGTCGCCCGCCACGTAGGGGCGCACTTCGTCGAACTCCACGCCCTGGCCCTTGAACGTCGAATGGTAGTCGCCGCTCAACTGGTCGTCGATGAGGCGGTTGGTGAGGATGCGAATCTTCCCCACCTTCGCCATCAGTTCTTTTACATCTATGGACATATCAAGGAACCGGGATCGTGCTGAGGATCTTGTCGATCACCACGTCGGCCGTCACGTTTTCGGCTTCGGCTTCGTAGGTGAGGAGGATGCGGTGGCGGAGGACGTCGTGGGCGACTTCCTTCACGTCCTGCGGCGTCGCATAGGCGCGGCCGTGGAGGAGCGCGTTCGCGCGGGCGGCCTTGTTGAGGCAGAGCGTCGCACGCGGCGAGCAGCCGACCTGGATCTGCTCCTTGAGAGATTCAAGCCCCTTCTCCTTGTCGGGCTCGCGCGTTGCGAAGACGATGTCGAGAATGTAGTCGCCCACCTTTTCGTCGCAATAGACTTCCTTGAGCGCCTCGCGGAGGGCGAGGACATCCTCCATCTTGCACACGGTCTCGACCTCGGGGGCCTTCGCCTGCTGCGCGAAGCGCTCCATGATGCGGCGCTCGTCCGCGCGCGAGGGCGTCTCCACAAGGCACTTGAACATGAAACGGTCAACCTGCGCTTCCGGCAGCGGATACGTGCCTTCCTGTTCAATCGGGTTCTGCGTTGCGAGAACGAGGAACGGCTTCGGGAGCGTGTACGTCTCGTCGCCGATCGTCACCTGCTTTTCCTGCATCGATTCGAGCAGGGCGCTCTGCACCTTCGCCGGGGCGCGGTTGATTTCATCCGCGAGCAGCATGTTCGTGAACACCGGCCCCTTCTTCGGCGCGAATTCGCCCGTCTTGGGCGAGTAGATGAGCGTACCGACCACGTCGGCCGGCAGCAGGTCCGGCGTGAACGAGATGCGCTTGAAGTCGAGGCCCAGCACCTTCGCGAGCGTATTCACGCTCAAGGTCTTCGCAAGGCCCGGCACGCCTTCGAGAAGGATGTGGCCATCCGTCACGAGCGCCAAAACGAGGCGGTCCACAAGCTTCTCCTGGCCCACGATCACCTTGCCCACTTCGCTCTTGATCTTCGTCACGAGTTCGCCCTGCGCGGCGATTCGATTCGTAGCATTCAGCAGATCCATTCGAGTTTCTCCTTTTTGTTAGAAATGATTCGAAAATCGTATGCAGAATTTTACCATGCCCTCATTAGGCAAATGTTAGCAAATCAGAGACGGCGAAAGACAGGAAGTCCTGTAAAGCGGCAAATACGCGACCCCATCATCATGACAGACATCCTTCGTGTGAAGGACAATCGGCTCGGAAAGATACGCCGTATACTTGTCAGTTTCCGAATCGGTGATGCCGTCTCGGTGAAGTTGATCGCTGTTTCACGCAACACACCATGCGCCGAGATTGCGCGTGTTCCAGTCGAAGGCGCAACCAATTTTGAAAAGCCTGCGCGGATCGGCGGCAAAGCGACCGACATAGCCTTGTGCGTCAATCTGCGCGAGCGCCTCCTCTGAAGTGCCGCGGATCTTAAACTCGAAGACGTAGACGAACTTCGGCGTCTCGACAACCGCGTCGATGCACCCGCGCGCGGTCGTCACTTCGGACGAGACGCGCGCCTTGAGCATCAGGAAGACCGCCACGAAGAGCGACTGATAGTACCTCTCGTATTTCACGTGCAGATCGTAGGGGATGTTCTCGAAGAAGCTTTTGAGGCCCTCCATCACCTCGTCCACCTCGCCAGACTTGAGTCCTTCGTAGAGTTGGCCACAGATCGAACTGAAATGCCGGTCAGGGATGTAGGAAAGTCCGAGCGCGAGGTACTGGTTCATTGAAATTGAAACCTCGCGGTTTGGATAACCGAGTGTATAGACCATTTCGTCGCCGTCTCGTTCGGTTTCCTTGATCGTCAGGTAGCCCGTATAGTACATGAGCGGCAGCATCCCGACCTGCTCCGGCTCGAACGAGGCCGAAAGGAACGTCTCCGAAATACGCAGCGGCGCGTCCAGAATCGGATCCTCCTTAATCAGGTTGACGAGGAATGTCGGCGTTCCCGTCTCGAACCAGTAGTTCTTGAACTTCTTCGACTCTAGGCACTTGCCGACCGAAACCGGATTGAACACACGTTCGGCGCCCTCCTCGAACTTGAACCCGTCGTACAGGTGCTCCAGTTTCGCAAACGCCGCGTCGTTTGTCAGATCGTTTACGGCGGCGAGTTCGGCGAGATGATCGGAGAAATTGGTCCGCACCTCCTCGCGCGTGTAGCCGAACAGGGTCGCGTACCGCGCGTCCATCGTGATGTCGGTGAGGTTGTTGAGGTCGGAGAAGATCGACACCTTCGAGAACTTGCTAACGCCCGTCATGAACGCGAAACGCTGGGAACCCTCCTGCGTTTTGACGACGGAGTAGAACTCCTTGAGCGCGTTCTTGAACTTCGTCACCTCAGGGGTACCGAGATGACCGAGAAGCGGCTTGTCGTACTCGTCCATCAGAAGGACCATCTTCTTGCTGTCCGACTTAGCGGCCAAGCGATCAATGAGAAGGCAGAACGCATTCGTCACAGGCTCGCCCTTTGGATAGGGGACGCCGTTCCGAACGGCTTCACGTTCGAGCAGAAGACGAAGCTTGTCCCAGAAGAGGTCAACCGTCTCGGCCTGGCACGAACCCATGTCGAGCCGCAACACGGGGTACGTCGCCCAGTCGTAGTCACTCCTGTCGATAGCAAGTCCCTTGAACAGGTCGCGCCGCCCTTCGAAGATGCACTGGAGGGTCGAAATCGCCAACGACTTCCCGAACCGTCGCGGCCGCGCGCAGAAGTACTGGTTTTTACCATCGCGCAACAACTCGCGCAGATAGGCGGTCTTGTCAACATAGACAAACCCCCTCTCAATCAAGTCAGGAAACGTGAACGTGCTTGTGTTGATAGGCTTCATGCATCCATTATACCATATTTTTGCGACCGCAGAATCCGATACGAACGAAAACCCTTCCCCCAGAAGCGCAAGAGCAGACCTTCACGAAAATGACATTTTGTCGATTTCGTGAAGGTACGGTCAATTCCTCCCAATCACTCTAACGGTTGCACTTACTTCGTTTCTTGACGCTCCAGAAAGCAGGTCTCGACCTTGAGGGCCTTCTTCATGGCCTTCGCGAGCGCTTTCACGCCGAAGGTTTCGGTTTGGTAGTGGCCCGCGCAGATCATCGGCATCTCCACGTTCTCGGCGGCGATCGTCTCGCCCCAGTCGGCCTCGCCCGTGATGTAGAGATCGCAGCCGCGCGCCTTCGCGTCGGGCGCGAAACAACCGGCCCCGCCCGAGCACACGCCCACCTTCTTGCCGTTCGGCAACACGCCGACGACGCCGATCGTCTCGCCGTGGTAGACGAACGCCGGCTTCAGCTGCTTGAGCCCGAGGTAGCGGGCGAGCTCGTAGTTGTTGCCGTACGCATGGTTCGCATCGAGCGGCAGATGTACGGCATAGAGCGCGAGGTCGGCCGCCATCGCCGCCTTGACGACGTTGTAGACGCCGCCCGTGAGGCGCTGGATGCCGCCGCCCCACGAGATGCCGTGATGGACAACGAGAAGTTCGGCGCCGGCTGCCGCCGCCGCCTCGACCGTTCGCACGCTCGCATCGACCCCGAAGGCGACCTTCGTCACCTCGGTGCCGCGCCGGGCGATTTGAAGCCCGTTATTCGAGACATCAGAAAACGACCGGACGTCAAGCGTCCGGTCGAGCCAATCCGTGATTTGTTTGAGTGTTGCCATAAGCCTTTTACTCGTCGAGCGTGCCCTTGTAGACGACGCGCTTCACTTTCTGGATCGACGTACGTACGAGCGGCTCCTTCGCCACCACGACCTTGCGCACGCGTTTGTAGTCCGCCATCTCCTGGCATTGCGTGTGCACACGATCCTGGGCGATCTTCTCGATCTCCTCCCAGGCCAGATCCTTGCCGCCGTTCTGCTCCTTGATGAGATCGACGTTCGGATGAACGACGCATCCCACCTTTTCACCCGGAATGCCGCCCGTAAGGTAGCCCACCACCACGCAGTCCGCAACGATCGGATCCGCGCCGATGCGGTTTTCGACTTCTTCGGGGTAGATGTTCTTGCCTTCGCGGTTCACGATGAGCGCCTTCTTGCGGCCGCGGATCGAGATGAGGCCAAGCTCGTCGATGGAAGCGAGGTCTCCCGTCTTCAGCCACTCGCCGTCGAACGCTTCGGCCGTCGCCGCCTCGTTGTGCCAGTAGCCCTTCATCGTGATCGGGCCCTTGATCTGGAGCTCGCCCACGCCCTGCTCGTTCGCATCGGCGAGGCGCACCTCGATATTGGAGAGCTTGATGCCGATCGTGCCGATCTTCGCGCACTTGGGGCCCGCGATCGAAACGACGGGCGAGCACTCGGTGAGGCCGTAGCCCTCGAGCACCGTGATGCCGAGCTTCTTGTAGCCCGCGAGCACATGGTGCGGGCACGGCGCGCCGCCCACGATCATGAAGCGGAGCTTGCCGCCGAGGCCCTTGACGATGTTGCGCTTGATGATGAAGCCGAGGCCGCATTTGAGCAGGACCTGCGCCGCCTTCGAGGCCTTCAGCTTCGAATCGATCTTATCGAACATCTTTTCCGCGAGAAGCGGCACGCTCATCACCACCGAGGGCCGGAGGATCTTCACGTCCTCGCCGATCGTGTAGAGCGAGCGCACGAATTTCATCGTGCAGCCGCGGTAGAGGGAAAGGACGAAGTTCGCGCAGAACGAAAAGGCGTGGAAGAGCGGCAGCACCACGAGGAGCGAATCCGTGTTATCCACCTTTTCGCCGAACGCCTCCATGGCGCCGGTGATATCCGCAACGAAATTCCGATGCGTGAGCATCGCGCCCTTGGGCTTGCCCGTCGTACCGGAGGTGTAGATCACGGAAGCGACGTCCTCATCGGTCGCGACGTTCGCATCGTACCAGCCCTTCGGGTTCTTCGCGAGCGCGGCGCGCCCCGCCTCCTTCAATGCCGCGAACGAATACACGCCCACGGACCCGATCGGCGCAAGGTCGGCTTCGGGCATGTCGATGATCACAATCGCACGCAGGGCCTGAAGCTCGCCCGCAATCGCCTTCATCATCGGAAGGTGCTGCTTATCGGTGGTCACCACCGCCGCGCCGGAATCCTTGAGGATGTAGACCACTTCCTCGTTGTGGAGCTTCGGATCGAGCGGCACCACGCCCACGCCCGCGCCGCTGCAGGCGAGGTAGGTTTCGGTCCAGATGGGGCTATTCGGCAGCACGATCGCCACGTTTTCCACGCGCGGCCGAAGCGCGAACTTCGGCCCGTAGGCTTCGGCAACGGCGCGGACGTCGGCCAAGAACTCGGCCCACGTGCGCGAACACCACTCTTTATTGCAGGAGTATTGCTGCGCCACGGCCTGTGGCGTCTCCTGCGCAAATTTTTCAAGATATGAGCGAATCGTCATTTTCGACTCTCCTGGTAATCTTTAAAATCATCAAACCCGCCCGTGCGGGTCACGACATGAACCTCTCCGCGAACAGTATAGCATAAGTCCAGTCCTTTCTCAAGTCGAAGTCCCGAACCAACGCAAGGGGTCACGGATGCGGTCCCACAACATATTCTGCTTTCGCGCCACGAGCACCTGGGCCTCGAGCGCCGCGCACGCGGCTTTGATTTCGCGCGCTTCAAGGGCCAGCGCCGCCGTGGAGAGGGCATCCGCCACCGTGGCGCTCTTGGCCCTGCTCCAGCTCTGCGCCCATTTGACGGCCGCCCCGCCGCGGCGCACGTCGCGCACATGTTCGCCCCGCAGCTCGAACCCGCTTCCCGAAAGCGCCCCTTCCGCCAAACGCACCACCGTGGGCGTTTTCGTGCGCTCTTTCCAAACGCCGCCCACGCCGAGCGCCCAGCCCGTCTCCTCCGGCGTTGGCGCCCCCGAAGCAAGATACGTGGAGGTGCCGCCGTCGAGCAGCCAGTTGTGAAGCTCGAACTGTTCGGAGCGGAGGATCTTCGCACACTCGTCGAGCGCGTAGCCCTTGCCGATGCCGCCGAAATCAAGCTTCACCCCCGGGGCCTTCACGCCCACGCGATAATGCTCCACGTCGAGGATGAGATCCCCAAAACGACGCGCTTCCACCGTGGGGTCGTACGCGCCGAAGGTCGCGGCGCAGATTTCGGCGCTCGCGACCAATACGTCCATCGTCTCGCGGGCGACGACCGCCGTCTCGCCAGGCTTCAAGGCACCGATTAGGGCGACGTCGCTCGTATCGTTGAACTTCGTGAGGAGGCCCTCGATCTCGTCGATCCGCGCAAAGCACGCGGCGGCTGCCGCGGCGCAGAGGGCCTCGTTCTCAGAAGCGCCAAAGGACACCGCAAACTCGGTGTCCATGGCCTTATAGTCGTAACGCTTCACGAACGGCGGCGAAGGAGGTAGCACAGCACCACGCTCGTGAACGCGAACGACAGCGACACGCAGCGGTGGCTCCAGAGCAGGATTTCCTGGCCATGCGAGCCGAACACCGTCATCATCGGCATCACCGCCGTGAACACCGTGCCGGCCGCGAAGAGGATCCAGAACGCCCACGCGACGCCGCTCCACAGCTTCGACGTGCGCTCCTTCGCGCGAATCGCCATCAGAAGCACCGCCGACCCCGCAAAGCCGCCGCCCGCCATCATGTGGCCAACAAGCAGCCAGCTCGACATGCCGCCCACAAGCCAGCCGATCGCGCCGCTCAAGAAGAGATACGCGAGGCACACGACAAGGCCCATGTCAAGCACCCACTTGAAGAGGCCGCCGAGGAATTCCTTCGTGTTCGCCGAGCACCATTCCCCAAGCCGTGTGAGAGCCATCGCCATCGCCGCCGCGAGGAAGAGGCACATGAGCGAGAAGATCGTCCACATCGTCACCTTCAGGAGCGGACGCATCGCGAACGTCGAGCCGAGCACCGTGTGGTAGCAGCGGCCCACGCCGAGGAACTTCGCATGCGCAATCGCCGGCGCCGCCGCGCCCTGCACGGGGCCGGTGGGCGTGACGCTGCCGAGGAAGAAGTCGGAATCGCCCGTGTGGCAGTCGGCGCACTTCACGGGAGAGGCGCCGCGCGCCGCGCGCGCCGCGCGCACGTCGTGTGCGAGCGGCCAGGAAACGCACTGGGCCTCCTTGACGCCGGCCGTCTCCACGAGGGCGCCCTTGTCGTCGAGCGAGAAGACGAGACCCGCCGAGAGATAGCGCACGTCCTTGCCGGCGTTCTTGAGCGCCCGCGCCACCATCTCCTTCGTGAGCGGCTGCTCGGCATCCTTCACCTTCAGATACTGTTCAACCGTCCAACGGTCGACGAGCGGCAGGAACGTCTTTCCGTCCGCCGAGAGCGTGCCCACCGGCCACTGGTCGGCCGCGGCAGGGGCAACGCCCTTGCGCTCCGCCAACGTTTCTCCGAGAGCGCCCTTTTCGAGTTCCTTCAAGTCAATACCATACACCTTGTCGCCACGGCAAACGGCAATCTTCGTTTTCACCTCTTCGACCCGTGCGTTGTAAAGCGTGATGGCGAGGCCCATGAATTCCTTCTCCACACGGTCTTCGGCCACCACGAGCGGCACTTCGTTCGTTGCCGTGCGGTAGACGAGCTGGCCGTCTTTCGAAAGATCCACCTGGCCGAGAGCGCCGTTGGCGTCCTTGAGCATCGCAAGAGCGGCCTCCACGCGTTTGACCACCGTGAACGCATCGCCCGCGAGCGCGGCTGCCTCGGCGGGCGCAATCGGCTTGAGCGTGCCGTCCTTTTCGGCCCGATAGAAGCCGCTCGGCCACATCATGCGGCGGGGCTCCACGACGCCCTTGGCGTTCTTCACGAAGACGGGCTCGACGATGTAGGGGCAATCCGTCGCCCACTGGGCGCGGCCGTAGATGCCGATGCGGTTGGCGCGCGACGTGCGAACGAGCGCACGCTCGCCCTTCGCGGTCACGCCCGCGTGGCACACCGTGCAGGCGAGCTTCTCGAAGTGGACGAGCGGAATGCCGGCGTGGCAGGGCTTCGGGCCCGCGCCCTTCGCGCCCGTGTGGCAGGCGGCGCAGGTCGTCGTCTGCACCCGGTGGTCCATGCCGTTCTGATGGCAGTCGATGCACTGCATCCCGCGCTTCAGGTGGATTTCACCCGCGATGGCATGCGAGGGCATGCCCTTCTCGCTCACGCTGTGGCAGGCGAGGCAGTTCTCGTTCTTGGGCTTGCCGACATCGAAAATGCAGCGGTCCTTCACATCGAAACGCGAAGGATCGTAGATCGTCTTTTCCGGCACACGGAAGAGATGGTCGTCGGGGTTATCCCCGCCCATCGCGAGATCCCACGTTTCCGCAAGGCGCTCGTTCATGCCGTCGACGAGCGCGAGGCCCGAGGCCGCCGTCATCGCGCCGCGCCAGTTCTCGCGCAGCACCTGGCGCGCCCATTCGCTCGAATCGTAGCCGCGCTGCTGGTGGCAGGCAAGGCAGTTCGCCTCGAGCGCACCCGTCACGAACCAGCGCTGCTTCGCCCCGTCGGCGCTTTCCATCGCGCGCGGGTCGGAGCCGATGCCGCCGCCCGGGAAGGACCGGCCGAAGAGCTTCGTCCACTGCCAGGGCGTGAGCCCGAGCGCCGTCGGCGTGTAGGCGCCCTCCTGGCCATGGAGGGTGAGCGGAATCGCCGTACCTGTGGTGTCGTCCGCCCAGAACCACGGCTCCACGACCACGCTCTCCTTCGCCTCCTGCGCGTCGAGCCCCGTACGGAAGTGGCTTCCCCCCTTCATCTCCGCCACGTCATGGCACTGCCCACACGTCTGGCCCGAAGAAACGGGCCGCGGCAGCGCTTCGGTGGAGGAGATCTTCGCCCCCGAATCATCCCGCGGCGTAAACCGATGCACCGGCACCGTACGCCCGCCGTTCCAGTGGGAAGCGCCCATCGCAGAGAGGCCGCACACGCTCAAAATGACCAATGAAAGTTTCTTCACAATGTCTCCTTCTAGAAAAGTACTTCAAATTCGGGATCCGATAAAACGCCCTCACTCGCTCTTCGCGGCGGCGGCCGCCTTCGGGGCTTTCTCGTCGTCTTGGGTGGCGAGCGAGAAGTTCCACACGTCGGCCGCGCGGCAGGCGTCGATGAGCCCCATCAGCTTCTCGTAGGCGGCCGTTTTATCGGCGCGGATGACGACCGGCTGGCCGGGGTAGAGCTTTGCGATGCGCGCGAGGCGCTCCGTCACGTCCGAAAGGGTGAGCGCCTGGCCGTTCACCGAAACTTCGCCCTTCGGGTTCAGGTTGAGGATGATCTCGCCGGGCATCCGCCCCGGCACCGTGGCGCTCTTCGCCGTGGGGAGGGCGATGGCCACTTCAGTCTCCCACTGGGAGAACACGCTCGACGTCACGAAAAAGCACAGGAGCAGAAAGACGACATCCATGAGCGAGGCCATCTGCACCGTGGGCGCGTGACTTTTGATATTGCGGCGAAAATTCATTAGAACGCCTTTTCAAGGATGACCGCGAGCGTCTCAAGCCCGGCGATGCGCTTGGCCGTGCGGCGGCGCAGGAACGCGTGGAAGAGAAGGCACGGGATGGAAACGACAAGGCCGAACACCGTCGTGATGATGGCCTGCGACACGCCCTGCGCGAGCACCACCGGGCGCGCATTCGCCGCAAGGTCGCCCGCAATGCCGCCGAACGCCTGGAACATGCCCAGCACCGTTCCCAAGAGGCCCACGAGCGGCGCGATCGCCGCGATATCCGCAAGCCAGTCGACCGACGCCTGCAGACGTTCCGCCACATGGGCCCCCGCCGTTTCCACGGCCGAGGCCACATCCGCGCGCTGCCCCGCCGGCGTACGCTGCACCACGTCGAGCGCCGCAAGCGTAATCGACGAAAACGCACACGGCCGCCGTTCGCAAAGGCGGCGCGCCTCGCCATGGTCGCCCGTCTGGAGCTTGCTGAAAACATCGCTCAACAGCGTACGCGGCGCAAGCGCCCCCCGGCGTTGCGCAAAGAGAAGGTAAAGGACAACCGCGAGCGCCAGCACCGACAGGCCCGCCAAAACCCACATCAAATACCCACCGTATTGCCAAGCCTGTAAAAGCGTAATTCCATTTTGAGACATGATTTCCGATTCCCTTTCCGTTTAGTTGAACAAGTTCCGAAGAGCGCCTTCAAACGCCGCCTTGCGCGCGGCGACGGACGCTTCGAGCTCCGCCCGGCGCGTATCGTAGAGCGCCCAGTCGAGCCCCGCCGTCGCCCCCGCATGCGTCTTCGCCGCCACGGCCGCATCCGCATCCTCGGCGGCAAGCGCTTCAAGATTGTCGCGTACCTGATGGTAGGCCTCGCGCCAAGGCGTGCCGGCGGCGACTTTCCGGAGCGCGACATCCGTCGCGAAGACGCCCGGAATGAAGCCCGCGCGCAGCTTCGCCTCATCCACGCCCATTCCGATCACGAACTTCGCGAGAATGCGCAAGGTCGTACGGGTGATCGCCAGGCCCTTCATGTAGAGGCCCTTGCAATCCTGCAAATCGCGGTTGTACCCGCCCGGCATCGCATGGAGGAGCGAGAGCGAGGCCGTGGCAAGGCCCAGCACCTGGGCCGTCTTGGAACGCACGAGCTCCAGCACGTCGGGATTGTACTTCTGCGGCATGATCGAGCTGCCCGTACAATAGGCGCGCGGGAGCGTGAAATAGCCGAACTCCGGCATCGAGAAGAGGATCATATCCTCCGCAAGGCGCGAGAGCACCGCCATGAGCTGCGCGAGCGCGGAAAGAACCGCCGCTTCATCTTCGCCGCGGCCCATCGAGGCGCCGAAGACGTTATGAAGAGGGCGCGCGAACCCGAGGAGGTCGCTCGTGCGCTGCCGGTCGAGCGGAAGCGGCACGCCATAGCCCGCCGCGCTCCCCAGCGGGCAGGCATCGTTGATCTTGTAGGCGGCTTCGAGATTCGCCACCTGGTCGAGAATCATTTCGGCGTGGCCCGTGGCCCACACGCCCACCGAGCTCGGCATCGCCGGCTGCAGGTGCGTGCGGCCCACCATCGGCACGCGGTCGTGCGCGCGGCCGAAAGCGACGAGCGCCGCGACGAGATCGGCAAGCTCCCCCTCTAGGCCGAGGAGCTGATCCTTGATGTGAAGGCGCACGTCCACCGCCACCTGGTCGTTGCGGCTGCGGCCCGTGTGGATCTTCTTGCCGAGATCGCCCAGCGTTTCCGTAAGGCGCGTCTCCACGGCCATGTGCACGTCCTGATCCTGCTCGCGCACGACAAAGGTCTCATCCGCCACCACGGCCGCCAGCGCCTTGCGCACGCGCGCGGCCTCTTCCTTCGTCACCACGGGCGGCTCGACGGGCATCTCGGAGAGCATCGTCACGTGGGCCGCCGTACCAAGGCAGTCCCAGCGCACGAGATCCATGTCCAACACAGGATCATCGCCCACCGTATAGTCAAGAACGTCGGGATCGACGTCACCGGTTATCGTTTTTTCCGTTTTCATTTTCAACAGCCTTTGCCTTCGGGGCGAGATGGCCCCCGTGTGCGACGACTTCCTTCAGCTTCGCCTCCGCCGCGTCGAGGAGCGGGCCCAGCTTCTCCGCGCTTGCACCGCGCGAGAGCATCACGAGAAAACGACTGTACGCCTCCGAAACGGCGGCGAGCCCTTCGCCGCGCCGCACCGCATAGAGCGGCAGTTCGCGCATCTTCCGCACGGCCGCCTGCCGCACGGCCGGTTCGTCGGCCACGCGGCCGATCGCCTCGCGGAACGTGCAGGTGGAAACCCCGTTCGTCGAAGCCGATTCAAGGTCCCCGAGATCCAAGACGAGCTGCGCTCGGAAGTTCTTCAAGTCCCACGCGCTTGCCCGCCCCGGCGAAAGAACCGCCCGCGAAAGGCGCACAAGACGCTCCTTGAAGACGCGCTCCGCCGCCGGGCTTTCCCGCTCGCCCGTGAGCTGCGCGATGAAGGCCGGCGTCTCCCACGCCTCGCCGGCGGCAAGGCGCTCGAGAATGGCCGGGAAGGCCTTCTTCTCCTTCACCCAGGCCGCAAGAAATCCCGCCAGCACGGCATCTTGGTAGGAAACGATCTTCAGATCCTCCACAAAACCCGGGAACGCCGGCAGCTGCTTCTCGCTCCAAAGCTCGAGAACGGACCGGATGTCGTCGTGGGCGCCATCGGCCGAGCGGGCCCGCAAGGCCCCAAACGCCAGCCAGCGCGGAATTTCATCCGGCTCGCCGGTCGCCTCGGGCGCACGGTGCCGATCGACCCAGGCCCGGAAATAGGCTTGCACGATCTCAAACTTGAGCGCGTCCAAACTGGTAAACCCCGGCGACGGCAGCCAGAGGCGCGTGAGGATGTGGCCGTCGTGCCGCACCACACGGGCGATCACCCGCACGTCGTTCGTTTGCCCTTCGAGCGCATGGACGACGAGCCCCCGCCCCGCCTCCCGCGGCATCTCAAGGCCGTAGGCGTGCTCGAGCTCCTGGATGCATTGCGCGGTAAAACGCAACAACGGCAAACGGAACCCCATCGTATCCCCCGGCACATCCGCCGCCAGGATTTCAACGAATCCATCCGCACTCGTCGCCGAGCGCGGCAACTCCCGCGCCCGCCGCGCCGCCGCGGATTCAGGCTCCGCCACCTGCGCCGCCCCCGGCGCCGCAACAGGGGTAGACTGTGCAAACCCGTTGCCCGAAAAGAGGCAAAGGCACAACAAGACCCCGGCCGCGCACTCGAAAATGCGCGACACTCGGCCCCCATTCCTTCTGTTGGTTCGCATAGGTAGATATTATATCATAAAATCGGCAGATGTGAACAGATAAGATGAAAAAGACACCCGCAGTCTCTCCGTGCCGCAAGAACTCGGCACATTCACGGGTGAAAAACGTCGCCAGGGCGGTCTCCTTTTCCGCCCGCGTCCAGGGTTCGTCTGTCTTCATGCCGAAAAAGACGTCGGGATTTTCGAAGGCCGACCGGTAAAACGGCTCGTTCGTCGGAAAATAGTCACGATCATACAACGATCGCCGTTTCATCAATGCCCAAAGGAAAGCAGTTGGTTCGTGATGGCAGTATACTTTGCCCTTGTCATTACTGGAGAAAGCAAGGCTATTGGTTGTGGCCAATATTTCCAAATACCAGTCAAATGCCGCTCGCCGTTCCGCGATACTCCATCCTCCAGCCCAAGTGTTTCCTCCAGGGCGGCCGAGGAACCCCTCCCACGAACATAGGACACTATTAGGATCTGGATCGCGCCCCTCAGACGCTAAAGTGTCATCACTCGCCACCATTGAAGCACGCGTGAGGATGGCATCCACATAGCGCCGCTTTTCCGCGTCGGTATGCGAATAACCGACGTACGCCATGAAAACCAACAAGACGACAATCGCCTTCATTCCTCTCTACTCCTCTCTCCTTTGGTTGCACGAAAATCAATATAGTGCGCACCGACTTTGATCTTATCCGTCAACCATTCACTTCCAGCCTCTTCGGGCAGACCGGTGATTCTGAACATCGGAATGTCAACACGCCCATCTTCGTCCTTGCCATGCATCAACAAGGTTCTCAACACGTTTGGGAGATCGTTTTCAAGTCCATAAAAACCACGTTGACTTTCCCGCCCCCAATCCTGTCCGCCG
>JAZLJP010000013.1:0-39476 GCA_045617985.1 Kiritimatiellia bacterium
GATCTTCGGCTGGAACGACTCCGTGATCGACTACATGAAGTTCGTGATTAAGGGGAGAAAAGCGGCGTGAAAGACTTGTGACGATTGACGGTTCGCAGGGCGAGGGCGGAGGACAGGTTCTCCGCACGGCGCTGAGCTTGAGCGCGATCACGGGAACGGAGATCGAGCTCAAGAAGATCCGCGCGGGGCGGACGAAGCCGGGACTGAAGAGGCAGCATCTGACATGCGTGAAGGCGGTCGCCGAAATCTGCGGGGCGAAGGTCTCCGAGGTGGGCGTCGGGTCGATGGAACTTGAGTTCAAGCCGGGACCGATCAAGGGCGGAGACTATCGCTTCGATGTCGGCACGGCGCGAAGCGTGACGTTGGTTGCGCAAACGGTCATTCCAGTTCTGCTGAAGGCGGACGAGCCATCGACGGTGACAATCACGGGCGGGACGCATGTGCCGTTTGCGCCGATCTGGGAATTCTTTACCGAGACGTATCTGCCGGAACTTCGTCGCATGGGCGCACGCATCGAAGTGGAGCTCGCGTGTTGCGGCTTCTATCCGGCGGCCGGAGGCGTGGTGAAGTTGAAGGTCTGGCCGTTTGACACGACGAAGAAGATCGGTCAATTCAAACTGACGGAACTGGGCGCGTATCGTGGCGGCAAGGTCGTGGGCGTCGTTTCGGCGATTCCCGTGGCGATTGCCGAGGCGGAAGTCGGCATCGTGCAGCGCCAATTCGCGGAATTGGGGTTGATGTCCGAGATCCGTACGGTCGAGGCGTTCGGTCCGGGCAACTACTGCTATGTGCAGCTCGACTACGAGCGGGGTTCGGTCGTGCTGTCGGCGGTTGGAACCTACAACAAGTCGCGCAAGATGGTCGCCCACGAGGTGGTGGCGGCGGTACGCGATTTCCTCAAAGCCGGCAAGGCGTGTGAAAAGCACCTCGCCGACCAGTTGCTGGTGCCGCTCAACCTCCTGCTCGGTCGTTCCTATGACGCATGTGATGATGTATACTTGGAGTCCTGGGATCTGGACATCCAACAGGAAACGATGCATTATCTGACCAATGTGGACGTCATCAGGAAGTTTGATCTTGAGGAATTCTAGTCTGTAGATGGGCGGGAAGATCCAATTCCGAATTGGGTGTGAGGCGTGTGGCGCAAATGTTGCAGGAAACGCACCTGCGTAATTTACCATAGGTTACGGAAACCGGCTCTACTGACGAATTGCCGTATGGAGTTGACAATCTGACAAATGATGGGGTATACTATTACCGTTGCATTTTGGTTGGAGGTTTTCGCGATCGGCTGGGTTGCCTAAAAACTTCCTGAAATGTAGCATTGAAATCCAGACTTCTGTTCACGAACGGATACTCGTGAATTCAAGAGAAAGGCGGTTTGAAATGAGAATGACAATGCGACGTTTGACGGTGGCGTTGATGCTGGTTGTGGGTTCGGCGGCGGTGGCCGAGGAAGCGGTCGATCTTCCTGAAGGCTACCAAATGCTGGCCTACATCGAGTCGACGGGTACCCAATACATCGACACGGGATTGAAAGCCTCGGCCAACACGACCGTCGATGTCAGTTTCGGGCACATTTCGAAAGCTGAAAGTGCAACGATCTTCGGCACCAGCCGATGGAACACCCAGGCCTGCCTGTTCATCATCCAGAATAACGTCTTCAAGCTCTATGGCGCCTCGGCGATTACCCTCGGCGACACGACGACGATCACCCCTACGGGCGACTACCGCCTGACCTGGGGCTCGGACAACGCGGCGAAGCTCTATGTGAACGGCGAGGAGACGCCGTCGTACACCGGAACTTCCGGACGCACGGTCTACGGCGGTTCGCTTCCGCTCTGGATTTTCAAGGGGAACAATGGCAGTTCCAAATACGCGACGATGCGCCTCTACGGAATGAAGATCGGCGAAGGGACGACCCCCATGCGGGATTTCGTACCTGCTTACCGTGAATCGGACAGTGAAATCGGCCTCTGGGATCGGGTGACGCAGAAATTTTTCGGTCATGGCGGGGCGGCGACTTTCCTGGGGCGGTTTGTCGCCATCGAGGGAACCGACTATGCGAAGACCTCCACACGGCGCGTGATCGCCGACGGGGTGAATCTCTCCGGCACGCTTGTACTTGAGGCCGGTTCGCTGGAAGTGGTCGAGGCCTCCTCGCAGGTCATCCGCTGCGGGGCACTCACTTTGGCTGGTGGCATGATCCCGTTTGCGACGCTGGGCCAGGGTACGCCCGAGATCAAGGTGGCGGGGGTGGCCACGGTTACGGGAATGGTGACGGTGAAAGTGCCGGCCGCCCTCGCGGAAGGTACGTACAACCTCGTTACGGCGAGTTCTTTCACGGTGGCCGACGGTGGCGCGGTGACGCTCGCCGCCGGATGCGAGACGGGAAGCGACGGCGCCACGCGGCGTCTGGAAATGACGGCAACGGGCCTCCAGCTCGTGGTGGGGGGGCGGACCCTGCCAGCCGGCTATGTGCAGCTTCCCGGTATCATGTCTTCGGGCACGCAGTGGATCAACACGGGCTACGAGCTTCGCGACCTCTGTTCGCTGGACTTCCGGTTTTCAAACAATACGTATATCGATCAAACGGTTTTCTTTGGTCAAGACGCATGGTATTCCGGTCGCTACCTGCTCAACCAGCAGGGGGGTAGATTCCTCTTTCACGGCTATGGGGTTAATGGGGGAGGCGACTCTCTCGGTGTGCCGCCGGCTGCGGATGAGGTGTGCCATCTCATCATCGGAGCGGATAATGTGGCGAAGCTGCAGCGCGGGGATGCGGAAGCGGAGACATATCCGCTTACCAAGATGTATAGCGGGGCGGACCGTACGCTGTACCTTTTCGCGGGAAAGGACGGCATCAAGCCGGCTGTTTATTCCATGAATGCGTTGCGTATCGCGGATCAAGGTGAAATCGTGCGAGACTTCGTGCCATGCCGGAATCCGGCAGGCGAAGCGGGACTGTGGGATTTCGTCGGCGGAAAGTTCTACGGAAATGTGGGTTCGGGAGAGTTCATCACGCCGACCGAAACCGGATCGCGGCTCAACTATGTTGTGTCCGACGGGCGGCAAAAGGTCAAACTCGACTACGAAATGGATGAAAACACGACGATGGATTTCAGATTCGGGCATCCCGTTTTCGTCAAAAATGTCGCATTGTTCGGTTTGTCGTGGGATAACTCCTGCTATCTTCTGTCCATGCAGGAAAGCAACATGTTCTGCTTTTGGGGCGGTGGTGCGGGATTTACCTCCATCGGTTTTCCCGATGCGGCGGCGCGCTATCATTTCACCGTCAACGATTCGGATGTCGCTCGGTTGGAAAAGCTGAACACCGACTATGTCATGTCGATGAATGTCTCCCGTTCGGTTGCGCGAGGCGGCACCGATAAGACATTGGCCATTTTCGCCTGCAATACCGCCGGTCATGCTTCGGCCTATCGTTTTTATTCGATGGAAATCGGCAAGGGCGAGGGCGATCCGCGCACGGTGACGGCGAAGTTTCGCCTTGTTCCGTATCGCGAGGCTTCCGGTCGCGTCGGTTTGCTGGACGAACTCTCCGGCACCTTCTACCCGAACGTGGGTACGGCGGGGCTTGGCTACGGCTACGCCTACAATGCCTTTGAAGGCGGCGTGACAATATACGATGGTCGGGTGGAAGTTGAAGACGCCCTAGATGGGCAGAATGTCGTAAAGGAAGGGGATCGATCCCTCAATCTCGCGGCGGTTGTAGATTTCGCCTCGCTCAGCCTCGTGCAGGGTGAGATCAGTTTTGTGGACCAGACGGCGCGTACGGTCAACGTGGCGGGGCCGCTCACGCTGGCTGGCGGCGCACGCCTTGTCTTCGATGTGGTGCCTGGCGGTTGCGACGATATCGTGGCCGGCAATGTGAACCTGTCGACGGCATCCGCCGAGAATCCAGTCGTCATCCGACTCGTCCAGAAGGGCAGCGGCACGTTTAGCGAAACCGGCAAATTGCCGCTTCTTGCGGGTGGATTGGTCGCGGGCGACGAGGCGAAGTTCCTGGTTGAAGGGCTCCCCGCCGTCCTATCCGTCGAGAACGGACGACTCATCGCCACCTTGCCGCCCGACATCCCCTACACGGCTATTTGGACGGGCAAGGGCGATCGCACGAATATGTCCGATCCGGCGAACTGGAACTGCCTCAACTACATGGGCCAGCCGCTGGACGGAGTAACCCCCACAGAAGCTTCGGCTATCGTCGTTGACGCGAACACGACCTTTGCCTGGCCGGCGGGACAGACCCTCAATCGGCGGGAAATGTTTTTCGAAAACCCGGTGACGCTGATGGCGGACTGCGACTGGCGTGGACTTGAAGTCCCAATCGATTTCACCGTTCGTCTCAATGGCCACAAACTCTATCTTTCCGATCTCGTAGGCTCGGGGCGGATTGAGGGCGGCACCGCCGTCTACCAGGAACTTGAATACATCGAGTCGACAGGAACCCAGAGTGTCGATACCAAACTGAACGCCTCGGCCAATACAACCGTCGATGTCAGTTTCGGGCACATTTCAAAAGTTGAAAGTGCAACGGTCTTCGGCACCAGCCGATGGAACACCCAGGCCTACCTGTTCATCATCCAGCAAAACGTCTTCAAGCTCTATGGCGCCTCGGCGATTACACTCGGCGATACGACGACGATCACCCCGACTAGCGACTACCGCCTGACCTGGGGCTCGGACAACGTGGCGAATCTCTATGTGAACGGCGAGGAGACGCCGTCGTACACCGGCACTTCCGGGCGCACGGTCTCCGGCGGTTCGCTTCCGCTCTGGATTTTCAAGGGGAACAATGGCAGTTCCAAATACGCGACGATGCGCCTTTACGGAATGAAGATTTGGGAAAGCGGTACGCTTCAACGCGACTTCGTGCCGGCGCGTCGCGTTTCAGACGGCGCCATCGGCCTGATTGACCGGGCAAACGGTGAGGCGTGGTATGGCAACAATGGTACGGGAGTCTTCCTCGCGGGGCCGACGGTACTAGACGGGTTGACATTCGATGAAGTCCATGTCGACATTCCGGAAGGGCGTACGGTGACGAATCCGTCTCTCTTCCTGGCGGGGTCGTTGAAGCTGGTTCTTGAAGGGAACGGCGTCTACCAGCCTGCGCATGTCAATCAGGGCTACATCGGCGGCACGGTGGTGGCGGGCGGTGTCGCCCATGCCGTGGGTGCGGGTACGGACTGCCGTTACGGCGTGCCGGGGAGCGAGATCGCCATTGGCAAAGGTGCGGCGATGGAGATGGACGGCAAGGCCGGTTTCCAGTCGTATCGGTTTGTGCTTGACGGTGGTACGCTGAGGAACTCGACGGTGCTGGCGAATGCGGCAACGACGCCGTCGATCGCGCAGGTGCGATTGACGGCGGATTCTGCCGTCGACTTCAACCAATACGGTTTCGTGGGGGCCGGCGGCGTGCCGGTGACGCTCGACCTTGGCGGCAACACGCTGGACATGTCCTGCACAGGCAGCGGCTACATCGGGTCGGCCACGGCGACTCGCGGCACGCTTGCGCTCCATGGCCCGGTGACCTTTACCGCCGGCAGTACCTTCTCGGGGGCGGAGACGACGCTCGTCGTGGCGGGTCCGCTTACGCTCGACGGCGCGACCCTCGACGTAGGCACCTATGTCGCACGTAGCACGGCGACGCAGGCGAGTGGAAACGGCGAGATCCTCGTGAACACGCGTTTCGTGCCCGAGACGGACAACTTTTGGGGCTGTATGCTCAAGAACGGGGCCACTCTCGACCTTTCCATGCGCACGGCGGAGCTGAGTACCACCAGCTCGCTCGTCGGCACGGAGAAGAACACGCTCGCCTTCGAAGAAAACGGGCGCGTCTTCGTCGACGTGGGTACACGCCGAATCGGCGATGAAGAAGTCCTCGCCACTTGGATGGAAAAGCCCTCGGTTCGTTTCCGGCTCCTCAATCGTTCGAATTTCATTCTCGAAGCCCGGGATGCGGAACTCGTCTGCGTCTCCAACGGTACGTTCGTCTTCGTGAGGTAGACGCGAGACGGGCGATCATCTTGCGTTTTGCCGCTGATTGATTGACTTCGGTTGGTGGATTTGCTAGACTGTCGCCATGTTCGTTGGGAGGCCCCTCTGTAAGGTCGGGGGAATCTCTGATTGTGGTTTAAAATCGAAAGGAAGGTTTTGAGATGTTGAACAAGGAGAAGCCGGGCAAGAGCGGCGAGGTGAATGGTTTGAAAACGACGCGGCGCAGTTTCCTCGGCATTTCACTTTCAACGGCTTCGCTTGCGGCGCTGCCGAAGAAGGCGCAGGCCGTAGACCCGGCCGGCGCGAAGCGCTTCTATCGTGGCCAGTTCCACACCCACACCTATTGGAGCGATGGACGCGCCTTCCCTGAGCAGGCGATCCGTTTCTATCAGGAACACGGCTATGACTTCCTTGGCATCAGCGACCACAACCAGTATGACGCGGGCCGCAGGGTGAAGGGCCTCGGCGGGCGCGGGATTTCGCCGGCGATCTTCGAGGCCTACAAGGCGGAATTCCCCGACATGGTTGAAACGGTGAAGACGCCGAAGGGGACGACGGCGGTGGTGCTCTCGCCGATTTCGAAATTGCGCAAGCGTTTCGAAAAGCCGGGCAAGTTCCTCCTCCTCGATGCCGTCGAGGCGACTTCGGGCGTCCTAGACAAAACGACGGGCATCGGCCATCAGGTGCACATGAACTACCTCAACGTGCCGGGGGTTCCGTCCTACGTCAAGGCCTTTCCCGCCAACGAGACGGTGCGCGAGCGCATCCGCAACACGGAAGCGGCCGTCGCGAAACTGGCGGCGGAACTGAAGCGCGAGCCGATGTTCATTCTCAACCATCCGTTCTGGCAGTGGTACGATGTGCTGCCCGAGGACCTCATCGCGCTGCCGCAGGTGCGTTTCTTCGAGCTCTCCAACGGCGGCAGCGGCTATAAGGCTCCGAATGGATTGCCGACGGACGGATTTGACCAGGACCGTTTCTGGGACACTGTCAATGCCTTCCGCGCGCGCCGGGGGCAGCCTCTGCTGCTGGGCGTGGGCAACGACGATACGCACTACTACTTCGGCGAGCCGGCGCTCAAGCTGCCGCGTTCCTGCATGCCGTTCGGCGCATGGAACTACGTGCGCGCGGAGGCGTTGAGCGCCGAGGCGCTTTTGAAGGCGATGAAGGCCGGCGACTTCGCCTGCTGCACCGGCTTCGAGCCGGAGGACTTTGCGTTCGATACGAAGACGGGCACGCTCACGGTGTCGGTTGCCGGGCGCAAGGACAAGGTTCGGACGATCGAGTTCATCGTCACGAAGAAGGACTTTAGCGAGAAACCGCTCAAGACGCTTGTCGTCCATCCGGCGGAGATACCGGAGCCCGCGAAGGCGAAGCGCTTCGAGCGTACCGTCAACCTCTACGACATGACCAAGATCGGTTGCGTGGTCAAGAAGGTTTCGGGCAAGATCGGCGGGCCCGTCAAGGCCTCCTACACGATGGCCCCTGACGACCTCTATGTGCGTGCGCGCGTCATCTCGCCGGAGCGACCCGTCTGTTCCGACAATCTCCATCCGCTGGTGCAGACGTGCTGGACGCAGCCGTACCAGCTCCGGAAATGAACAGGAACGGGAGGGCGCGTCAGTGAGAAGTAGGTGCGTTGTTTTCGCGGTCGCGCTGTTCGCGGGCCTGCAGGTTGCTTCAGGCGAATCGGTGTTTCCGGCAAGTCCTGACTACACGGTCAAAGTCAACGGGACTCCCGTTGACGTGTGGCTCACGCCAACGCCGCAGATGACCGTGCCGAAGGAATATTGCCAACCCTATTCCTATGCGGGATTCGACGTGGAGGGTGACGCGAAGGTGGAAGTCGCCTGGAAGAACGGCGGCACCAATTTCACGGCACGGGCGCCGTTCAAGCTGGCACTGACGCCGTTCGGCCGCAACCGCGCGCTGTTGATGTTCGCCGATCAGCCCGAGCGGGAGCGCCCGGCCAAGGATCGCAAGGGACTGCGGTATTTCGCCGCCGGGCGCCATCGCGTGGGGAAGCTGACGCTCGAACCGGGCGAGGAACTCTACCTTGAACGGGGCGCGGTCATCGAGGGTGCGGTCGTCGGCAAGGGACGGAACCGCATTTTCGGGCGCGGCGTCATCAGCGGCGAACCGTGGCCGTGGCTCAAGGGCCCGAACTGGAACATGGTTCAGCTGCAGGGCGACAAGCAGCGCATTGAGGGGGTGGTCCTCTGGAGCTCATACGCCTGGGCGCTCAATTTCCACGGCTGCACCAACGCGGTTGCCGACAGGGTGAAGGTGCTCGGCGGACGCGTGCTCAACGATGACGGCATCGATTTCTGCCGCTGCCGGAACGTGGTCGCGCGGAACTGCCTCGTTCGTTCCATCGACGACTGCCTGGCGCCGAAATGGCACTGCGACAACATCGTGGCGACGAACCTCCTGTGCTGGTGCGACGCGGCGAATGTCGTGCGCATCGGCTACGAGTGTTCGCCCTCGCCGTTGAAGCTGGCCAACATCCTCTTCAAGGACATCACGATCGCGCGCATGTCCCCGCGCAGTCGTAAACCTACTGCCTACTGGGCGAACGCCATGCTTGAGATGCGTGCGACGAACGAAGGGCGCATCGAGAACGTCCACTTCGAGGATATTACGCTGCAGGCGGTCGACGAGCCGAACGCCTATTTCCTGATCATGAAGTCGATGAAGCTCAACGATGTCTACCACAACGGCTATGCGCCGAAGACGGGCGGATATTTTGCGAACATCACCTTCAAGAACGTCCGCTTGCCGCCCGGCCTCCGCTCGCGCGTCTACTACTTCGAGCAGGATGCCGCGCACGCCTTCAAGCGCCCTGATCTTTCCGGCGTCACGGACACCCCGCCGCCCTCGGCCCCGTAGTCTTTCCGGGCTGTTTATGAAGAAGTCTGTTTTTTGGAAAGTAGCGCTGGCGTTTACGTGGGCGGTCGTTACGTGTTCGTTGTGCCGCCGGTCGGGCAGGCCGTTGTGCGGCTCGCGCGCGAAACCCAAATAGCCGCTCATTCAGAGGTGCCTCGGTTCGTTCCCGGGTAATGCGTCACTAGTTGGCGTTCCTCTCCTATCGGGTTGGAGAGAAACTCCGATCCGTGTGGCTCCCGCTCCCGCTACCGCAGAAATCGGATTCCTTCGGACGTTCCTTTCGTCCGGCACGGCCGCACCGGGAATTGTGTTTGGGGGACAGACTCCTATTCGCGTTTGGGCTTCGCATGCCCGTCGCGTGGAAACAGGATGTCGGCGACCTTCTCCGCCGCCGCCGTTTCCGCTTGACATGTTTCCCCATGCTGTGATAGAATGGCTGCGGTTTTGGAACATGGGGTTCCGAGGCGTTTAAGGAGAGAGGTTTCACAGTGATGAAATCGAAAGCGTTGAGTTTCGTCGCGGCTGTTGCGTGGGTGCCGGCTTTGATGGCGGCAGATCTTACATGGACCGGTGCCGTTGGTACGGCGTATCTGCGCAGCGCGAACTGGGATGGCGGCCTCGCGCCGACGACGGTGCAGGACAATGCCATTGTCGTGACGGCCACGAATGCGCCCGTCTATGACGAGCCGAACGTGGGGAGCAATGTGGGCGTGTTGGCGGTGGGCAGTACCGATTTTACGGAAGGTGGCACGTTCACGATTGCGAATGGCATTTTGAATCCCGTGAACTTCTATCTTTATGGCACCACGGGCAAACCGGCCGTCGTCAATCAGACGGGCGGCGAGGTGACCGTTCCAGGCGGCAGCAAAGGGGAAATCAGCCCGTCGGCGCCGCTCACGCAAAGTTTGTGTTCGTTGACGCTCAGCGGCAAGAACGGCGAACCGGCCGTCTACAATCTTTCGGGCGGACTGCTTTCGCCTGCGATGACGTGGGTTGGCGCGTTCGGTTCGGGCGTCTTCAACCAGACCGGGGGAACGCTCAAAGCGACGTCGGTGGTGGTGATTGGACGCTTCAAGGGCGATGTCGGCACCTACAATCTGACGGGTGGCGACTTCACGACAGTCACGCCGCCCAACTCGAACTGCTATCTGCTCGTGGGTGAAGCGGGAGAAGGCCACCTGATCGTGGGCGGGACGGGCGTGTGCGCGTTCAACTACATCTACTTCGGTCGTGCGGACAGCCGCGGCTCGACGATCGAACTGAAGGACAACGGCGTGTTGCGCGTGGGCGCATTCCAGACGGCGGCCCCCGATTCCGTGCTGAATTTCAACGGCGGTACGCTCATGACGCGCGATGCCAACACGACTTACGCGACCTACATCCCCACCACGATCAAGACGGTCGTGAAGGCCGGTGGTGCGAAGATCGAGGTGAGCGAGGGGTCGACGGCCGTACTGCCGGGGCCCCTGTTTGCGGGAACGGATCCGGCGGACGCGCAGGGCGGCCTCACGAAGACGGGCGCGGGTATGCTCACGTTGAACGGCGCCAACACATTCACAGGCGCGACACGCGTCGAGGTGGGCATCCTCATGATCAATGCGCCGGCGGCGCTTGCGTCGAGTTCCTCCATTACAGTTTCCGCCGGCGCGGGCTTCGGCGTGCGTGCGGAAAATCTCGCGGTGACGAAGGCTGAACTGGGCGGCAAGCTCTCGTTCGCCGCAGGCGCCGCGCTCGTGCTGGATACGAGCAGCGGTTCGGCCTCGGTCGCGAATGCCGACCTTTGCGGCACGGCGGTACTGGAAAAGACCGGTGCGAATGTGCTCACGATTACGGACGCCCTCGTGGGGGTTGATGAAATCCGCATCTACGGCGGCATTGTCAAGGCGGGTACGGCGGATGCGATTCCCGCGACGACGAAGATCACGCTGCTCGGCGGCTCGTATGCGCCGTATGGCACGACGTTCACGGATGCGGCGAACCAGCTGCAGCAGGTGGAAGGCAAGCCCCTCGGCCTCGCGGCGGTCACGACCCCGTTGACGCTCAACCTTGGCAACGACAAGCGTCCGCTGACGCTGAACGGCACGGGAATGGCCGCCAACCTCGTTCTCAACGACACGGGGGCGGACCAGCCGATCATGGTCGGAAATCCGGTGGTGTTCGCAACGAAAGGCGCCGTCTACGAGGCGTCGGTCGCGGTCAATGCGAACACGGCGACATTCCTCGAGGCGCTGCAGTCGTCCGACGCCAACGTGACGAAGTCGGGCGCGGGTACGCTCGTCTTGGAGAAGGGCGCGAGCATGGACGGACGCAACTTCACGGCCACTGGCGGTACGGTGCAGTCTTTGGCCGACTGTACGATGAATTGGATCTACGCGAATGGCGGATCGACGATCACGTTCGGTCCGGGGGCGTCGTTCACGGGTACGGGCCTGTGTGCGAGTTCCAGCGGCGTCGGCACGGTGAATCTGACGGGTGGCAACGTCACCTGTTCGGATGAAATTTCGGTGGCATTCAATACCGGCAACACCGGCACGATCAACCAGAACGGCGGCACGGTGCAGGCCGGGAACTGGTTTAGCCTCGGCCGCATGGGCATCGGCACCTACAATCTGACGGGGGGGACGCTAGAGGCGATTACGAATACGGGGCGGATGTCGGCCAATGACTACGCCTATATCGGCGGTCTTTCGAGCGGCGCGACGGCGGGAACGAGCAAATTCAACATCAGCGGTGCCGACACGCTTTTCCATGTCCGTTCAAATTTCCAGGTGGGTCGCTACAAGACGGCCGAACTGAACCTCTCCAGCGGCACGGCGATTGCCGACTACTGGGTTTCGTTGGCACGTAACAGCAGTGCCGTGGGTACGATCAACGTAACGGGCGGCACGTTCCGGCATACGCACGACTCCTATGGTCTGTTCGTGGGCGAACAAGGCGCGGGCACGCTCAACGTGAGCGGCACGGGACGGCTGGAAACCACGGCGCCGATCCGCGCCTGCAACGGTACGGCGGCCTCGGGCGCGGTCAATGTGTCGAACGGCGGCACGCTGATGTCGGCCGGCTTCATCCTCAACACGCCGACCTGTCCGTTTACGATCAACGTCGACGGCGGCACGATCGGTGCAATCGGGGAGGACAAGCTCTACGGCGACTTTTTCGATAAGGTACAGGATATTTCGGTGGGCCCCAACGGCATGACCTTCGACACGGGTAACAACACCGTGAACGTGCAGACGCCGCTCGTGACGACGGGGGGCTCCGGCACGATCACCAAGATCGGTAGAGGTACGCTCATTGCCCCGACGGAAGCGGCGACGGCGGGCGGTATTGTGGTGAAGGAAGGTACGCTTGAAGCGGGGTCGGGGCTGCCGTCGATCACATGCTCGGGCACGCCGGCGGCGACGGTGCCGCACCTGCTGCACCGCTGGAGCTTTACGGACGGCAATCGCACGGACACCGTGGGCGGGTCGACGCTGACGACATACGGCAGTGTCTCGTTTGCGGATAACCAGATGACGCTCGCGGGCGGTAGTAAAGGGACCAGCTGGGTGAATCTCGGCGCCAATCTGATTCCCACGCGCGGCCCCTTCACGATCGAAGTGTTCGCCCGTCAGGACGCCATCCAGAACTGGGGACAGATCCTCGCGTTCGGCAGAAGCGGTACCGACGCGACGACGCAGGGTTCCAACTTCCACATGAGCTGGACATACCAGCAAAAGATTGAAAACGAGCGCGTGGAAATCAAGAGCAATTCGAATGCAACATTCGTCACGGACGGCGCGCTGCAGCCTTATACGGTAGGGACGAACTGGCATATCGCCGTCACCTTCCAACCGCTGCCGGACGGCCGCACGAAGATGTTCTTCCTGAAGGAGGCGCTCGACGGCACGAAAGCCCGTTTCTTCGAAAGGACCACGACGGGCCCCTGGTCGGTTGCGGACATCACGAGCGAGGTCTTTTGGCTCGGGCATTCCCCGTGGGGTGACAACGATGCGTCGGCCACGTATGATGAAGTGCGCGTGTGGGATTGCGCGTTCCCGTTGAAGCAGCTCTCCTACAACGCGAAACTCGGCCCGGACAGACTGCCGAACTTCGAGGCGCTCGTCCACCGCTGGAGCTCCAACGGCGACCTCGTCGACTCGGTTGGCGGCACCTCCGGCGCGACGGTGGGCAGTACGTCGTACTCGGCGGACAACACGCAGATCGTGCTGCCGGGCGGCGGGAACGGCAAGGGCTACGTCAATCTCGGCACAGACCTCGTGCCGACGAGCGGCGAACCGGTGACGATTGAAATCTGGGCGACGGAACGCTCCGTCCAGAGCTGGGGACGCATCTTCGACTATGGCTCGAACAACCAGAACTACTTCACGCTCTCCTGGACGCAGGGAACTTCGCAGGATAAGGACCGTTCGGAGATCAAGTCGGGGAATGCCGCGCTTTTCACGGCGGACAACACGATGCAGCCCTATGCGCTCAATACGCCGTACCACATCGCGGTGACGTCGGTGAGGAATGCGAATGGCACCTCCACGCTCACGTGGTCGCGCCGCAATGCTACGACGGGTGCCTTCGAGAAGCGCGGTTCGGCGACGACGAACAAGGCCTGGACGTTCGGCAGCATCACCGGCGCGAACTTCTTCCTCGGCCACTCGCAGTATTCGGGCGACAGCGATGCGGCGGCGAGCTACGACGAAGTGCGCGTGTGGCGCGGGGTGCTTTCGGATGCGCAACTCGAAATGAACGCGAAGCTCGGTCCGGACGTGCTGCCCGAAAAGGTCGAATTCGCGACGGCGGCTTCGCAGAGCCTCTACTCGCCGCTCGTCGTCGAGGCGGGTGCCACGTTCTCGACGGGCGCGAACGCCGTAACGGCCGAAACCGTGCAGGGCACGGGTACGCTCGTCGGCAACGGCACGCTGACGATCGAAACGCTCGACATCGCGGCGGATGAAATCGGTACGCTCACGGCGAATGTGCCGTTGGCGGTGAAGAACTGGGTGGTCGATGTCGAACCCGAGGCGGGCAGCGACCGGCTCGTTGGCACGGGCGTATTGGATGTGTCGGGGCTCGTGGTCAGCGTGCGCGATCCGAACAAGCTGAGAGGGACGTACGTGCTTGCGAATGTCGGGGCCATCTCGGGCCGTCCGAAACTCGCGGAGGGGCTGAAGAACGTCCGTCTGATGATCCACGGCAGTCGTCTCGTTCTCTCGAACGAAGGCCTGATGCTCTTCATTCGGTAATGGGGCCATCACCCTTGACTCGCGGAGGGAATTAATACGAAGAAGTCTGTCCTTTGGAACGTGGCGCTGGCATTTGCGTGGGCGGCTTTTTCGTGTTCGGCGGAGACGCCGCCCGCAGGGTGCCGCGAACTTGCGTGGATTGAATCCGACGGCGTGGCCTGGCTCGACACCGGGGTGCGCGCCTCGTCGCGCGTGAACCTCGCCTTCGAGGGGACGGTGCTTGATTCGTCCGGCTACAGCTGTCTTGTGGGTGCGGACGACAAGCGCGTACCGGAGGCCCTGGGCCTTTGGGTCAACTACGAGGGTCGGCTTGCACTGGTGCGGGGCGGTGTGACCGCGCCGTGGCTCGGCGAGAACGTGCTGGGGCGTGCGTGCGTGGTGAGCAACTGCGCCACGCGGCTTTTCCGCGACGGGAAAGAGGTGTTTGCGAATGCCGTGCCGGCGACGTTCGCTTCGCCTCTAACGCTCACCGTTTTCAATTGCCGCAGAAACGAACAGGCGGTCGAGTCGTTTGCGGGGCGCGCGTTGCATGCCCGGTTGACGCGTCTGCGCGTGTGGGAGGGGGAGGCCCTCGTGCGGGACTTCCGTCCGTGCCGGATCTCGTCCGGCGAGGTCGGGCTTTGGGATCGGGCCAGTGGGACGTTTTTCGGCAATCGGGGAAAAGGGCGCCTGCGCGGATCCGACGAGCCGCCGTCTTCGCCGTGCGGGGAGCGTCCGCTCGCTGTCCAGCGCGATCCGTCGCGGCCCGGGAGCGATATCCGCATTGGAGGCTTCTGGGGCGAGCAGTATCGGATGCTGACCGAAAAGTGGTTGCCGCATTGCATCCTGCAGCTGGAAAAAGGCGGTCACGCCTCAGGGTCGCATCTGCGCTCGTATGGTGAAGGACTGCGCAATCTCCGGGCGGCGGGCGAGAAGCTGCGCGGGGGCCATCCGCAGGTTTCGTTCAGCCGCACGTGGATGGACGGCGTGGTGTTCAATGTCGCCGAGGCGATGTGTCTCGCGCTGGAGCTTGGCGAAAACCTCGCTTTGCGCGCGAAGCTGGAGGAGTGGATCCCCGTCTTTCTCGCCGCGCAGGAGAAAAGTGGTTACATCCATTCCGAGGTGACGGTGACGGGAAAAAAGCATTTCACCGTCGAAGAGTCGCACGAGCTTTACACGATGGGATATTTCATTGAACTCGGGGTCGCGCACATGCGGCTGACGAATGGGAAGGACCGTCGGCTCTTCGATGCCGCGCGGCGTTGCGCCGACCATCTCGATGCGACATTCGGTCCGCGTCCGAAACGCACCTGGCGCAACGGACACCCCGGCGTTGAATACGCGCTCATCCGTCTCGCGGAGGCGTCCGAGCGCTGGGACGGCGCGGGCACGGGACGGCGCTACGCCGCGCTCGCGCGGCACTTCCTTCGCCATCAGCACGAGACCCCCGCCCCGCACGTTGCCAATCAGAGCGAGATGCCGGCCGTCCTGCGCACGGAGATGCGTGGCCACGCGGTACGGGCGATGTACTTTGGCAACGGACTTTCCGGCGCGGGTCGGCTCTGCGACGATTTCGCGCTCACGCGTGCGGCGGAGCGGCTCTTCGACAATGTCGTCGACAACAAACTCTATCTGACCGGTGGCGTGGGCGTGAACACCTCTGAGGCGATGGGCGCGAATTGCGAACTGCCGCACAACGGCTACTGCGAGGCGTGCGCCGGGTGCGGCCTCGCCTTCTGGAGCCTTGAGCGTACGCGGGCGAAGGCGGCGGACGAACGGGCGCACGCCGTGTACGAACGCGTGCTCTACAACAACATCCTGGGGGCGATCGGCGAAGATGGACGTCACTTCTTCTACCGTAATCCGCTCACGAGTGCGCTCGTGCGCGACTCCTGGCACGGCAGTCCCTGCTGCGTAGGGAACATCGCCCGCACGCTGCTCGCGCTGAAGGACAATCTCCTCGCGGTTTCGGCGGACGGCACGACGCTCTATGTGAACAACTATATGGACATCGAGACGGACGACTTTCGAATGGAGACGGCGTATCCGTTCGACGGCAAGGTGAAGTTCACACTCAAGCGTGGACATTACGACCGCATCCTCGCGCGCTTCCCCGACCGCGCCGAGTCGCGGCTCTATCGGATGTCGCCCGCGGTCGCGCACGGCTATCGCGGGGTGAAGGGTGCGTGGGAACTGCCGTTGCCGGAGCAGAAAGTGACGGCGATAGACGAGGTGAAGGCCTGCGCAGGGCAGGAGGCATTCCAGCGCGGACCGCTCGTCTATTCGTGGGAAGGTCCGAATTTCGACCTCAAGGTACCGAACTATCGCCGCCTCAATAACGGCGGCGAAAGCTGCGTGTGGAAAAAGAAATGAAGAAACGTTTCATTTACCGCAATAGGACTTATGGATTCACCGACAAACGAAGTTGGAAATGTGGAGGGAAATCATGAGTGAATTTATCCCATATTTATTGTTGATGGTGATCTTGTTGGTGGCACAAATATTTCAGAAATGGAGTATGGCGTTACTGTTGGTGATCCCGGCAATGATTGTCTGGGACGGAGATGATACATTCATTTTGGTTTCGATTTGTGCGGTGACTTATCTTGTCATTACGGATGCAAAGAGAAAGAAGGACGATTCGGTGTTTCTTAAGTATAATCCGTTTTGCGATGCTTGCAAGATACCTAAAAGTGTTCGTCTTATCTTGCTTGTGCTTGGCGTTGTTCTTTCACTCATAAAGATGTTAATGATTATGTTTCACAGATAGGCACAAGGACAGCGACAGGGTGCATCTGAGTTTTTCACCAAGCCCACTCTTGGGGGCTCCAGCCTGCGGCAGCTGACATGGGAGGTCGCATGGGGGGCGCAAGGTGGTGATGGCTGTTGGGAGAGGGGGCGTTGCCCTTGCCCCGCCTTGCGTTCCCTACGTTACCGCCCGCGAGGCCCTTGGCTTGAACAAGAGGAACGCGAGGAAAAAACTCAGATGCGCCCGAAGGCGAAGAGCGACGCCGAATGAGATTGACAATCTGCCGTAGGATGGGGTATACTGTCTTCGTTGCTTCTGGTGGTGTTTGTTTTTTCATGATCCTGTAGGCTACGGGAAATTGCCGCTAGATGCAACGTTAGACGTCAATCCCGTTCGCGAACGCAGTAGGCGAACGGGATGCTCATGTTTTTTGGTATGATCCTAAATTCATGTGGGAAACAGCGAAAGGAACAGGTAGATGAAACGAATGGTGTTGATGATGGCGACGCTCGGCGTTTGGGCGGCGTTGGGGGCGACGCTTCCGTCGGGCTATACCGAAATTGAATACGTTCAATCTTCGGGGAAACAGTATGTCGATACCGGTATTATCGGTCGATCGGGACTGGAATTCGAACTCGACGTCATGCCGCTGAACACGTCGAGCGATACGGTGGGCATGGGGTCGCGCAACGGAACGAACGGGCGTTTCTACGTCTTTGCCGTCAGCGGCAACAAGATGCGTTATGGCTATGCGGACCAGAACAGTGGCAGCTCGATCGCGATTTCGCCGAATGTGCGCTACCGGGGCATCCGCACGGTGCTGCATGTCGGCGAGCAGTCGATTTCCTGGGATGGACAGACCTATTCGAGAACGAGTACGACCTCGGTCTCCACGGGACGCAACATGAACATCTTCAGTTGCAACAACAACTCGTCCGACAGCGCGACGTCGATGCGGTTTTACAATATCAAGATATTCGAAGGTGGAACCCCGCTCGCGAATTTCGTGCCCTGTCGGCGCGATGCGGATAATCTGCTTGGTTTTTATGATACGGTACGGAACAATTTCTATGGGAACGCCACGACCACCCCGCTGACGGGCGACGGCCTTGTTTGCTCGGCCGACGGCACCTCGTTGATCATCCATACGGGTGATCAGACGGTGGTCAGCAAATACGAAAACCTGATGGGGTACACGTCGCTCGGCAAGACGGGCTCGGGCACGCTGGTGCTGGCGGGCGAGCTGGCGAATGCGGGCGTGTTCACGTTCGAGACGCTGACGGTGAACGAGGGAACTTTTCTGCTGCCGGTGTTGCCGGATGTTCCGAAGGTGTCCTGTCGCACGGCGACCTTTGGAAATTGCGCGTTGAACTTCGTGTGGGGGGCGGAATTGACCAGCTACACCGCGTCGGACAAGGTGACGGTGAACGGTACGGTGTCGTTGAAGGTGCCGACGACGCTGCCCGCCGGCACGTATCGGCTCATCCAGGCGGGCGAACTTGAATTCAACGGACTCGGGGAATTCGTGCTGGACGAATCGCCGTCGGCGGGGCGTACGCTTTCCATGGACGCGACGGGTGTGACGCTCACGGTGGCCGATGATCCGCAGGTGTTGCCGGCCGGTTATGCCCAGGTGCCGTTCATCAAGTCCACGGGCTGCGAATGGATCGACACGGGCGTCGATGTGGACGAGCGGGCCGCCGTTGAAATGGATTTCAGCGATCTTGCCTATGTGCATCAGACGGCGCTCTTCGGGCAGGATTCCTGGACTGGTTCCCGTTATCTTTTCAACCAGCAGTCGAACAAGCTCATGTTCCATGGCGCGGGTACCGACATTGCCTCTTCGGTGGATGGTTCGGCCCGCTACCGCATCTTGATTGCGGACGACGACAAGGCCTATCTGACGACGAACGGCGAACGGGCGGGCGGGGTGAGCATCAGTCGTACGACGGCCGCCCTCAACAAGCACCTGGCGGTTTTCGGCCTCAATAACGGTACGAAGTGCACGAGCTATCGGTTCTATGGCATGAAGATCTACGTGGCCGGTGAACTCGTTCGCCAGTTTGTACCGGTGCGGAACGCTCAGGGCGAATACGGGCTTTACGATCTCGTGACGCGGGCGTTCTTCTCGAACATGGGGTCAAACCAGTTCTTCTCGGAAGAGGGAACGGATGTGTTTCTCAAGGGCATCGATTCGAATGGCAACCAGCGTATCGATTCAGGCATTCTCGCGAACGCGGGCATCGAGGCCGACCTCGACGTGCTGGCGCTCAATGCGGGCAATGGCGATGCCATCGTGCTGGGCGCGCGCAGCGGCGGGCAGCGCTTCTACGTGTTCCATCTCGCGAATCCGAAATGCGGCTTTGGCTACGGCGGCAGCAACAATGTGCCGTTCGAATACGAGCCGTTGAAACGCATGCAGGTCCACACGGTCATGCATGCGGGCGAGCAGTCGCTCACGATCGACGGAAACGTGGTGCAGACCGGCACCGATGCGGCCGACGTCCAGGCCGGGAATACGCTCTATTTCTTCGCGATGCACGATGGGACTGGTGTTGGTTTCGGGGCGCAAGTCCGTCTCTTCGGCGCCCGGATCTCGCGCGGCGGCGTGCTGCAGGGCGATTACGTGCCGATGCGGCGGGCCGATGGCCTGATCGGTCTCTACGACCGGTTGAATGGCGTCTTCCTCCCGAATCTCAACCCGGGCATGCCGTTCACCCGTTATGGCATTGCCTATACGCTTGACGGAACCACGCTGTGCCTGCATGACGGCAATCTCGAGAGCGACGACATCAAGCCGACCTATACGGCGGTACGGAAGGTTTCCACTGGCACGCTCAACGCGGGCGACCAAACGGCGTTTCCCGCGTTGTCCATCGAGGAGGGCCGGTTCAGTTTCCAGAATGCCAAGGTGGATGCGCTGACGGTGGCGGGTACGTTGGCGTTGAAAGGCGGCACGAGCGTGGTGCTGGATATGACGGCTGGCGGAAACGACTGTCTCACGGCCACGGCATTGGATCTGGCGGGTGCCACGCCGGAAAACCCGGTGGTGCTCGTCGTCAATCCGATTGGTGTAACGATGCTGGCCGCCGACGAAATCCGTACGGTCATTGCGCAGGGGGTGACTGTGGACGATGCCGCGAAGTTCAGGGTACAGGGATTCCCGGCTACGGCCGAAGTGCGCGAGGGTGCCTTGGTTTTGGTGAAACGGGAAATGGGGTCGTTCGTCTGGATGGGCAATGCGGCGGATCCGCTGTGGTCGTCGGCAGAGAACTGGAATCGTGGCGAATCGGTGGGCTCGGGTGCCGATTTGCACTTTGATCTCCCGTCGGGCGGCACGGCGAACAACGATGTGCAGGGTTTGGCGGTTAAGACGGTGTCCTTCGGTTCGGCTGCGGGTGCGTTCACGTTGGGCGGTGCCGCCGAGACGGCCATTCAGAACGGACTAGTGAACGCCTCGGCGGCGACGCAGACGATAGGGATGCCGCTCTTGCTGGGTGTCGCCGGCTTGCCGTTCACGGTCGACACGAGAGGCGATCTGGTTCTTCAAGGCGGTACGACCGTGCAGACGGAGCAGTTGATCAAAACCGGTACGGGCGAGTTGGCGATGGATGGTTTGGCGCTGTCGGCGCCGTCGGTCACGCTGGCTGCCGGACGGATCAAACTCATCGACATCAATCGAGGGGCTGCGGACGCGAATGCGTCCACCGGTACGCTCACGATTGCCGAAGGCGCGCAGTTCGACGTCAATTTCCCGGACGAACTGTCAAGTGGCGACGCGCGTTGGTCGAGCTATACGGCCGGCAAGGAACTGCATGTGGCAGGGGCGGGACCGGATGGCACGGGCGTTCTCGTGAACAGGGGCAATAACGCCTGGTGTTCGATGTTTACGCGGATGACCCTGGACGGCGACACGGTGGTGGGCGGCCCGGGCCGCATCGACCTGCGCAACGCCTGGAGCCCCAATCTTTACAAAGGCCGCACGTGGATGAAGGGGCCCGAGCAGACGTTCATGTCGAAGGTGACCGCGCAGTACGGCTTCAATTTCAACAATTCCGACATTGCGGTGCGGAAACTGGTGGCGGGTGAACAGGGGCGGTTGGGCCTGGAAGGAACGACATGGCTCGATGTGCCGGACGGTGTGGAAATCTGCAACGGAGGGCAGTTGGACTTCTACAGCTCGACCGTAAACGGTACGTCGACGGTCTTCGTTGCGTCCGGCAGTTCCGCAAACATGAACAACTACAACGGCACGTCGGAACTCAACGTGCCGGTGGAGGTACAGGCGGGCGGAGAGTTGGCGCTTTCGGGTACGATGCGGTTCTGTTCGAATGTGACGGTGCGCGCGGGGGCCACGCTTCTCGACAACAACGGCTCGCAGGTCATTTTCAAGGGCCCGCTGGCCGTGGAGGGTACATTGGAAAAGACGTCCGGCGGTGGCAAGGTGCAGTTGGATGGACCGCTTTCCGGATCGGGCCATGTCACGATGTCCATTGGCGAACTCACCTTCGGCAATCGTTTCTCGCTGCCCACGGGACAGTCCCCCACGGTGAGCTACACGGGCAACTATCTGCGTTTTGGCGAATATAGCGAGTCCTTGGGCGTGCCGCCGGCGATGCCGCCGTTCGATACGATGACGGCGGAGATCCGCTTCCACTTGATCGAGGATGCGCTCTCGACCGATCACGCGCTCGACGACGTGATGGCGAAGTGTGCGGCGGCGCAGAAATGGGTGCGCTTCTATACGAACGTCCGCTCGCCGATTCCGATGCTCACGGTGAAGGATTCGACCTGGGACATCTATGGTCTTGCGGTCGCGACAGGTGGCGAATATGGCGCGTTGCGCGTGGCCGAGGGGGCGACGCTCAATGTGGCGGATGGTGGCATTCGCATGGGAGACGGCGGTACGGCGTCGTCGCGCCTTGAGCTTGAAGAGGGCGGGCGGATCAACATCGTGGGCAACACCCCCCTGCGAGTCGGCTACGACAGCAGCCAGACCGATGTCCAGCGTCATGATTTCGTGGTGAACGGCGGCGTGTTCGATTCCAGCAACATGGTGTTGACGGTTGGCTACAATGCTTCGCATGCGTTTGTCACGCAGAATGACGGAGAGGTTTTAGTGAAGAAACTCGTTCTTCGCGGCGGCGACGAACGTGTTGCCAAGCATGACGAATGCTACACGCAATTCGGCGGTTTGCTGGAAGTCGGTTCGGACGGCGTGGTGGGGCCGGGCAACCTTGCCAAACACAATGGACGGCCTCAGCTCGATCTCGCGGGCGGCACTTTCCGGGCGGCGGCCTCGTTCGCTTCGACCTACGCGCGGGTCCAGACGGTGTTTGGGTGCGATTTGCTGAACGGCGGCCAGTATACGTTCGACTTGAACGGTTATGACATCAACTGGGTCAATGCCGTTGGCGGGGCGAGCGACGTGACGTTTGCCGGCACGGGTTCGTTCACGACGCCGCGCGCCCTCCAGAACATGATGTTCGGCACGGTACGGGTGCCGGACGGCAGCACGGCACGTCTTGACCTCTCGGGCGTGTCGGGCTTCGTGGGCGGCATCGATCTCGGTGCGGGCGCTTCGGCCACGATCGACATCGGCGGCGAAGGCCTTGTCGAGTTCACGATTCTGAAGGCCTCGGAATTCGCGTCGTTCGACGCGGTGACGAACCATCTCGGGTTCTACGCCTACACGGTCAACAACATGCGCCATCTGCATCAGTCGTTGGCGAGTGGCAGTACACCGATCAACACGTGCTACTACTGCTATCGCGGCCAGTTCTACGTGCCGGAAGAGAAGGCGGGGGCGTGGTCCTTCGCCGGAAACTTCGACGACCGTCTCTGGTTCTTCGTCGATGGCGAACAGGTGCTCGACAGTGCAAGCTACCTGAACGTCGGCACAGGTTCGTGCACGCTTACAGCGGGGTGGCATGATTTCCAGATCTACGCCTATGACAATACGGGCGGGCAGGGCCCGCAGGCGGCCGACTGGAAGGCGCAGGGGCTGGGACTCGGTTTCCTGAAGGATCCTTCGCGATTCGGTTCGGTGCAGGCGGTGGACTACACGCCGTTCGACCCCTCTACGCTCGCGATGCGGGTGCGCCTGATGACGGCGGGCCAGCCGAGCGGCTATTCGTCCATGCGCTTCCAGCACGGTCTTGCGGCATCCACGTATGAAAGCGCGTCGCCCGATCTCATCTACGATGAAATCGTCTTCACGAGCGAGTTCCTTGATTCGAAGAGCGTTTCGCCGCTCAACGGCCAGCAGATGTATGGGAGCAATTCGCGCTTTACGGGCTATTTCAAGGTGACAGAAGAGGAAGCCGGCGATTGGAAGTTCGAAGGTAAGTACGACGACTGCCTCACGGTGAAGATCGACGGTACGCAGATGCTCCGCACGACGAGCTGGACGGCCACGGGGTCGGGCACGCGGAAGCTGGCGGCGGGCTGGCATTCGTTCGACATTCGCGTCAAGGACGGCGGCACGGCTTCAGGCAATGGCTGGGGCGCGGGCCTTACTGATTCGACGGGTGCGAACTGCGCCGTGCGCGTGAGCGTGAAGGGTGCGGAGACGAAGGCGTTCAACATGTACAACTTCCGCATGGCGGCGACGCCGATGGATGCCGGCAAGTTCGAGCGCGCGGGCCTTGGCGGGAAGATCCGCCTGGCGACCGGGGCGACGCTCTCGAATGTGGCGTCTCAGGCGTGCCCCATCTACGGTACGCTCACGGGCGCCGGCGCGCTCTCGGGTGCGTATGCGTTTGCCCCGGCGGGCGCTTGGCGCGTGAAGGCGAATGCCAGCCGCCTGACCGAGGTTGCGGATACGAAGGATGTCGCCGGTCAGGCGTTTGTCAAGAATCTGCGCAAGGTCGAGCTCGTGTGCGCGGCAAAGGCCGAATGCGCCACCTATCCGCTCTGTGCGGCGGGTACGCTTACGGATGCCGAAGCGGCCGAAATCGAAGTTGTTGCGGAAGCGGATGAAGAGGCGGCGGATGTCGTCGTCTTCCAGGGGTGGCGCGCCGCCGTTCGCGAGGGCATGCTCGTTCTCGTCAATCCGCGTCCGTCCGGCACGGCCATCTTCCTGCGCTAGGCTCCGCCCTCCCCTCCGAAGACGGCGTATTCAGCGCGTCCCGTCACGCAAGGCGGCGCGCAGAATCGGCGTTAGCTTCTTTGTCATGTTGGCGAAGGCCTCGTCGTTGGGGTGCACGCCGTCCATCGACCATTCGCAGTCGCCGTAGAGGTCTTGCCCCGGCACGTAGCGGAAGTTCTTGTACTTGGCGGCGACCTTCGGGGCGAGTTCTTCAAAGAGCCGCGTTTTCGCCTCTTCGCCCGCGAGCCGGTCGGGCCACATCCAGAGATTGCACCGATGCGGCGCCCCCAAGAGGATGACGGGCGTGGTTGGATGTTTCGTGCAGAGAACGTCGAAGAACTTTTCGAAATTCGCGCGGATGTTCGCGACGGACAGGTTGTGGAACGGGTCGCACACATAGACGCTCGCCTCCTTTTCCGCCATCAGTTCCGCCATCGCCGGCTCGAGTTTCGCCCCGCCCGAGAAGCCGAGGTTGACCACGGGCCAATCGAGGGCGCGCCCCAGGCGCGACGTCAACCCCAGACCTGCGCGGCATGCGAATGCGCCGTGGATGATGCTGGTGCCGTAGTAGATCACGGGCTTGTCGCGACGCGGCGGAATCAATACCGTTTTCGCCTCTGCGTCCGTGCCGACCGCGACGGACAGTAGCCGATTCCGCAGCGGCAGATAGAGGCGGAAACGCCGCTTGCCGGGCGGCAGGTTCTCCAGGAGCGGATACGTCATCTGGGGCGCCCATTTTGTGCCGTGTCCCATCGTTGCCGCCCAACGCCACTTCCCCTGGTCGAAGATATAGAGGTCGAAACCCGAGAATGCAACATAGTTGAAGTTCAACTCGCCGAAGCGGTTGCCGGCGTACTTCACCTTCACGGCGATCGTGCGCGAATCGCTTTCGAAGTCAACGAGCTGGCCCGTGGGCGTTACGCCGTTGCCCCAAACGCCGGGCAGCGGGCGCTTCATGCGCACGGGGATCCGGTCGAACGGACACTCCACGTCGTCCCAGAGCCGGCCTTCCACATCGGCGGGGCGTACCTCCGTCCATTGTGCATTCGGCGCCATTGCGGCACCGCCATTCAACAACGGCAGCGAAAGAAAAAGCAAGGCTGCGAGCGGTTTCAGTAAACGATTCGTCATTTTCATGTTCCTTATAACTGAGTGGCAATCAGACGACATGGAGAGATTCTACCACATAAAGGAGACAGAATCAACTTTGATTTAATGGTGAAAAAAGGTGTCGTCGATGAGGGAGGTGTGATATAATGGAAAAGGATGAAACCCATTCGATCAATGTGAAGATACGGTGTTTGCCATAATGAAACGATTTGAAAAAATTCTGGTGCGGCTTTTGATCGCGCTTGTTTTGGCCGGGGCGTTTTGCGCGCGGGCCGATTTGCGTTCGGAAGGCGTGAAGAGCGCCTCGCGCATGCTTGTGGCGGTGGTGGGGCCGGATTGGAACCCCGCTTCGCCGAAGGTGCGAGCGGCCTTTGCCTCTTCGGCTTTCCGGCAGAATTTCCCGAAAACGCTCTTCGGCGAATATGTGCATAACGAGGCGACGAAGCCGGATGCGGCCATCCAAAAAGGCAATGCCTGGGTGAAGTCGCTCGTACCGGCCATCTACCGCTATCCGACGATTCTCATCTACGATGCGAAGGGGCGTTCGCAGGGGCTCGTGGAGAACATTCCGGCCGACCTCGATGGTGCGGCGCTCGCCCGCCGCGTCAAGGCGCAGATCGCGTCCGTGGAGGCGGCCGTCGCGAAACTCCCCGCCGCCCCCGGCGAAAACCTCGCCGCCCTCCAGGCGCTCGTCCCGGGGCTCGCCTTCGTCGACCGCCGCAAGAAGCGGCAGGTCAACTGGTATGGAGAGGCCTGGCAGAATCTGCTCAAGCTCGATCCCGAGGACAAGCAGGGCTGGCAGCTGCGGCTTTTCATGGGCAACGGCATCGGCGAAATCTCGCGCGGCACGGCGCTTGCGGGCTCGACGAACACGCAGGCCGTTGCCGAATTCGAAAAGCGCGCCGAGGATCTTTTGAAGCTCAATCTCTCGCCTGAACAGAAGCAGGCGATTCTCCTCGGCCAGTTCGCGCGCATCCGCAAGGACAAGGCGACGGCGGCGCGCCAGATCGAACTCCTGAAGCGCGCGCACGCCCTTTCGCCGCGCTCGATCTGGGGCTGGGCGGCGTTCAACTACCTCGCCGAACGCAAGGTGAACGTGCCGAAAACCTGGGACCTTCTCTCGCGCGTCGACTACGGCAAGGGCGTGCTCGACTACGTGCTCAAACCCTGGAAGAAGGTGAACCCGAAGCCGTCCGACGGCAGTCAGGCTCTCTCCAACGATTTGCAGATCGTCCGCTCGGCGTTGAAGCATCCGCAGAAGCTGAGTGAAGCCGAAAAACTCGCCGTTATCCGATCGAGCGTTCTCATGGCGATCGGGCCTGCGGCCTTTCGGTTCGTGTCGGAACGCGAGGGCGGGCGCGAATTCGCGCAGCGGGTTTTCCATGATCGCGGGTGGGTTGGGGACTTCTTCGCGTCCGGCCCTGTGAACGACCCCGGCAACTGTTACATCGCGCTTGCCGAAATCGTCCACAACGATATCAACGACTGGACGCGCGAGCCGATGGGCCGGCGCGTCGCAACGGCGATCGCCCTTCGGTACGGCAAGAACAACCATTCCGCCATGGTGCAGGTTTACCGTGCCTACGCAGTACTCGCGCGCGCCGGGCGGCTCCACCAGAGCGCCTACGCGATCGGGACGCGCGACTGGCGGCTCGTGAACTTCTGGTCGGCCGCGGACGTCCTCTTCCTCAACCGGCTCGTCAATGTCTCCCACGATGCCTACGCCGGAATCTTCCGCTGGGTGCCCTACCGCAAGACGAGCTGCTTCGGCGAACCGTTCTACAGTAAGGGGCGCTACTATGGGGCGTGGCGCGGCTGCGACATTCCGTCGATGGAGGTCAAGCGGCAGGTGGGCGGCGTGTGCGTGGAGCTTTCGGATTTCGGCGCGGCCTGCGCGGGTGCGCATGGGATTCCCTCGGGGACGTGCGGCCAGCCCGGCCACCGGGCGTGGATCTGGCGGAATTCCGCCGGTTATTGGACGATCGGCAACTACATCAAGCCTCCGACATCGAGCAATGCCGCGCTCTTCGGCGGCGGTTTCACCGGGCTCTACGCGATGGAAAAGATCTTCGCCGATCCCGTTGCCCATCTGAACGCCGAGTACCAGCTGTGGCTCTATCACCACGCGCGCCGCGAGAAGGCGGGGGTGGCGGTGGAAGAGCGTCTCCTCAAGAACGCCCTCAGCGCGCAGGCGGCGTTCGTGCCGGCGTGGCAGGCGTATGGCAAGTGGCTCATCGAAGCGAAGGTACCGCGCGCACGGATCCATGCGTTCTTGAAGGCGATTGCAACGGATCTTCACGATGCGCGCTGGCTCCTCTGGAACGAAATCGACCGCCAGCTCGAAGCGCTCGCGAAAACGGAGGACGTAGGCGCCGTGCGCGAGGAGATCCGCGACCTATTGCCCCTCGTGCGCGAGAGCGAGGCGCGCGTGCGCGAGGATATCGACTACGGCCAGGTGTTCGACCGCCTCGTGAAGCGCTACGCGCCCGCGACGGATGCCGAATGGCTCGACCTCCTCGACCTCTGGCTCACGGCCCAGTGGGAGACGCGCCAGAGCTTTCGCGCGGGCCTGGGCCGCGCCACGGCGTGGGCGGGCAAGGACGCGAAGCGCCTGGAAAAGTTCGTCAAGGCGATTGAAAGACTCTACGCCAAGAAGGCGCCGGGCAAGCCGGCGGTGCTCGACTGGCGCGGCATGGTGGCGAGCACCTTGAAGGAAGGGGATCTTGCGGGGTTCCGCGAGGCCGTGCGCCTTCACGACAGCTTCGCGCCGCCGAAGGCGCCCGCGGCCTATCCCGCGAACGATTTCGGAAGCGAGATCCTCTCGCACAACGGCATGCTCACGCTTTCAAGTTCGCATGGAAAGTACGATGCGCCGGAAAACTACGCGCGCTTCATCGACCGCGCCGGCCTCGACGGCGTAAAGCCCGCCCGCCTTTATACGAACGCCGAGAAGGCGCCGTGGGCCACGGTCACGCTCCCGGGCGATGCCGAGGTCACAGGCGTTTTCATCGACAACGACAACGGCAAGGAAAGCGCGTCGCAGATTCCGCTCGTCGTGTGGACGAGTACGGACGGCAAGGCATGGACGCAGGCATGGCGTACGGATAAAAACGAAAAGACCTATCGCGTGCCGCTTGCCGTCGCCCACGCGAAGTACGTGCGCGTGGGCCGCGAGGCGAGCGACCGCGTGGAGCCCCTCCGCCTGAGAAAGATCCTCGTCTACGGTAAAAGGCACTGGTAAGGCAGTGGGCGCCACTTGGTGCAAAATCAACGGAGTTTCCGCCGGAAGAAGTCGACGATGCGGTGGGTGATGTAGTCGCTACCGAGGTTGTGGCCGAAACCGGGGAGATAGAGCTGTTCGAAATCCTTGTTGGCCTTCACGAGCGCATCGACCACCTGGAGCGAGGAAATGGGATCTACGTTGTCGTCGATTTCGCCATTGATGATGAAGAGGTCGCCCTTGAGGCGGTGGGCGTTGACGACGTTCGAGCTTTCGGCGTACCAGGGGCCGAGCGGGTAGCCCATCCATTGTTCGTTCCACCAGACTTTATCCACGCGGTTGTCGTGGCAGCCGCAGAGGGCAACGGCCGCCTTGTAGAAGTCGTTGTGGAAGAGGAGGGCGGCGAGCGCGTTCTGGCCGCCGGCCGAATAACCGTAGATGCCCATGCGGGAGAGGTCCATCCACGGCCGTGTGGACGCGGCGGCTTTGATCCAGGGGATGCGGTCGGGGAAGCCGGCGTCTTTCAAGTTGCGCCAGCACACTTCGTGGAAGGCGCGCGAACGGTGGTCGGTGCCCATGCCGTCGATTTGCACGACCACGAACCCGCGGGCGAGGAGCGGGGTGCCGCGCGGTGGATTGATGGGGAAGGTTTTCGGCACGTGGGCGTCGTGGGGGCCGGCGTAGATGTATTCGACGACGGGGTAGCGGTTGGAGGGATTGAAGTTGAGGGGCCGCCAGATCGTGCCCCAGATGTCGGTGGTGCCGTCGCGGCCTTTCGCGTGGAAGACTTCGGCCTTGGGGAAGTCGGCCGTGGCGAGGGCGGAGACGTTCACGGCGGGGAAGGCGTGCACGATGCGGCCGTCGCGCGCGGCGCGTAAGACGAAGCGCGGTGCGAGATCGGGGCGGCAGTAATAGTCGGTGAAGAAGGTGCCGGCGGGATTGACGCACACGCAGTGCGTGGCGTTTTCGGGCGTGAGGTCGCGGCAGGCGCCCGAAGCGAGATCGAGCGAGAGGAGGTGCATGTTGTAGGGATCTTCGCCCTGTGCGGCGTTAAAGCCGTTTGCGAGGAGGAGGAGGCGCTGTTTCTCCTCGTTGATGCGCAGAACGTGGCGCACGTTCCATGGGCCATGCGTGAGCTGGCGTTGGGAGCCGTCGACGGTCGAAACGAGATAGAGGTGCTTCCAGCCGTCGCGGCGGGAGATCCAGAGGAAGCGTTTTCCGTCCTTGAGCCACCAGTGGCGCATTTTCTGGGTGAAGACGAATTTGTCGGAGGCTTCTTCGGCGAGCGTGCGGAAGTTTCCGGTGGTGGCATCGATGGCGCCATAGCGATACACCTGAAAGCCGCGGCGCGTGTAGGTGAACGTGAAGGCGGAAGAATCGGGCAGCCAGCAGTTGAGGAGGAAGTCGTATTGATTGTCGCAGTCGCCGAGGGTAAGAGGCACCTGCCGCCGTTCGTTCGGGAGGAAGAGGGTGGGCGCACGTTGGCAGAGGAGGTCGCCGGGCTTGGCGTAGTTGATCGTGCGGATGCGCGCATGGATGGAATCCTTCGGCCGGCTCTCGATGAGCGAGATCTGGCGGGTGTTCACGCGGCGTTCGCGAAGGCCCGCGAGCTTGCGGGAATCGGGGCTCCACATCAGGCTCACGTAGGGCTCGCCGGGGGCGGCGTCGTAGCTGATTTGGAACTCGCCCGTCTTCTTCGAGGAAAGCCACACGTTGTCGTCGCGGATGAAGGCCGTCCACGTGCCGTCGGGCGACTTGAGCGTGCCGCCGCCGGAGGGCTGCACGTAGTTCCGATTCTGCGGCGGTTCGCCTTGGACGGGGTGTTCCTTCTGGATCTTCTCGAAGGCGGCATGGCCGATTTCGACGAGATTCGTTTTTGGAACGGAAAACGCCCGATACACCTTCCCCGTCGCTCCGCGCGTGGCGTAGACGACCCTGTCGTCATTTTCCCAGGTAATCCGATACGGGCATTCCAGCACTTTGCCGCTCGCCTGAAACGCCGCCTCCTCAAGCCGCTTGCCTTCGTCGACCGTCGCCTTCGCGGGTGCTGCCGTCAACGCCCCGGAAGAGGCGAGGCAAAAAATCAAAACGCCGATCTTTTTCATTCACATCATCCTGTTTTCGATTTCAAAGGAAAGGGCATTATATCATTTCTCCAGATGCCGGACAAACGGCAAAATGGGCGCCCTACGAATTCGACGAAATGCGGGGGGCGGTCGTGATCCGAAGTCGGATGGTGATGGTGTCAAGTTGCAGAGAGTGTGTGATGACAGAGGGGTAACTACCAATGGTGTGTTTGTTCGACTTGAAGACGCCTATATCGCCTATACGGACGAAACAGATTCCGAATGGGCGAGGAAGCATGAACTTCAATTGGAGAAGTTGGAATTTAAAATTTCTCCGCACCGTAATCTTGCATTCGCCGCCGGCTTTTGCTATCCTATTGCCATGAGCTACCGCGAAACGTACGAGGCCGTCGAGGCCGAGATCCACGCGGCGCGTGAAAGGCGCGCCGCCAACAAGCGCCGCCGCGCGGCGGCGCGGGCGCGCGCCTTCGGCGACCTCTGCGAGGCGTCAGAGGGCCGCGCCGTCGTCTGGCGCCGCGAGGGTACGCCGCTCGCCGAGATCGTCGCTTTCGCCGATGGCGACGTGTGGCTGCTGCAGACGCTCGTTCGGTGGCTGCGCCTTTCGGCGACGCAGCGCATCGCGCGCCTGAAGCACGCGGCGAACCGCCCCGCCTACTACGCGCGCGAGCGCGCTCGCCGCCAGGCGCTCGCGGCCGCGCGTCGCTCGACCGCCCGCCGTACCACGGAGAATCCGTGCCCCACGAAGGAACAGATCCTCGAGGCGTGGACGAAGGCGAAGGACTCGAACGAGGACCTGATCCGTTTCGGCTCGCTGATCGAAGACCTCGCATGCTACGTGGACAGCTCGCTCGTGCGCGACGAGAGCGGCGAGATCGTCGGTCGCCGCGGCGGCGTGAAGGCGTGGCTGCAGGAGAACATTCCCGCGCTGTATCTGCGCTACACGACGGTGATGCAGTACAAGCAGGCCGCGAAGAGGCTGCGGCAGGTGGTGGGGCTCGTGGACCCGATCCCCGCTGCGCGCGTGGTAGCGGCGGAGCCGCCCGCCGACGAGCGCTTGGAGGTGGTGCGCGCCCGCGCGGTCTACCGCGAGGTGATGGGGGGCGACCCGCCGAGGAGCCGCACGGCGTTCATGGTGCGCATCGGCGCGTACCTGGATCCGGACAACGTCACAGAGGCGACGACGCTTTCGCGGTGGCGCGAGGCGTATGCGCGCGAGATTACGGTGCGGACCAAAAAGAAGTGGATCAGACGGTTCTGGCGCCCAACGGGCTGAGACGGCCCATTTCCCATTTGAGTTCAAGTGGTACGGATTACCCCTCTCGTGTTTCGCGTATTTTGATTTTTATGCCTGATAGATCGGTTACTATCATTCTACGCTAATCGGGCTGAAATTATGGTATAATATCCGCCCTAAGGAGAAGAACTATGAAAAAGACGGCTGAAAAAGTGACGGCGGTGATCGAGTTGAAGATTACGCCGGCGAAGGATACGGGATTTGCGAAGATCGCGCAACGCGTGGCGAAGTATCCTGAGGTCGATGCGTGCTTTCTGATGAGCGGCGCCTACGACCTTCTGGTGTTCGTGAGCGGGGAGTCGCTGCAGGATGTCGCGCATTTCGTTTCGGCTGAACTCTCGACGCTCGACGGCGTTCTCTCCACGGCCACGCACTTCATGCTCAAGACCTACAAGGCGAAGGGCGTGCTGGCCGAATTCGCCGGTGACAAGCGCCTGCCGGTTGTCTGATTGCGCGAGGTTGGGATGGCGGTTAAACGCAGAACATTTGTCGCGCCGCATGTGGCGGAATTGCCGAAGAGCGGCATTCGAAAGTTCTTCGACATCGTTGCGCAGCGCAAGGACGTGGTGTCTCTGGGCGTGGGCGAGCCCGACTTCGATACGCCCTGGCACATCTCGCGCGCGGCGGTGACGGCGCTTGAGGACGGCGCCACGCACTATACGTCGAATCTCGGTACGCCCGAACTCCGCCAGGCGATTTCCGCCTACGTGACGCGCCGTTTCGGGGCGACCTACGACTGGAAGAAGGAAGTCCTCGTCACGGTGGGTGTTTCCGAGGCGATCGATCTTGCGATTCGCGCCATTACGTCGCCGGGCGACGAGATTCTCTACCACGAACCGTGTTTCGTTTCATACGCGCCCACGATTCGGCTCGCGCATGGCGTGCCCGTGTGCGTGGAGACGCATGTCGAGGAGGCCTTCCGCCTCACGGTGGACGCGCTCGAGGCGAAGGTGACGCCGCGCACGAAGGCGCTCCTCCTGAATTTCCCCTGCAATCCCACCGGTGCCACGCTCACGCGGGCCGACCTGAAGGCGATTGCGAAGTTCGTGCTGAAATACGATCTGCTCCTTCTCGCCGACGAAGTCTACGGCGAGCTCGTCTATCCCGAAGCGGGCGCGCGCACGGTGCCGAAGCCGCTCTCGTTTGCGAGCCTTCCGGAGCTGCGCGACCATCTCGTTTTGCTCAACGGCTTTTCGAAGGCCTGGGCGATGACGGGCTATCGGCTCGGCTATGCGTGCGGCCCGAAGGACGTGGTGGATACGATGATGAAGATCCATCAGTACGGCATCATGAGCGCGCCCACCCTTGCGCAGCACGCGGGCGTGGAGGCGATGAGACGCGGCGACGAAGATGTGGAGCGCATGCGGCGCGAATACGAGCGGCGGCGCGATTTCCTTGTGAAGTCGCTCAACGAGATGGGCCTTCCCACCGTCATGCCGAAGGGTGCGTTCTACGTGTTTCCCTCGATTGCGTCGACGGGCCTGACGGACGACGAATTCTGCCTGCGCCTTCTCAACGAACACGCCGTCGCCTGCGTGCCGGGCTCGGCCTTCGGCGCCTGCGGCGCGGGTTTCATTCGCATGAGCTACGCCACCAGCTATGAAAAGATCCAGCTCGCGATGGAACGCCTCGCGGCGTTCGTGAAGGAACTTCGTGCGGCGAAGCGGGGAACCCATTCATGAAAACGCGTCAATTCTGGTATCCTCTTCCCGAACGCCTCATCGCCCAGCATCCCGCCGAAAAGCGCGGCGACGATCGGATGATGGTGCTCCATCGCGATACGGGGCTTGTAGAACACAGGCAGGTGACGGATTTCCCCGACTACATTACGCCGAACGATCTCATCGTCGTCAACGATACGAAGGTGTTCCCGGCGCGTCTTGTGGGCACGTGGAGCGATTCGCCCGGCGCCGTGGAAGTGCTGATGGTGCATCCCGCGCCGGAGAACGAAGGCCCGGCTCCCGATCCCGCTTCGCTCGTCGGCGCGGAAGGGGGAAGCCTTTTGGAGCAGCTCGAGTGGACGTGCCTCGTCGGCTCGGGGCGGCCCTCGCGCGTGGGGCAGGTTGCCGTGTTCGGCCCGAAGGGCGAGCTCGAAGCGCATTTTCTCGAGAAGCGTGACGGCGGCATGTGGAAGATCCGTTTCGTCTCGTCGCGTCCGCTCGCCGCCCTCCTCGACGAATTCGGCCACACTCCCGTGCCGCCCTACGTGCACCGCGAGGGGACGCGCGAAGAGGAACTCGCTGATCGCGCACGCTATCAGACGATCTACGCCAAGCACGTCGGCAGCGTGGCCGCGCCCACGGCGGGCCTCCATTTTACGCCGGAGATCTTCGCCGCCCTCGAGGCGAAGGGCGTAAAGCGCGTGGCCGTTACGCTCCATGTGGGGCCGGGCACGTTCCGCCCCGTGAAGGCGGAAAACATCGAAGACCATCAGATGGATTTCGAGGCGTTCACGGTTCCGCCCGAAACGGCTGCGGCGATCAACGCCTGCAAGGCGCGTGGCGGGCGCGTGTTCTGCGTGGGCTCGACGAGCGTACGCACCCTCGAGACGGTGGCATCGCGCGAGCGCAGGAGCGAAGACCCGCTCGTCGTACCCGGCAGCGGCGCGAGCGACATCTTCATCTATCCGCCCTATACCTTCAAGGTGTGCGACTGCATGCTCACGAATTTCCACCTCCCGCAATCGACGCTTCTCATGATGACAAGCGCCCTCGCGGGCCGCGAACGCATGCTCATCGCCTACGCCCTCGCCGTCAAAGCCAACTACCGCTTCTTCAGCTACGGCGACTGCATGCTGATCGTATAAAAGGAGTCGATGGGCTGGGAAATTGTGGCACTATCGGGTCTGCCCCGAGAGTGCCACAACTATTTTCGATTTCCCATTTGTGGTGGGGGTGTGATTGTGCTATAATTTGGACGTTACGTCGTTCAGGGAGGGATGAATGGTTCGCGGTTGTCAGAAATGGAAAGGTCAGAAGAAATGAAACATCTGCCACGTCGATTGGTGCTCGCGCTTGCTCTCGCGGGATGGGGAACTTTCACTTATGCGCGCACGACGGCCTATGTACAGGTGGCGAAGACGGGGGCGATCAACACGGGTTACTATGCGACGCCCCAGAGCCAGTTCCGGTGCGACTATGCCTGGACGGAAACGAATCGCAAGCAGTGGCTGTTCGGCATCAACGGCGGCGCGATGGTGAATGCGCTCTACTTGAACGGAAACGTCAAGTATGCCTGGGCCTACAGAGACGGTTCAGGCAACTGGACGAGCATGAACATCGCCCCGGATACGAAGCGCCGCATCGGCGTTCTCGATGCCGCGAACAAGACCTGTTCCGTCGTGGCCGAAGATGGGGCGGGTACGCTCTTTACGACGACGCTCACGACAGCCTATACCAAAACGGCCACGATTTCCACGGCGCTCGCGGCGTGCCCGACGAAGGCGGATTATTCGGCCTTTGATGACGGCTGCTGGGGGACGCCCAAGCTCTACTCCTTCAAGATTTCCGAAAGCGGTACGCTCCGGCACTTTTTCGCGCCGTGCCTTGAAGATGGCGTTGCGGGCATGAAGAACATCGTCACGGGCGCGTTCTGCGGCAACGTGGGCCCGGGCGGCGGCATCACATACGTGGACGGCATCGGACGAGCGAGCGACTACAAGTATGAGAACGGCACACTCTCTTCCAAGATCCATATAAGCCGGAACGAAGCGGCTTACGGCACAATCTCCGGACTGGAAGACAACGCCTATTGCTGGGCCACGCCCGCCGGCGTCGTTGTCACCGCCGTGCCGGCGGATGGTTATATGTTCCTTAAATGGACGGGTGACGTTTCCCTCCTCACGACGCCCGCCACCGAACCTGTTGCGGTCATCAAGGCGGATTGCGAAGCGGGTCAGCTCACGGCGACGTTTGCGTCTGCCATCAACGTACCCGTCAACGCCCGATGGACCGGCGCGGTCGACAACGATGCGGCGAAGCCGGCCAACTGGGTTTGTACCGATGGCGAGGGTACGGAACTCGTGAACGCGCTTCCGAACGAATATTCGACTGTCACGCTCACAGGCGCCGTCGACATCCGCCTCCCGCCGCTCGCGCAAACGCATTGGTTCAGGTTGCGCCTGAACAACGTCTCGCTCGCGGCGGATCAGGATTGGAGCGATTTCCCGTTCGAGTCGATCTTGGAAGAGGCCACCGTGCTCCTCAATGGTCATGAGCTTCGTCTGGCGCCGACCGCGTCACCCGCCGCGCGCGTGACGTTTTCGGATGCCACGGCCACGCCGGGCACCGTGCGCCTGAGCGTTGCCAGCGGCACCTACACGAACACGCAACTCGCTTTCGGCGATGGCGTTCAGCTCGTGAAAGAGGGTGCCGGCACCTACATCGCCAACTGCCCGAACCAAACCTACACGGGCGGCACGCGAGTGGCGGCGGGTCTGTTCGGCCTCGGGGCGCTGGGTACCACCCGGATTCTGGGAGCCATCGGTACTGCCGTCACGATCGACGCCGGGGCGACGTTCGACTTGATGGGCAAGTGCGACATCCACCAGCATCCCTTCGTTCTCAACGGCGGAACGATCAAGTCCTCCATCGCCATCGGCAACGGATTTGCCCAAATCGGCAATCTGCGCCTCACGGCCGATTCCACCTTCAATGTCGCCGCCAATTGTGGCATCATCAACACCGGCTATACGCCGGCCCTGGTCGATCTGGGCGGGCACAAACTCACCGTGGAAATCGCCAGCGCTCAGAATTTCTGGCTTGCCAATACAACGGTGACCAACGGCACGCTCAGCGTGAACTCGGGCGGCTGGATCACCTGTTTCAACACGCCCAGTGTCATGAAGGATGTCGATTTCATCCACAAGCTCGGCGCCGCCGATTTCTCGGCCGCCATCACATTCGACAATTTCGAAGACCTCTATACCGGCGCTTCAGATACGGGGAGCGCTCAGGCGACCATTACAGGCATCTACAAGCCCCGTTCCGCCACCGATACGCGCATGCACAAGTGCTGCCTTGCCGACGGCGCCACGCTTGACCTGCGCCACCTCACGGGGACGTTCTCCTGCAAGAGCTATTTTTCGACCTCGAAGGTGACGGCCTACACGACGTTCGCCGCAGGCACGATCACCGTCGATCTCGCCGGCCGCACCGATCTCGAGTCTCTCATCGCGAGCGCGAGCCCCTACGTGGTCAAATGGGAAACGACGGCACCTGGCGGCGATGTGAATTTCGTTCTCGACCCGACCTCGAAACGGCAGCGCTATCTCGTGCACGTCGACGGGACGGGCCTCCGTCTCGCCCGCAACACCAGCACCCAGATCTTCTTCCGCTAATTCCCGTTTTGTCCCGGCGGGCTAGCGGGAAGCGCCTTCCCTTTTCGCTTTGAAGATGGTATAATCTCACGTCAGCTTCAAAGTCTGCTTTGGTGAAGGTGCCGATGAAAAAGATAATTTCTGCCGTTCTGCTTGTTCTTTTTGCCGTGTGGTTTCTCTACGACCAGACGGGGGAATTCGAATTCCTCCGTCTGGACGACCATGACTACACGTTCCGGTGCGCGTTCGTGTACCAGGGCCTTTCGGTTCAGAACATCGTTGAAGCGTTTCGGAATTTCACCCATGCGGCCATCTGGATGCCGGCGACCTATGTTTCCTACATGCTCGATATTTCGCTGTGGGGGCCGAGCATCGGGGCGCATCATCTGATGAGCGTGGCGTATCATTCGCTGAATGCGGTGCTGCTGTTCTTCCTCCTTCTGGCGCTCGTGCGCAAGATGCGGCCCCAGGACGAGCCGTCGATTCTGCTTCCGCTTTTGGGGGCGCTTTTTTGGGCGCTCCATCCGCAACGGGCGGAGGCGGTTGCCTGGATCGCGGGGCGGAAGGATATCCTCTGTTGCACGTTCGTTCTCGCGGGGCTTCTGTGCTGGCTCAGGGAAACGGGGCCCGCGCGGCTCGGCGCGTGCCTCTTCGGTGCGCTTGCCATGATGAGCAAGCCCACGGCGATGTGCTATCCGTTCCTCATTCTGGCGCTTGATCTTCTGGCGGCACGGGGTGTCGTGCGCAATCGGCGCGTGGGTTTCTGCTATCTGCCGCTTCTTTTGATGGCGATCGCAACGGGTGTCATCGCGATCTATTCGCAAACGCACGTCGAAGGGTATCTCGTGCGCGAGCTTTTTTCGGCGTCGCTCGCGTGGCGCGTTTTGAATGCGCTCGTGGCGGTGGGGCTTTCGCTTGCGCAGTTCGTTGTGCCTGTGGGGGTGCATCTCGACTATCGGTCGGTGCCGGGGCAGTTCCCGGTCGACGGCGTTCTCGGGCTAGCCGTGTGCGGCGTGGCGGCGGGGGCTCTAGCGCTTCTCGCCTGGCGCGTTCGTGCAGCCCGGCGTCCGCTCGCGGCGCTTGCGCTCTTCTTCTTTGCGGCGTTGGGGCCGACCCTCGGCATCTTCGGCAGCTTCGGCGAACACGCGCGCGCGGATCGTTTCCTCTATCTGCCGATGCTCGCCTTCCCGATGGCGCTCGTGTTGTGGCGGCCGTCGCGGCCGCGGCTCGTTGCGGTGGCGGGGGCGCTCGCCGTTCTTGCGGCGGGGGCGCTCGCCTATCCGCTCGTTGCCTCCTATCGCAATGACTACACGGCCTTCTCGCGTACGCTCGCGTGCGACCCGGCGCATGGGCGCGCCCTTGCGCATGTGGCGAGCGAGGAGTGCGCGCGCTTCAACCACATCGACAAGGGCATCGCGCTCTATCGGCGGAGCCAGGAACTCCGGCCGCGCGACGACACGGCCGCGCAGCTTGCCTACGCGCTCATGATGCGCGCGCGCTCGGAAGACTATGCGGAGATTCGCCGGCTGTGTGCGAAATTCGCGTGCGACCATGCGCTTGACCGGAAGGGGATGGCGCTCGAGGCATTGGGCACGACGGCCATGCGCCAGCGCCGATGGACGGAGGCGATTTCGTGTTTGAAAGATTCGGTGAACGCGCCCGCGCGATTCTATTCGGCCGACGACGCGAAGCTGAATCTCGGCGCCTCGTATTGCAATGCCGGTTTTGTGAAGGAGGCGATCGCCATCCTGGAGCCGCTCACCCAGTCGCGCCGCAACGATATTTCAAGCCGCGCCCAACAGGCCCTTGCCACAATCAAGGCCAATCCAAAGGCGCTCTTGTTTTTCTAAAAGAAAAGCGGTACAATCTAAGCTATGGACAAATCGGAACAAGCTGTTGAACTTTTCAAGACGGGGGCATGCTGCTCGCAGGCCGTCTTCTGCGCGTTTGCCCTCGACTTCGGCATGGATGCCGAGACGGCGATGAAGGTGAGCGCCGGGCTCGGCGGCGGCGTGGGGCGCCTGAGGGAAGTGTGCGGCGCCGTGACGGGCGCGACGCTCGCTTTGGGGCTCAAGTACGGGCCCGACAAGGCGGCCGTCTATCCGCACGTGCAGGAATTTGCCGCGCGCTTCGAGGCCGCATGCGGCTCGATCGTGTGCCGTGAGCTCCTGGAGGGCGTGGGCGCGACGACCGGCGGCGCGCCCGAGGCGCGCACGGAGGGGTACTACAAGAAGCGTCCCTGTGCGGAGCTCGTGCGGCTTGCGGCGAAGTTCGCGGGCGAAGTCTAAAATGGACGCGCGAACCCTCAAAGGGGTGTTCTGCCTCGTCGCTTCCGCATTCGGTTTTGCGCTCATGGGCCTCTTCGTGCGGCTCACGGACGACTATGGCTCATCCGTTTCCGCGTTCCAGAAGAGTTTCTTCCGGAACGTCGTGGCGCTGGCGCTCGCGAGTTTGCTCTTCGTCAAGGGAGGGCGGGGCGTCTCGTTCGGGGA
>JAZLJP010000014.1:0-11265 GCA_045617985.1 Kiritimatiellia bacterium
CGAGAAGGCCGGCCTTACGGCCATCCTCGGCTGCGGCTTCGATCCCGGCGTCACGCAGGTGTTCAGCGCCTATGCGCAGAAGCACTACTTCGACACGATCGAGACGCTGGACATCCTCGACTGCAACGGCGGCGACCATGGTTATCCGTTTGCGACGAACTTCAACCCGGAGATCAACATCCGCGAGGTCGCCGCGAAGGGCTCCTACTGGGTCAGCAGCAAGGCCGAGGGCGCGAAGCGGAAGCCGGGCGTGAAGGTCGAGTACAAGAAGGCGTTCGACAAGGGGTACTGGGTCGAGACGGACCCGATGGCCATTAAGCGCGAGTACGTTTTCGACAAGGTCGGCAAGAAGGACATGTATCTGCTCCACCACGAGGAGCTTGAGTCGCTCGGCTGCAATCTGAAGGGCATCAAGCGCATCCGTTTCTTCATGACCTTCGGCCAGAGCTATCTGACGCATCTCAAGTGCCTCGAGAACTGCGGCTTGACGCGCATCGACCCGATCGACTTCAAGGGACAGAAAATCATCCCGATCGAGTTCCTGAAGGCGCTTCTTCCCGATCCCGCGTCGCTCGGTCCGCGCACGAAGGGCAAGACGAACATCGGTTGCATCTTCCACGGCAAGAAAGGCCGCAAGACGGTCGACTACTACGTCTATCAGGTGTGCGACCACCAGGCGTGCTATAAGGAGGTCGGTTCGCAGGCGATCAGCTACACGACGGGCGTTCCGGCGATGATCGGCGCGAAGATGTTCCTCGAGGGCAAGTGGACGACGAAGGGCGTTCATACGTGTGAGGAGTTCGATCCCGATCCGTTCATGGACGAATTGAACCGTCAGGGCCTCCCGTGGCAGGAAAACTTCAATCCCGTCAAGGTGCCGTGATTTTGAATAGAATCTATGGTTTGGGAGCTGACTTTCTGTTCAACTCCTGAACAAAAAACGATTTAGTGGAACAGAAAGTCCGCGTCTGGCCTTGACTTTCTGTTCAACTAAATGATAAAATGTCGGCAAGCACAAGAGGTTTCTATGTTTGTTGGACGTGAAGAAGAGTTAAATTCGTTGATTTCGCTTTGGGGTAAGGCGACGTCTTCTTTGGTCACATGTCGTGGACGGCGTCGCATTGGTAAAAGCGCATTGATCGAGGAGTTTGCGCGGAAAACGGCGGATACGTTTATTGTCTTGGAAGGGTTGGCACCTCGGAAAGGGTTGTCGGACCGCCAACAGCGCATGAATTTCTGCGATCAGTTGTCGGTGTATGCTCATAGGCGTGTTCGTGCGGCCAATTGGATTGCGGCCTTTCAATCTCTTGACGCTGTCATTCCCTCTACTGGGCGAACGGTTGTCTTGCTGGATGAAATTTCATGGATGGGTGCTTATAATCCGGATTTTGCCGGGATCCTCAAGATCGCATGGGATCGCTATTTCTCGAAGCATGAACGTCTGGTTGTCGTATTCTGCGGGTCGGTCTCGGCGTGGATTGCGCAGAATATCCTCAACAGCACGGGATTTGTCGGACGAAATTCGCTGGATCTGGAACTGGATGAGCTTCCTTTCGGGAAATGCATGGAACTGCTGGGACCGTTGGGGAGTCGTTTGTCGGTCGAAGAACGGATTGATTTCCTGTCCATTACGGGTGGTGTTCCGAAATATCTGCTTGAGATTCATCCAGAGTTTTCCGTCGAGGAGAACGTGCGTCGGATGTGCTTTGTGCGAAACGGATTGCTTTTCCGGGAATTTGACGAGATGTTTTCGAGTGTATTCGGACGCAAGACGGAGACTCGTCGCAAGGCGCTCTTGCGTTTATCAGAACGGCCCGTGTCGGTTTCGGAGTTTGCCGTCCAGACGCACAAGCGGGTGGGCGGACGACTTTCACAGGTGCTACAGGATCTCCAGCATGCGGGATTTGTCGGACGGGATGTCGGACTCAATCTGGAGACAGGAGAGCCGTTGCGACAGGAACGGTATCGCATCAAAGACAACTATACCCGTTTTTACCTGAAGTGCATTGAACCGTTTCGGCAGTCCATCGAGCAGGGACTGTTCCGATTCGTCTCGCTTGACCAGCTTCCGGATTGGCCCGGTATCATGGGGTTGCAATTCGAGAATCTGATTGTCGGTCACAAAAGCGAACTATTTCCGCTTCTGGGGCTTGATCGGTCGCTCATTCTTTCTGCTGCACCGTATGTTCGGCGTTCGAAGACGGGTGAAGGATTGCAGGTCGATCTGCTGATACAGACAAAAAAGTCTTTGTTTGTCATCGAAGTCAAGCGTCAGCGCCACATCCCCTACGGCATCATCTCGGAAGTTGAACGCAAGGTGAAACGACTGTCTGCGCCGAAGGACAAGTCGGTTCGCACGGCGCTCGTCTATGCCGGCGAACTGGATCCTCGGATCGAGGCCGATCATGGTTTTGATTTCATCATTCCCGCCGCGCGGCTTATTGGAGATGTATGAAATTAGTGAGGGAGCTTACAATGAAAACACCTTATTATTTGATTGACGAGGCGACTTTGCCTCGTTCCCGTGTGCATGAGTCGTCGAACAGAAAGGAATGTCAAGGATGAAGGTAATTCTGAGCCGTAAGGGTTTTGATAGTAAGAACGGGGGAATGCCAAGTGTAATCATGCCCAATGGGGATATGGTTTCCATGCCGATTCCCGCATTGCACGGACAATCCTACGCATCATTGCATTATAAGGGGAAAAGGTATTCTAAACTGTTGAAGGAATTACGGCCAGCATTTCGGGAGCGGAATTGCCACGCTGATCCAGATTTAAATAGTGAGCGACGGGTTGATTGCCCCAAGGGATGGAAAGCGGCCTTTGGACAAAGTGGCAGCTCGGGAAGGCATCTGCTTGAAACAATCGGTGTTGCTCCTGGCGATCTTTTCCTATTCTTTGGAAATTTTCGTTTCGTGGAATGCCGCAATGGCCGATATCGATTCATGAGTAGAACAGGGGATTTCCATCGTGACCGTGAGATCCAGGTGATTTGGGGATATCTGCAGGTGGGTGAGGTAATTACGGATCAAAATCGGATACGCAATGAATACCCTTGGCATCCCCATGCGGATGTTGAGCATCTGGGAAGGAAAAACAATATTTTGATTGTCCCATCTGGTGGACGGCTGAGTTTTGATCAAGACTTGCCCGGATGCGGTATTTTACCATTTTCCTATAAGCGAGTGTTGACGGAAAGGGGTGAAAGCAAAGCGGTTTGGTTTGACCACGGTGTGCTTCGCCCAGATTCTATCATAGAAAAATATGCCTACAAAGAAACGCGTCATACCGTTTTCTATCGTGGAATATGGCAGGAGATGTGCTTGAAGGAATCATACGAAGCCGTGGATTTCGCGAAACGCATGCTTTCGCCGAGGAATTTTCAGGATGGGAAGTATGACGAACTCGTTGATCAAATTGAAGAGATAGAACGCCAATATGCGGAAGGCGAGATTGATCGGGATGAGTTCGTCAGTAATTTGCAGGTTGTTGATGATGACTCGCAAGATCTTATCGAAGATGGAGATCTTTCGTCCGAAGGGTTCCATGATTTTCAGATATACCTTGGGGAGATATTGGATCGGCAGGGTGTTGAATATGCTGAATCAGGAATTGTAACGCCCTAGATGAAGACAAATGAAACGGTTATCGCGGAAACCACCTCTCACGCCGCGACATAATTTCGTTCGCACCATAATCTCAATCCGACCCCTGTTGCACGCTGTCGTGCCGATTCAACACCACGGAACGCGCGGAAACCGGCTCCGCCGAACACGGAAGGCGATTTGAAATCTACGCTTCGCACATCCATCGGCCCAGTACCCGACCTCTCTTTCTTTTGACGAGTGAGGATTGCCAGTGCTGGGCCCGAAGGGAGATTTTCCTAACTGCCTTCCGTGTCCCGCGAAGCGGGTTTCAGTGTGTTCGGTGGTGAAAAATCAGATGCGCCCAATGGGTAAACTCCAGTTGATTCGCGTTTGACATGTGATAGGTGAAATGATACAATGGCGGAGTTATGAGCCCGTTAATCAGCGAATTTGATGGACTGAAAATCAGAATGAATGAGTTGGATCATGAACCGACTCATTTGCATGTGGTTTATCAGGGAAGGAACGTTTTTGTCGATCTCGTTAAGGCCACCGATTTGGAAATGATGACATGAACGACGAATACATACCACAGATTTTCATGGTTTCACCCGCTGGCGGCAAGAAGGTGGATTGCTATTTTACCAATGGTGCCGTACGGCGCTATGATGTCAACAGGGCGATCCGTCTTGGTGGAGTATTCGCCCCGCTCAAGAATCAGCGTGTGTTTGAGCGTTCGTTGACTGTGATGGATGGAGTCCTTTCTTTTGACATTTCCGGTAGGCGTGATCCGTATGATATGATTGATATCTGCGCAGATGTCGTTTATACGGATGGTGTTCCATTGCCATAGCGGGACGATTATAGGCCGATCATGGTTTTGATTTCATCATTCCCGCCTCGCGGCTTATTGGAGATGCGTGAAACAGGAGATGGAGCTTTCAATGAAAACACCTTATTATTTGATTGACGAGGCGAAGCTGGAACGGAACCTCAAGATTCTTGCGTCGGTGCGTAAACGCGCCGGTGTGAAGATCCTTTTGGCGCAGAAGGCCTTTTCGGCGTTTGACGTCTATCCGCTTGTTGCGAAGTACCTGGATGGTACGACGGCGAGCGGCCTCTTTGAGGCGCGTCTTGCGCATGAGGAGATGCCCTCGCGCGAGAACCATGTGTTCAATCCCGCCTTTACCGAAGAGGAGATGCGCCAGATCGTGAAATGGTGCGACCACATTGTCTTCAACTCGGTGGCGCAGTGGAAGCGTTTCCGCGCCTTCCCGCATCTTCCCTCGGCGGGCTTGCGCGTGAATCCGGGCTATAGCGAAATCGAGTACGCCATCTACAATCCCTGCGCCGAGGGGTCGCGTCTCGGCGTGCCGCGCGCGTTCATCGAGGCCGAGGATCTGGAGGGCCTCGAAGGACTCCATTTCCATTCGATGTGCGAGCAGGGCGCGGATGTTCTTGCGCGCACGTTGCCGCATTTCGAGCGGCAGTTCGGCGAATTCCTGCCGCAGATGAAGTGGGTGAATTTCGGCGGCGGCCACCACATCACGAAGCCGGGCTACGACGTGGCGCTTCTGGTGAAGACGCTCAAGGATTTCCGAAAGCGCTATCCGCATCTCGAAGTCTATCTCGAGCCGGGCGAGGCGATTGCGCTCAATGCGGGAACGCTCGTCACAACCGTGCGCGAAGTGATCGACTACGGCACGCCCATCGCGATTCTCGACGCTTCCGCCGAGTGCCACATGCCGGACGTCATTGAAATGCCCTATCGCCCGCCGCTCAAGGGCGCGGGGGAAGCGGGCGAGAAGCGCTACACCTACCGCTTGGGCGGGCCCACATGCCTTGCGGGCGACGTGATCGGCGACTATTCGTTCGCCCGCCGCCTCAAGCCGGGCGACGAACTCGTCTTTAACGACATGGCGATCTATACGATGGTCAAGAACAACACCTTCAACGGGATGCCGCTACCGGCCCTTGCGCTCAAAAAGCGGAACGGCCGCATCGTGTGCCTGCGACAGTTCGGCTATGCGGATTTCAAGGGCCGGCTGGGGCGTATTTGACTTTGAAGTAGAATTTAATTGGCGTTCAGGCACCAAGAACCAGGGACTGGATCAGAGCCAGCGCGTTTGTGCGGCTGCGTCACGGTTCGCTGTGCGGGCGTAGTGGACGGTGGGTTTCCCGAAGAGCATGGCGTAGTAGGGGGTACCCGGCTTGAGGCCGAAGACGTCCAGCACTTCCGGGACGGCATCGGCCATGATCTTCAGGAACCCGCACCAGCAAGTGCCGAGGCCATGCGCCTGGGCGAGCAGATCGAAGTAGGCGCAGGCGGCAATCGCATCGGCCTGGGGGGTGACGCAATCGGCGTTCCCCTGGACGATGAGGATGTGGGGGGCGTTCCTGAAGAAGACATCGAGGCCGGGGTGTTCCTGAGACGTCTTTACGATACCCGCGATGAAGTCGGGAAGGGTGGCGGCGTGGGCAACGAGCGTTTCCAGCACCTTCTTGCGGAGGGCGTCCATCTGGGCGCGGCTTGAGACCACGGTGAAGGTGAGGTCCTGTTGGTTGCAGCCCGTCGGAACGGCACGCAGGGCCGAGAGGAGGTTTTCGATTTCTTCGCGCGGCACGTCTTCCTTTGCGTACTGGCGCACGGAACGCCGCGCGCGGAGAAGGTTCGCCACCTGTTCGCCAGTGGGAAGCGTGCCGATCGGGCGGCACGACGCGGCGCTGTTGCCGTCGAGGGAGACCGCACCCGTGGGGCACACCGCCACGCAGTGGAGGCAGGAGAAACACTTTTCGGCTGCGCCCTCCTTGAAGCCGGGCGTGCCGCCCGCGAGTTCGAGGACGCCGAGGGGACAGTCCCTAACACAGGCCCCGCATTTCGTGCAGGTTTCTGAATCGGCAATGAAAGAATGGATGCTCATTTGTGTCACTCCTTTTGAAAACATGAGGTCAATCGTTGCTACCATTATACCATAGTCCTGAAAGCCCCTACGAAAAAAAACGAAAAATGATACCGCGTTCATCGTCCGATTCGATTGATCAATTATTGATTTATACAGTCAAAATGTGATATACTCTACGGCGGAAAGGCCAGGGTATGTCATGAGCAACCTGATTCTGACAGGATTCGGATGGAGCGAGTATGCGGTCGCTGCGGCGGTTGCGCTCAAGGGACTTGACGGTAAGAGCGACGTCGCGGGCGTGAGCAAGCGGCGCCTCCCCGAGTATTTGGAGGCGTTGCCGGGCGATTGGAAACGGGTTTACATCGTTGGCGTCTCGCTGGGCGGCGACGAAGGGCGGCTGACGAATGCCTTGAAGCGGCTTAAGGCAAAGGGGGTTCAGGTGGCGTGGATCAGCGCCTACGCGCCGAGCGAGTCGCAGCAGGCGAACGTCTTGCCGCATCTCAAGGCGCAGATCAGCGAAACGGATACGCTCCTTGAGGTGGTCGGCAGGTTCTTCTCGGTTGACGTGAAACCGTTTGCCCCGTTTGCCGACGAGGGGAAGAAGGTGCCCGGTGCGGTTCGGGATTATCATGAGCTTTTGGAGGCGGCGCAGTTCGCCCATCGGAATTACCAGGATGAGACGCTGTACGCAACGGCGATCCGCTCTTTGGCCACGGGAATCAACCCGGCGGCATGGAGCGATGAGGTGCGGCAGGCCATCGCGCACTATCGTCGCTACGGCGGTCGGGAGCTGGTTGGAAAATCGCCGCAGATGCGAACCTTGCAGGAACGGATCAACCGCATCGCGCAGTTCCCGGATGCGCGGGTACTGATCCTCGGCGAGAGCGGTACGGGCAAGGAGACGGTTGCGCAGCAGATCCACAACAAGTCGCCTCGGAAGCGTGAGCCGTTCTATGCCTTCAATTGCGCCAGCGTCAATCCCGCCCTCCTCGAAAATCGCTTCTTCGGGCATGAGAAGGGCGCATACACCGGGGCTGATAGGCAGGAGCTGGGACTGTTCGAGCTCGCGAACGGTGGAACGCTGTTTCTCGACGAGATCGGCGAACTGCCGCTGGAGGCACAGGGGTTGCTGCTCCGCGTCCTCGAAGGCGGGCGGTTCATGCGGCTTGGTGGTAAGGACGAGATCGCCGTTGACGTTCGGCTCATCACGGCGACGAACAGGAACCTCCCCGTGCGCGTTCGTGAAGGGCGCTTCCGCGAGGACTTGTTTCAACGTCTCAATGTGGTGCAGCTTCGCATCCCCGCGCTACGTGAACACAAGGACGACATTCGCGACATCGCGGACGGCTGGTGGCTCAATCGCCATCACCAGCACCTCGCAGAGGAGAACATCGCCGCGCTGATGGAATACGACTATCCGGGCAACGTGCGCGAACTCCTGAATCTTCTCGACCGGGCGACGGTCCTGGGCGAGGATGATTTTGCGGCGATGCTGAACGAACATCGGGAAATGAACGCCGGGCTGACCGATGGGGCGTGTTCGGGATCGAGCATCGTGCCGGACGAACTTGAGGCGGCGATCCGCATCCACGTGCGCAGGGTTTACGACAAGTACGCCCAGAATCTCACCAAGGCCGCCGAGGCCCTGAAGGTCGCCCGTAACACAGCGAAGAAGTATCTGTGAGGGTCAGAGCTTGTTGATACAGCTGCATTGATACAGTAACCCTTTAGCGAGGGCGCAGGATATGGGGCGAAAATCCAGTGGGGACGGTTCCTTGTCATGAGAAAACAGGTCAGACCTGTTTTCTCACGGACGGATTGGCTGGGGGGGGACTATACCACTACCTTACTTGTTTTTGTCGGCGATATAATGGTATAATACTCGGAGTTTTGAAGTCATCGTAAATACGTGTATGATAAAACAGAACATTCAGAAGTTCGCAAAGTATGCGACGGAAGGGCGCGTTGTCGTTTTCGATACGGAAACGACGGGATGCTCGTCGAGCGACGAGATCTGCCAGATCGCCGCCGCCGAGTTCGTGAACGGTACCCTTGCGCGTACGCTTTGCCTGTACGTGTGCCCCACCTGTGAGATGAATCCTTGGGCGGAGCAGGTGCATGGCATTACCATGGATTACCTGTATGAGTTCGGCGTCGATCCCGAAGCGGCCATGAGGGAGTTCTACGAGTTCCTCGGAAATGACGTGCTCCTTGTGGCGCACAACAACCGTTTCGACATGAAGATGCTGCGCCAGGAGTGTGCGAAGTTTGATCTCGCTTTTACGCCGGAAGGCGTGGAACTCTGCGATACGCTCGCCCTGTCGCGCTATTTTAGGCCCGATCTCAAAAGCCATTCGCTCGGCTTTCTCGTTGAGGCGCTCGGCGTGGAAGGCGTGAACAGCCACGACGCGCTAGACGATACGCTCGCCTGCGCGGCGGTCTTCTTCAAGTTATTGGAAGCGCAAAGCGAGGGCGTCTAGACGATTTTGTAGCAGGCCCAGGCGGCGAGGGTTTTCGCGTCGAAGATGGTGCCATTGCGGATGCCGTCTTCGACTTCGGCTTCGGTGAGGACGACCGGGTAGACGTTTTCGTCGGGATCCTGATCCTGGGCGTGGGCGGTGGAGGAGAGCTCGGCGAAGTAGAGGTGGATGCGCTCCTCGCAATAGCCGGGCGTGCAGATGGTCGTTGAGAGGTAGCGGATGGAGGTGACCTCGTAGCCGGTCTCTTCGGCGGTCTCGCGCTTCGCGCCTTCGATTGGATCCTCGCCGGGTTCGAGCCCGCCGGCGATGACTTCGATGAGCGCCTCTTCGGCGGCTTTTCGATATTGGCGCACGAAGACGAACTTCCCGTCGGGGCGCCGCGCGAGAATGGCGACGGCGTTTCCGTGGCGGATGACCTCGCGCTTGGCCTTGCGGCCGTCAGGCAGCTCGATATCGACAAGATCGACGCTGATGATCTTGCCCGTGTATTTGCGTTCGCAGTTCAAAGTCTTTTCAGTCAAATCTTTCATGCCGCATATTATAGCATATTATCGTTTGCAGATTCAGGGGTAATATGAGATAATAAAGGGGTTCGTGGAAAACGGAGTGCCGAGATTTCGGCGCGGATGATTTTTCTCATAATCAATGAAGAGCGAGAGAGATGAAACAGAAGGCGTTTAAAAACATGGTCATCGCCCAGTCGGGCGGGCCGTCGATGGTGATCAACCAGTCCCTCGTGGGCGCCGTGATGGCGGCCAAGGCGCAGGGCGCGAAGATCGGCAAGATCCTCGGCGCGCGCCATGGCATCCAGGGCATTCTCGCGGGCGACTACATCGACCTCAGGAAGGTGGGCGAGAAGAAGCTCAAGGCGATCGCCGAGACGCCGTCGAGCGCGCTCGGAAGCTGCCGCCTCAAGCCGACGGCGGACGACTGCCGCAAGATCTTCGAAGCGTTCAAGGCGCGTGAAGTGGGTTACTTCTTCTACATCGGCGGCAACGATTCGGCGGACGCCGCGCGCATCGTGGGGGAGGAGGCGGCGAAGGAAGGCTATCCGCTCGTTTGCTGGCATATCCCGAAGACGATCGACAACGATCTCCGCTCGTGCGACCATACGCCGGGGTTCGCCTCGGCGGCGCGTTTCGTGGCGACGGCCGTGATGGGCGACGACCTCGACAACCGCGCGCTCGGCGGCGTGAAGATCGACGTGATCATGGGCCGCGACGCGGGCTTTCTGACGGCGGCCTCCGCCCTCGCGCGGACGCGGCCCGACGACGCCCCGCACCTCATCTACCTCCCGGAAGTGCCGTTTACGGAAGAGAAGTTCGTCAAGGACGTCCAGGCGGCGATGAAGAAATTCGGCCGTTGCGTGATCGCCGTTTCCGAAGGCATCCGCGATGCCGCCGGCGAACTCTTCGCGAAGAAGTTCGCGGGCGGTGAAAAGGATTCCCACGGCAACCTCCAGCTCTCCGGAACGGGCGCGCTGGGCGACTTCCTCTCGCGCATCGTGAAGGAGAAGGCGGGTGTGAAGCGCGTGCGGGCCGATACCTTCGGCTATCTGCAGCGTTCGTTTCCGGGCGTCGCGTCGAAGGTCGACTTGCAGGAGGCGCACGACGTCGGCTGCATTGCCGTGTGGGAGTCGCTGCGTCGGGCGGAGGAGGATGGTGTATTCTCGGGAACGGTCGGAATCGTGCGCGATAAGACGAAGAAGTACGGCGTGACCTATTTCGGGCTGCCGATCACCGACGCGGCGAAGTACACGCGGAGCGTGCCGAAGGAGTACATCGCGAAGAACGGACACGACGTGACGCCCGCGTTCATCGACTACGCGAAGCCGATTGTCGGCGAACTGCCGAAATGCGAAATCTTCTAAAGGAGGTCTTATGATATCTTTCTTTCTTGCGGCAACGGTTGCGCTTGGGATCCCCGCGGCGGGATCGCGCGAAACGAAAACGGTCGACCCCAATGGCGACAATACGGTGACGGTCTCCTTCGAGGTGCCGATCTCCGACATCCAGCAGATGTGGACGCCTGACCTCAAACAGCCGTTCCAGGACCGCAAGTGGTGGATTTTCAAGGACAGCGCCCCGCAGTGCGACATGCCCTATCTCGCCTTCTTCAACATGGCGGAGGAGAACCGGTTCTCCTTCGGCAGCGAGTCGCTCGAATGGGACAACCAGATCGAGTCGAAGATCGACCAGGAGAAGGGCGTCTACCGCGTGAAGCTGTCCGTCGTCGCGGGTCCGAAGGGAAAGCTGGAGCCGTTCAAGGTCACGTTCGACCCGCGTCCCGTCACCT
>JAZLJP010000015.1:0-3364 GCA_045617985.1 Kiritimatiellia bacterium
GCTTGCGCATCGCCAGCCCGACCGAACGCCGATCGACTTGGGCGGTGGCGGTGCCGTGTGCGGCATGCAGGTTTCAACCGTCTACAAACTGCGTCAGGCGCTTGGGCTCGACGCGCCGGGAACGCCCGTGAAGGTCATCGATCCCTTTCAGATGCTCGGCGAGATCGCGCCCGATCTGCTGGCGGCGGTGGGGGGCGACGTGATCGGCACGGGCCTTCCCTACACGCTCTTCGGCTATCCTGCGGCGGATTGGAAACCCTGGACGATGCCCGACGGAACGCCCGTTCTCGTGCCGGGGCTTTTCAACACCGAGCCCGACGAGAAGGGCGACCTCTACCAGTATCCGCAGGGCGACCGTGCCGTGCCGCCGAGCGGGCGCATGCCGAAGGGCGGATTCTATTTCGATGCGATCGTGCGCCAGGAACCGATCGACGACGAAAAGCTCGACCCTGCCGACAACGTGGAGGAGTTCAAGCCGCTCACCGACGATGAACTTGCCGGCATCAAGGCGCGCGTCGACGACGTCTACGACAACACCGACAAGGCAATCGAGCTCACGATCCCCGGTGCGGCCTTCGGCGACATCGCATTCGTGCCCGGGCCCTCGCTCAGGCGCACGAAGGGCATTCGCGACGTCGAGGAGTGGTACATGTCTACCGTCACGCGCAAGGACTATGTGCGGGCCGTGTTCGAGCGCCAGTGCGAAATCGCGCTTGCGAATCTGCCGCGCATCTACGACGCCGTGGGGAACAAGCCGAATGTCGTTTTCATCAGCGGTACGGATTTCGGCGCGCAGAACGGCCCGTTCATCTCGCCGCGCGCGTTCGATTCGCTCTACGCGCCCTACCTCAAGCGCGTCAACGACTGGATCCACGCGAATACGACGTGGAAGACGTTCATCCATTCGTGCGGTTCGATCCAGCCGCTCATCCCGCATTTCATCGACGTGGGCTTCGATGTGCTCAACCCGGTGCAGACATCGGCCGTGAACATGCGCCCCGAAGACCTGAAGGCGCGCTTCGGCGCGAAGCTCACCTTCTGGGGCGGGGGCGTAGATACCCAGCACACGCTCCCGCAGGCGACGCCCGACGAAATCCGTGCGGAAGTGAAGCACGTCCTCGACGTCTTCGCGCCTGGCGGCGGCTACATCTTCAACCCGATCCACAATGTGCAGAAGGGCGTGCCGGTGGAGAACCTGATCGCCATGTACGAAACCGTGAGGAACTGGTCATGCTGACGATCCGTTTGCCGTTGATCTCTTTCGTCTTTGCTGCCGCCCTGGGGGCCTTTGGCGCCGAGGCGCCCGCCCCGCAGGCGAAGGCCGTGCCGGCGCCCGCAGCGCCGGCCGTGGTGGGGCGCGACGCGATGTTCTGGCTCGATGCGAACGATGCGGGCGCGGTGGGCGCGGAGCTCGACGTGTGGCACGACCACCGCGGCCCCGGCTATTTCATGGCGAAGCGTTCGCTTCCGGTGAAGCCGAAGGTGATCGCGGTCGAGAAGGGGCCGCTTGCGGGCAAGAAGGCCGTTTCGTTCCATTCCTTTGGCACGCGTTCGGATATGGACTTCACGCGTCAGCGCGTGGAAGAGGCGTTCTTCGTGATGGAGATGGATCGCCCGACTGACGACTCCAACTTCTATCTCGGCGACGCGCGCCAATGCATGTTCCACGGCGGTTACAAGACGGGGACGTTTTTCTTCGAGGCGGCGCACGGCGTGGTGGGCCGGTGTCAAATCTCGCTCGACGGCCAGCTGATTGAGAAGCCGCTCACCACGCTGATGCCGGAGAAGGGGTATCACATCTATTCGTGGAACGCGGGCTCCAATACGATGCCGATCTATGCGGGCCGCATCACGCGAGACCGCGACGTGGCGGAACGGCTGGGGCATCGCCGTTACGGCGGGAAACGCCTGAGCGAGCTGATCCTCTTCAACCGGGTGTTGACGGCGGAGGAGCGGCGGTCGGTCGAGGCGTATTTGAAGGCGAAGTGGTTTACAAAGTGAGGAAGGCGGCGACAATGAAGAAGCTTCTGGGATTGGCGATGGGCATGGGGGTGGCTGCGGCGGCGTTTGCCGTGCGGCCCACGACGATCTACCTTGTGCAGCACACGCACACGGACATCGGCTACACGCGGCCGCAGGCGGAGATCCTCGGCGAGCATCTGCGCTACATCGACTTCGCGCTCGAGTATTGCGCGCTCACCGACGACTATCCCGACGAGGCGAAGTTCCGTTGGACGTGCGAGGCGGCATGGACCGTTTCCGAATACCTGAAGGTGCGTCCGAAGGAGCAGGTGGAGAAACTTCTTGCGCGCATCCGTGAAGGGCGCATCGAAGTGACGGCGATGTACTTCAACATGGCCGAGGTGGCGGATGAGACTGCGCTGCGGTATTTCCTGCGCCCCGTGGGCGACATCCGCGCGCGCGGCATCCCGGTGCGCCTGGCGATGCAGAACGACGTGAACGGCGTTGCGTGGGTGCTCGCCGACTACCTGAAAGACCTCGGCGTCGAATACCTGTGCACCGGTTCGAACGCGTCGCGCGCCGTGATTCCGTTCAAGCGGCCCACCGTCTTCCGCTGGGAGTCGCCGTCGGGGCAGGACGTGGTGTTCTACCGCGGTGAACACTACATGACGGCGAACATGTGGGGCATTCTCGGCCATGACATGGGGCAGTTTGAACGCAAGATGAACGCGTTCCTCAGTCGCATCGATGCCGAGGGCTATCCCTTTGACGCGCTGGCCATCCAGTATTCCGGGCATGCGACCGACAATGCGGCGCCGTCCTTGACGGCGGGCGACTTCATCCGCAAGTGGAATGCCGCGAAGAAGCCGGTGAAGCTCGTGAACGCGACCGCCTCGGCGTTCTTCGACCATTTGAAGAAAACGGGCGCGCTTGGCGGCGTGCCCGTGCAGCGCGCGGCGTATCCCGACTGGTGGACGGACGGCTTTGGCACGGCGGCGCGCGAGACGCTTGAATCGCGCACGACGCAGGCCGATTTCGCCCAGACGGCGGCGCTCCTTTCAATGGCGCGTCTCCAGGGAACGCCCCTCCCGGCGGGAACCGACGAACAGCTCGCATCCATTCAGAAGGACCAGCTCTTCTACGCGGAACACACCTACGGCGCCTCCACGAGCATCCGTGATCCCTCCTGCTGGAACACGCAGATCCAGTGGGGCGACAAGGCCGCCTACGCCTGGACCGCGAAGCGCAACGCCTGCCTCCTCAAGGAGACGGCGGACGGCCTTCTGCAGGCGCAGCTGCCGCGCGGCGAGAAGGCGACGCTCACGCTCTTCAATCCGCTCGGCGAGCCCCGCAGCGGCTACGCGACCGTGTTCATCGACAATTCGGAGCTCCCCCTCGACGG
>JAZLJP010000016.1:0-57296 GCA_045617985.1 Kiritimatiellia bacterium
ACGAGCCCCCTACCGCCCCCAGATTCGAAAGCGGCTGGCCCGGAGCATAGGCCTCGAACGACGCATGGAACCAAGGCCATTCACCCCGCCCCGCAAACGCCAGTACGGCAACCAGCAACAGCGTCTGGAATCGCTTCGCCATTACCGCACGATCACCCACATGCCACGTTGGATGTAGACGCCATCATCTTGACAGTAGACGGAACACCGCGGTTCATCGCCACAGGTGAAACGCACCGTCTTGATGTTGTCGGGGGGAGTCGTCCAGGAAAGGACCTTCCCCGTTTTGCGGGACGACACCTTCAAGAAGATGGTCGCACCATCGGCGAACATCACCGCACCGGGATCGGTAAAATTCGAATTAACGCCCACCTTGACATTGACCGGCGCCACGCCGTCGACCGAAAACGGTTCCGTCTCCTGGGTGAGGTCGATCGACGCACCATGCTGCAGAATGAGCGGCGGGCGATCAGGCCCGGGCGTATAGGTTCCAAACACCTTGACCCGCGGCGTTCCCGTATTGGAACTCCAGGCGCAGTTCGCATCCTGCGGCGTGTAGGAGAATCCGCCCACCTCGTACGTGTTTTTCAATTGGAGATGGCCGCCCGTAAACTGGCAGGTCGTGAGAATCGTTCCACTGTCCTTGACCAGCGTTTCGAACGCTTCAGGGCCTTCCATGACGAATGTTCCCCCGACATCCCCTTCCGCGTTTCTCCATGCTCCAATACCGATGGTCCATCCACTTGTTTTTGAGATGGTCAACCGATGTCCGTTGAACGCAATGAAACCCGGCGTCTTTGTCGCATTCGCAAAGAAGAAACCGTTGCCTTCAATCACGGCGTCACCCGACAGCGAAATGTCGCCAAAGCATTTAGCCCCATCATCCCAATAGTTGGAGCTTCCTCCCTTTTGGCGAACCGTTCCCGCAAGGTCGTACGTGTAGACACATTGCGTCTGCGAATAGCATCCGTTCATGTCGAGCGTCGCCCCCGCGCCAACCTTGACCATGGCGTTGAGCGGGCCAAGAGGAAACGCCGCCGTAGCCAAGAGGATGGCGCCTTCGACAATCTCCGTTCCGCCGTCGTAGGTCTGCGAGGCACGTGCAGCGGTCAGCGTCCCCACGCCCCGCTTCACGAATCTGAGATGGCCCGTCAACGCCACCGCTACGTTCTGAACCTCATCATCGTTCGGCACATCCAGCTCCAACGTGCCGGCAGCATCCTCAATGGAATCCGTAATCGTCGCCGTGCCGGCGAGGTTGGCGACTTGCAACCGGTGTCCGTTCAAATCAATCGTTCCGCTCAGCGGATAGGCGAGCCCTCGCCAATCGCAATCGGCGGCAAGCGATGCCGCATTGAAGGCGATCGAGCGGCAGGTGAACACATGGCCGGTTGGCACATTGAACGTCGTCGCGCCGGCAATCGTCACGACCGTTCGATTGTCGGGAACGATATCGGGAATCTTCGAGCCGAAGATATTCCGGCAGTCCCAGTTCGCCGAATCTTCAACCGCCGTGACGTCGCTGCCAATCCACGTGGCCGTGACGGGGATGTTCTGCTGGCCAGTCGCGAGGATCTGCGTGTGCTCGGCATTGAAAGAAAGTTCATAGCCCGGCATTGTGACAAGATCGGCGAGTTCCGCGCCCTCCGGGAAGACAATCCCGCCGGGCGCCGTGAAGACGGGCACGTTCGAGCCCGGAATCGCCGTGTCGGCCACCACGCTCAAACGGGCGCCCGGCTCAAAGGTCGCCACGCCGGCAATCTGCAAACCGTCTGGTACGACGACCGTCACGCCCGTACGTACATTCAGATTCTGCAATGCGGAAAAGTTTTTACCGATGCCTATTCCAAGGGCAAACGTGACGGATGCCGCGCCCGAACCGGAACCGCAGTCGAAGGTGAGATCATCCACCGACGGCGCATAGTCAAAGGTCAGCGTTCGATCGCCGACAACCGAGATGATCGGATGACCGAAATGTCCGCACCCCATGAAGAAACGCCAACCGAGGTCGGAGGTCAACGGCAGGAGGTCGATCGCATAAAGATTGTAGGCGGCGTAACCGCCTCCGTTATATGTCGTAACCGCGGCCTGATAATTGCCGTTGGGCATATTTTCGCCGTTGTCCGTGAAATACCAATTGGGCCATCCCCGGCCATAGCACATCTGATAGGTGGATCCCTTGATGTCGGTACCGTCCTGGACAAAATGGGCGCGCGTCACCTGGTCGCCGCCGATAGTGCGCATTTCGAACTTCAAATCGCCCACCGTTCCATCTGCATTCGACGTCACGATGCGGTCGAATGCGCAGAGGGACGCGGCATACGCCGTTCCCGCCCAACCGCCGAGATGACGCGCGGAAATGTAGAGATCGCGTATATCCGTCAAGGTTGTGCCGGCGGCGAACGTCTGTGCCACAGGCGAGTTCCCCAGATAACCCGCGTTGATGTGGTGGACAGGCACATCCTCCCAAAGCTCGACAGCTGAAACCTGTAAAAGCCGGTCCGAGGCATCCTTCGCGGCACACAGCAGGAAACCGTCGCCCGCGAAGAGCGCGCGTCGATCAGATGTGTTCGACGTCGAGAGCGTTCGTACTCCGTTCAGGGTCGTCGTCACCCCATTCGGCGCCAGGTAGAGGGCATAGGTGCTCCACGCTCCCGTCGTCACCGTCCGCGTCGCCAGTGTACCAGAACCAAGTTTATTTTCTTCGGCCGCGTTTCCGAAGATGCTCTCATTGCCGTAGATATAGTTGCCGGCATCGATCCAGATGAACGTGTTGCCGGCATTGGCGAGATCCGGCTGGATCAGCGCACGCACCTGTTTATCCGACGCCACCGGCGAACAAAAGCAAATGCGCACCATCCACGTATGGGCGGTCGCCCAGTCGGCTGACGGGAACGGAATCTTCAGATGCGCGCCAGAGGGAATCGAAAGCGCGTAATCGCCCGCATGGCCCCCTTCAACCACGGTGATGGCCCCGAGGGTTCCATCCGCAATCGGCGTTGACGATCCATTTCCCGTACAGGCGACCACCGGCTGCGAGCCGATCGTGGGCGCGAGAATCGCCGCCGAAGTCGGATTTTCCGCATCGAAGGCGTCAAAATCCCAACGCGCCACCAGACCTGCCTGAGCAGACGCCACACACCACCCCGCAGCAAGAGCGGCAAAACCACGAATCAGATTTTTCATTCTTCCTACCTTCCTATTCAAAGAACCGTCACACTACCGCACGATCACGAAGAAGCCGCGGCGAACGGAGATGCCCTTTTCATCGGCCGAAACCGAAAAACGCTGCCCGGGAGCTGCGACGAACTTGAGCGATTTAAGATTCGCCGGGGGCGTTGTCCAGGAGACCACAAGCCCCGTCGATTTGCGCTCACCCAGGTCGATTGCAATCGTTGCACCGTCGGCAAACGAGACGAGGCCCGGCTCCGTATAACCGTGCGTACCACCCAAAAGGCCCGTGGGGGCAAGGCCATCGACCGACCATACGCCCTCCACCGCGCCCAAATCGATTCCCGCGCCGTCCTGCAACCGAAGCGGCGGGCGCATCTCGCCGGCCTTGTACATGCCAAAGACCTGCAGGATGGGCGTTCCTGCGTTCGATATCCAGGAAGAGCTCTCAAACACAAGTCCACCCACATCAAAACTCCCCTTGATTTTGAATTCCGCTCCTTCACACATCACCAGGCGCGTCCGCAGGCAACCATAGCCAAGAACAGCTTCAAACTGACCATGCACAACCTCGATCGTGCCACCGACCGCCTCGTCGCGCCACGCGCCGAAGGCGCTGTAACCGGCATTTCCCTCGCTATCCGTGAGGTCAAGCGTGAGCTTGTGGCCGTTGAAGGTGATGAAACCGGGCGTCTTCGTGGGATTGGCAAAGAAGAAGCCCCGCCCGACGATCGTCGCATCGCCCGAGAGCGTGATGTCGCCGAAACACCGATAGGCGTCGCTGTAGCCGTTGCCCGTCGAATACTGGCGCACCGTTCCCGCGAGGTCATAGGCGTAGATGCACTGCGAACCATTGATCAGGCCGTTCATGTCGAGCGTCGCGCCCGCATCGACTTTGACGGACGCGTTGAGCGGACCCGCCGGGAAGGAGTCCGTGCCGTAGACAAGCGTGCCTTCTTCAACCTCGGTACCACCCGTGTAGGTCTGGTTTTTCGCAGCGAGCACGAGCGAGCCCGCCCCGCGCTTCACAAGTTTCAAGCCGCCCGTCAGGCGCACGATGTCGAGCGTGGCCGTTTGCCCGGCTTCCGGCGCCACGGCGAGTACGCCCCCTTCGATGCCCGTCGTCACCGTGCCGGGCGTCCAACCGTGTTGATCGGCAGCAATGCTCGCAACCGTGAGCGTGTGGCCGTCTACGTCCACCGTCAAACCATAGGGGATGACAATCGTGCCAAGGCCCCGCCAATCGCAATCTTCCGCAAGGGTCACATTGCCCGTGATCGCCACCCGCGCACAGACGAACTCCGCCGCGGGCGGCACCGAAAGACTCGTCGAGCCGGAGAGCTGCACGACCGTACGCGCCGTCGGGAGCGCCCCTTCGAGGACCTCCCCGGCCGCATTGCGGCAAGTCCAGTTGGCGGATTTCGCGAGATCCCGATCCTCAAGCGCATTCGTCCACTCCGCCGTCGCCGGCACGGTGGCGACCGGCTGCACGAGGATCTGCTTCCCGTCCGACGAGAGGACGAGTTCCAGATTCTCGCCATTCACGAGCGCCGTGTGGGCAAGAACATCCGTCTCCCCTTCCGGCAACACGAAACGCTCTGCCGTGAACGCCGTCGTCACCCCGGCATACGCCGCCGCATCAAAGACGAGCTTCGCTTTCGCGCCAAGCGTCACGGTGCCCGAACAGCTGTCGCCGAACGGCAGGACGAGTTCCACGCCATCGTCGAGCGCGAGCGCTTGCGGCTTGAACTGCGCGCCCGGCGAGTTGGGGATCGCGAGGCGCACGGTGGCCGCCTCCCCGCCGTTCGCAAACGACAACGTGCGGCAGGTGACGAACGAATCGTTCGTGAGCGTGAGGTTTTCGCCCGCCACCGTCACGGCGGCCTCCACCTGCAGATCTTCCCAGGCGGGCCAGGTGATGCGGCGCGACGAGTCGCCAATCGTCCAACCGGCCGTGAAACCCTGCCACACGGCATCCGCACCCACCGTCCGCACGAGGTTCGTCTGCGAGAAGGCCGGCAGTACGGGCGGCGTGAGAATCATCTCGGCGACTTCCTCCGGCGAGAACGAATAGTTGAAGATCGCCGCCTCGTCGACGGGGAGGTTGTTTCCCGTATTGTTCCCCCGCCAGGCCCCGTTTTCATTCATGACAACCGCACCGATTTCCACCCGGTTGAACACTTCCGATTCGAGCGGTGTGGACGAGTAGACCCACGTGAGGGGCGAGAGCGTGCCATTGACATAGACGTCGAAGCGATTCGCCGCCGCATTCCAGACCATGCAGATGTTGTTCCATTCATTTTGGGTCAACGTCTGTTCAGTACCTTGCGCACCGCCATTGCCGTAAAAGGTAAAAGTGGGACTCGTCTTAGACGTCCATTCACCGCGCAAATGGCGGTTGCCCACACTGAAACCGAAGAAGTCGCTCCACGCCTGGTAGGGCGTGAGGCCCTTTGCCCAAATCGAGAATGTGAACCCCGTACCGATCGAAGCGCCGAGGCCCCGTGCTCCGGAACCGACAACGCCAACGGAATTGCAGGCGTTTTTCACATACTTCAAATTGTAGGCATGCGCCGTTCCAAATGCGCCGCCATTCGCGTCCGTCGTCCAGTTGCGATAGCCAGTTCCGTTCTCGGATACCGGTAGCTGACCCGAGCCGTAGCTTTCCAAATAGATGCCCCCCGCCGCATCGCCGACACGGTCGAAGCTGAAGCGATAGGGCATGTCGCGCCCCGGGCCTTCCGGCGGCAGCGCGGGCGCATGGTGGGCGAGCCACTGGACCTGCTCGGGCGTTGCCGAAAAGTCGAAGAGCGCGACGTCGTCAAGGCCGGTGTTTGCAATGCCCTGACGGTCGTTCCCATAATGGCGAACCCACGAGCCAAGATGAAGTTGCTGCAGCGCATGTCCGCAATTCCACGTGCCGATTTTGACACTTCCCTGCAACACACCATCCACATAAACGTCGATTCCCACGGCGTTGAAATTCCACACCAGGCAAAAATGCTTCCATACATTGGCCGGCAAAATTCCAACCGCATCTCCGGTGATGTTGGTTCCCACTGGATAATAGCAGCAGACCGATGCCGTCTTGCTGGTACCGTAATAGGTCGTGAAATCACGGTTGGCGTTCACATACTCGAAACGGACATCCGTGCCGCCAAATCGAAAACCTAAAAAGTCCGTCCAGGCAGTCGTCGCTGCAGGCGCATTGACCCAGAACGACAGCGTGAAACCGGAAAGGCCCGAGCAACCAATGCTGTTGCTGCCATCGCCAAGCCAGAGCGCCGAGGTCTTGGTTTTGGAAAAGAGCCCGTAGGCGCTTCCGAACGCGCCACCCGACATCCAGTTGGCGTAACTTTCCTTCCGTTGCAGCACCAAAGCGCCCGTTCCCTTGTTGCAGTTCTCCGTATAAATGCCCAGTCCTGACGCATTGCGCACCGTTTCAAAATCATAGCAGTAGAGCATCTGCCGCGCCTCGACCGTGAAGGCCGAAACAATCGCGCCCACCACAAGCGCACGTTGAACTATTTTCATCATCATAATATGAACTCCTTTTTGATCACTTGATCACAAGTACAAAACCTTTCGGCACAAAGTTGAAAAGCGCGTAGTTTCGCGCAATGACCGAACCTGCGCGATTAGAGGCGATGAACGCGAGGCAATTGCGATGGTTCTTGCCGACGACGCAGGCCGCAGCCGGGAGGCGCCCGGCGATTTGGCCGTCTTTCACGATGAACGTGCCGATCACCTGGCCGTTCAGAATCACCTTCACCCAATGCGCCCAGATGAACGACGCATCGAAGACGAGCCGGCCGCTCTCCACCCGCGGCACGATCTCGCGCGCGTCCGGCACGTAGGCGTGCGTTTGCGAAGCATTCTTCAGCGACGCCATGAGAGTGGGTACGTCGGCGAACTGGCGGTCCATCCACGCAAGGCGCTTTTGGTGGAACGTACGGAGAATCGCGGCATCGCCCGCAAATGTGCGCACGGTGCCCGATTTGTCCTTTCGTGTCGCCCAGAGCTTTTCGTCCACCGCCATCGACTCGCGCACGGTATCAAGCACTTGATCGAACGCCCCGCCCGGCGCGTAGGTGGCTGCATAACGGCCGCGAATCTCCCAGTACTTTTCGTAGGCCTTCAGGCAGAACCACGGATCCGTCGTCCACTCGCGGTTCATGTTCGCTTCGCCCCCGCCCGCGCTGCGCCACCGTTCGGGCGTGTTGTCCACCGTAATCGAGGCGGAGCCCCAGTCGTAGTCCCACACCGGGCCCCACACGAGCTTCCCGCCCCGATCAATGGCGGCGTAACGGCTCTTCTGGCCCATGTCGCCGTTGTCGAACAATTCGTTCACGAGGAAGAAGCCCACCATCGAATCGACGTCGCAAAGCTCGCTCCAGGGGCGCCCCCGCGCCGTGCAGCCGTCCCAGGATGTAATGGCGGAGAAATAGTCCTGGAGGAAATTCTTGCTCCACGCGAGCATGCACGCGGACGTCTTCAAATACTCGGGGCGACTCGCCATCGCATGCATCGTAAGGGAACCGGCGGCGATATCGAACTTCGTCACCTCGTCCGCCTCCGTGGAAAATTCGAAAAGGTAGCCGCCCGTAATATCCACGGCGTTCGGATCGGCGGCGAGGAGCGTATCGATCGGTGCAAAGTTCGTTTCCGTCGCGCCATACTCTTCGGCGTGGTCTTCCCAGTCGTAGATGTTTACGCGGTCCTCGGCCACGCGGATATGCTCGCAGAACTGGTAGACGCCGATCACCTTGCCGTTGAGCACACAGTCGACGAACGTCGAATGCATGCCGAAGGTCCCCCCCACCTCGTTCGCGAAATCGTAGGGCAGCTTGTTGCGCGTCTGCGACAAGTCGTTGTAATTCGCAAGGAGCACCCAATGCTTGCTCTTCTTCTCGCCTAGATCGAACATCTTCGCCTTTTCCGCGAGCTTGATCTTGTAGGGCTTCTTCGCGTAGTTCTTCGAGGAATTGCCGCGCACGTTGATCGTCATCGCGCCGTCGTACTGCTTCTTGAATTCGTCGTTGCCCTGCACGAAGAGGGTACCCGCGTGTTCCTCCTTCGAGGCGGAAGGCGTCTTGCCGTCGTCGGTCGTCAGATAGCACACGGGCAGCTTCGAGCAATAGAAGGTGCGCGAGAAACGCGCCGTCCCCTGCCGCGACGCCGTAAAGCGAATCCACTGGCAGTAGTCGTCTGCGGTCGGCGTCCAAGATGATTCGTGCGAAAAGGCCTTGAACGTCCCCTTCCCGTAGGCGGCACGTTCCCAGGTGTAGTCGTAGACGGGCGTTGCGCCGAAGAAGGACGGAATCTCGGGCGCGAGCGCCTTCCCCACGCGCACCCGATTCACCTCCAGGTCGATCGACGTCTCGAACGCCGCGCCGATCAGATCATACCCGTCGGCAACGGCGAGGAACGTCACGGACGCCGATTCGTTCCCGTTCGTGAGCGCCGCCACCGCATTCGTGACAAAGGCGTAGCTCCCCACGCCGGGCACGCCCGCGCCCGCAACGCCATTCGAGGTCCAATTCGCCGGATCGTTCCAGTCGCCCGCCTTACCGCCCGTCCAATAGTAGATGGGCCCAAGAGCCGCCTGCGCCGCCCGACCGGACAATTCCGCAAACGCGCCACACCCCGAAAACGAGACGCCGCGCTTCGCGGCCGCCGGCCCCGCCTGGAACCAGGTGCGTCCCGTCGCGTCGGCACACCGCACATACGCGCCATCTGCCGCCTTGACGAGATAGCTGAGAAAACGGAAGTTCTCGATCATCTTCGTTTCAAGGCGCGCCTCGACCCATGCGCCGATCATCGGCGTACACCCGTTGGCCGTGAGGAAGTTCCACCGCCCGTCCCCCCAGCCGTAGTAGCCCGCCGCCTCGCGCGAACGGCCCGCCGAGAATCCGCCCAGGCCTTCGGCCGGCGCGGGCGTACCAAGCTCGAGCTCGTCCACGAGGAAGGACACGTCGATCTGCTCGGCATTCCCCGTCGCAGTACCCGTCGCCGTGAACTCCGCCCGGCCGTCAAGCGCCATCGCGGCACGCGACGCATCCGCCCGCGCGGCGCAGGTGCCGGATGCGAGACGCCACGTGCCGCCGTCTGCGCCCTTCGAGGTGAGCGCCTCCTGCGGCGCGTAGGCGTCGAACCGTGCGGAGAAATCCGTCTCCGCGCAGGCCCCGCCCGTCACGCCGCATAACACCCCGATGAGCCACAGGCGTTTCATCAACGGAAGAAGATGGTGATCGACTTGCGCATCACATAGAGGCCATCGGCCTTCACGGAGAACCGGCGATTGTTCGCGAGCGCCTTGCTGTCCGACTTGAACGTCACCGTCGAATCCGGCTGCGTCGTCCAGGCGATGATCTGCGCCTGTCCATCCGTCATCTCCAACTCGCGTTCGCCGAGGTCGATGTTGATCGTCGCGTTCTCCGCGAAGGTCACGGTATCAAGGCCGGTACACTGGTCATTACCCTCCGGGAAGTCCGCCTTCACATTCCACACGCCCGTCTTGTCTGCGAGATTCAGCGTCGAACCGTTCTGGAGCGTGCAGCCGTAGAACTTCGTCGAAATCGGCGTGAACGTTCCCCAAACGGCCATTTCCGCCGAACCCTTGTTGTAGTTGGCGTTGTAGCGCGCAACGTAATTGGAAACGCTCAGCGTGCCAGCAACATCCAACGCGCAATTGACGTCGAACGTGACCGTGCGCGCGTCAAAGCTGTCGCACGATTTCGCCCAGCCGCCGTTCAGAATCTTGAGCGTTCCGTTCCGCATGCCGCCGCGCATGAAGAGGGTGCCATTGATCTTGACATTCAGCTCATGGCCGCCAAGGTCGAAGTTCGAGCCGTTGATCTCGGTGTCCGCCGCCACGTCGAAGGTCGAACCGCCCACCGTCACCGTGACATTGTTCATGGCGCCCCAGTCCGAATGATAGACGATGGCCTTGGTGTTCTTCAGCGTGCCGCCCGCGAGCTCCACCGGCGTGTTGGCCGAGTCGTAGATGCCGTTGATGTCGTAGACCGCGTTGGTATTGATGACGATGGGCTTGGCGTTGTAGGCGCCCAGCGGATTCTTACCCTTCGTCTGCCCCATCGCATACGTCGACTTGCCGGCAGCATCCGGGTTGTTGATCTTAATCTGGCCCGCCACGATCTCGTTGCCGCCGGTGTAGGGCTGGTTGATCTTGCTTGGCACATACGCGCCCTCGCCTTCCTTCACGAAACGGAGATTGCCGGTAAAGCCCACGCCCGTATTCGTGAACGTGCCGCTTGCGACTTCGCAATGGAATTCGCCGGGGGCATCGGCATTCGAGGTCGTATCGGTGAACGTGATCGCAGTCGCCACCGTCGCGTTCGGCGCGCTCACGGTGAGCTTGTGGCCGCGCAGATCGATGGTCGCATTCGCCGCGATGAACGCATTGAACGTGCCAAGACCGCGCCAGTCGCAGTCCTTCGTCAGCGAGCAGCTTTCAATGGACAGCTTCTGACAGGGGAAGGGCCTCTCCGCCTCGGGCGGCAGATCGAGCGCACACGGCCCGTTGATGGTCACGAACGTACAGTCGGCCGGAACGCCGCCCGTCACGGTCTGGCGGAAGGCGTTCTGGCACGACCAGTTCGCCGGATTCGTGAAGTCGTCGTCATTCGCAGCGCCCGTCCAGCGCGCGCGCATGACCGTGCGCGACTGCGTGGAGAGATTGAAGAAAATGCCGTTCTCCACCACGAAGATGCCATCTGTCGCCTGAAGGTTCTCGCCCCGCAGGGTGAAGGTGATGCCTTCGGGAATCGCCGCCCAGGCGACAAGCTGTTCTTCCGGCTTGAGGACGCGGCTTCCCACATCGATGACGATGTTCTTCGTATCCGCCGGGTAGACGACCTGGCCGTTGTTCAAGCCGACCACGTTGAACGCATTCGTGCGTTCCGAAACGTCGATCGCCGCCCCTTCGCGGAGCGCCACCGTGGAGAAGGCATCCGTCACCGGCTTGAACGACTTCGTCACCTCGATGCGCTGGCTTCCCCCCAGGGACGTCCCCGTGTAGTGCGAAACGTAGGTGTCCACCGTGATGAGACCGTTCATGTAGATATAGGACGCACTGTCGAGCGTCACGCCCGGGGCGTTGAAGGCGTTGGAGTTTACGTCGAAGACGCCATCGCCCGTCACGACAATCGTGCCGTTCGTGGCCGAGACGCCATTTCGATAGAGATGGGAACCATTGGAAGTTTCAATGAAAAGCGTATGGCCGTTCAGATTCCACCAACTACCCGCCTGGGTGAAAACCGTCGAATGGTCGCACACGATGGTCGAATCCTGCTGCAACGTCAACGCCCCCAAACCGCCGTAGGTATACTGCGGCTGATCGCCGGCGTTCGTGAGCGTGCCGCCATTCATTACGACTGAATAAATGCAACAATCGTAGAGGCCGTTGATGTCGTATGTCGCCCCCGCATCGACGGTCACGACCGCATTGCTGGCCATAGCCGACGTCGGTACGCCGAGCGGCCGCGGGAAGTTCGTCTTGTTCGGCGAATAGTCGCCCGTCGCGGCCTTGTAAAGCTTCAACGTACCAGCCGCGATATGCGTACCGCCCGTGTAGGTCTGGCTGTAACGATGCGGCTGGAACGTGCCTGGGCCGTCCTTCACCACCGTGACGGCTCCCTGAAAGAGAATCGTAGAGTTGAGGCACGTCGTCTCGGCCGGCACGTCGAAGACGAACGAGCCGAGCGTTTCCTCAACCGAGTTCGTCACCGTGAACGTACAGGTCGAATCGCCATTCACACCCGTAAGGCGCAGCGTGTGCCCGGCGAGGTCGATCGACGCCTGATCAAGGAAGAACTCGTTCACCGTGCAGCCGCTCCAGTCGCAGTCGCCCGAGAGGACCATCTCGCGGTCGAAGCTGACGGCCTGATAGGTGGCGAGAAAAGCCGCGTTCGTGATGTCGAAATTGAACGGGCTGTGGAAATAGACGCTCGTGCGCTTGTCCGGCACCGCATCCGAGAGCGCCACCCCCGCCGCGTTCGTGCACACCCAGTTCGCAGGATCCTTGAAATCGTTCCGTCGGCCCGCACCCGTCCAATGCGCCACGCCCACGTCGCCCGCATCGCCAAGGTCATAGTAGAGCCCGTCCATTTCCATGCGCGGCGAAAGATTCGTGGCAATCGCCGCCCCCACGATCCGGAACGAGGCACCGAGCGGATACGTCGTCCACTTGAGCACCTGCTCGTTCCGCTGAAGCGTACGCGCGCCCACGTCAACCGTCACGACCGCGTTTGGCGCGAACTTGATCGCACCAAAGGCACCATCCAAATTCCATACCCCCGTCACGCCCGAGAGGTCGATCCGCGAACCATCCAGCATCGTACACGGATAGAAGTTCGTCGTCATCGGCTTGAAGGTGTCAACGACGTTAAGCGCGGCGTTGACGACGGTATTCGATCCCTCATAGCTGGCGATGTAGTTCTGCACCGTCATCGTCTGCTCGAGGTTGGCCGCAGTTCCGATGTCGAACGTCACCGTTGGCGCGACGATCGCCGTGTAATAGCTGTGGAACACGCCTTCGCCGCGAATGACGATCGTGCCGTTCGTGCCCGATCCGTTGAGGCAGCACCAGTCCTGGTTCGCCGCGATGTTCACGTTCAGCGTATGGCCGTTCAGATGGAAGTAGCCACCCTGCTGCGCGGTACGCGCGATGTCCAGATACGAATCGGCCTCGAAGATGAGGTTGCCGAACGCCCCATAATACAGCGTGGCCGGCTTACGCGTATTCTTGATCGTGCCGCCGTTCATATAGGTTTGATAGTACGAAATGTCGTAGACGCCCTTGTAGTCGATCGTCGCGCCGGAATCGATGCGGATGAACGGCTTGACGTTGCGATAGTCGCCGAAGACGGGGCGCTTCTCCTTCTTCTGCGCATAGTAGTCTTCGTTGTTCGTACCCTCGGCATCATTGGTCATCTCCACAAGACCTTCATGAATCGTAGTGCCGCCCGTGTAGGTATAGTAGAGGAAACCGGTCGCGCCATTCGCGTAGGCCGGGTTATAGGTCCCCTTGCCGTCCTTGACGAGTTCCATGGTTCCTTTGAAATAGAACGTATTGGTTCCATTCCAGCCACTCGTGTTACTGAACTTCGCGCCCTCGGCGACATCGATGTGGAAGCGGCCGCCCGCCCCCTGCGGCGAATCGTCAGTCACCGTGATACGCTTGTTGGTACCTCCGTTCGGCACGACGACGAAGAGTTCGTGCCCCTTCAGATTGATTGTCGTATTCGCAGCGACATAACCGCCGAAGATGTTCCCCATGCCGCGCCAGTCGCAGTCCGCCGTGAGGACTACCGTGCCGCTCACCGTGAGCGTCTTCCAGATCGGCGTTTGGCCCACCGGGCAGTTGAACGAGGTGTCGCCCGTCACGGTGACGGTGGTCGTCGACGCCGCGGGAATCGCCCCGGGGAGCTCGTTTCCGCCCGCGTCCACGCACCGCCAGTTCGCCGGGTCGCTCACGCGTGAACGATCGCCCGCACCGATCCACACGGCCGAAGCCGGAGCTGCGGCGAACGCGAATCCGGCCGCCCAACAAACGGCCAGAGCCAAACCAAATACTTTTTTCATCATCATGTTACAACCTTTCATGTTGATCTCCCCGAGACATCCGCCCAAGGCAAGTTGCCAATAGTGTATCAAAATCCGTTTCCACCGTCAAATATGAAGGTTAGTCGCACACGAAGCGATTGAGGCCTTCGGCGAGCGGCTGGCGGTCACGGCCCACGAATGTTCCGCGGCAGCCTGCGGGGCACGTCACCCACACGACCTTCCGGCCACGTACCGATTCCACCTTGATCGCCAAGGTGCCATAGAGCGTTTCCGTATGTGCCGCGAAATTCGGGAGAGCCGGCGAGAGGAACGGCGCCACCGTGACGGTGTTCCCCTTCACGTCGAAGCCCGCAAGGCCATACATGAGCGTGCCCGCCGCGCCCGTGAAACATGTGTGGATCATGCTGCCGATGGACTTTCGGCCGTATGCCCAATATTCAGGCAGCGTGTTGTAGCCTTCGTCGGCGAAGAACAGATACCCCGGAAAGGCGTGGCGCCGAAGGGCACGGAGGGCGAGTTCGCGTCCACGCGGTGTGGTACAGAGCATGCGCAGCATCGTCGTGAAGCTCGGGCTCCCGCCATCCACGTAGCCCTTCCATTCGACGATGTCGAGAAACGCGCGTTCGGTTTCCGCCGCATGGCCCGCCCGCGCCGCCGCGCCGCTCACGAGGCCCATCACCTGATAGCGCGCATCTTCGGAGAGGTAGAGGCCGTTGCGATAATAGTCGCGGTCGATCGCCTGCTGTACCACGGCGAGGCGCGCTTCGAGTTGCGCGCGCCGAAGCGGCGATGTGATCACGCCCTCGAGATCAAGCGCCTGACGAATCGCCCAGGCGTAGGCGCAGCAGTTGAAGTAGCGCGCCGCCGAGGTCTCGCCCCAGTCGCGGATTTTACCATCGGGGAACGCCCAGTCGCCCAGGCAACCGTACTTGCCGTCTTCGTATTTCCGGAGGATGCCGTTCTCCGTCTGGCGGTCAAGATAGTCGAGCCACTTCTCGATGACGGGCGTGAGCACCGCGCGCAGACGCCGATCGGGATAGAGGCGCGTAAAATCGGTAAAGGCGTAAATCGGGAAGTTGCCCCAGAACGTACCGCCGCCGCCACGATAGTCCGGCGACACATGCGGAATGTGGCCATCCGGCTCCTGGCTCGACGCCCACTTGAGCAGATAGGCCGCGTAGTAGGCCGCGCTATCGAAGTAGGGGAGCCCGTCGCCCCACATGCTCGAAAGGCTCGCCTCGCCGTAACCGAGGCGTTCGCGGTGAGGGCAGTCCATCGTCACTCCCGCAAGAGTCGTAGCAATGAACGTATCCGTATCGAGTTTGAGCACCTGTTCAAGATCGCGGTCACCCGTAAAATCGCCCGTTCGGCGCGCCACGCACCCGATCGAAAGGCCCGTCACGTCGTCCAGGCCCGGCCGCGCACAGCCCCGCAGATAGAAGTAGCGCCCCGCAAGCCAGTTGAGCCGGTTCTCAAAGACGCCCTCTCCGCCGCAGAATTCATATTCGTATTCCTGCTTGAAGGCGCACTTGACAACGAGCTGGTCAGAGGCCGTAAGCTTCGCCACCGTTCCCTTCTCGCCCTTCAAGCGCAAGCGCAGGAATCCCGTGAACGCTTCGCCCATGTCGATGCGCCATTCGCCCGTTTCGTCCGACGGTTCGATGGAGACCGGGCGAATCTCCTTCACGAGGGCGTCGCGGTCGGCAACATCGCAGGAAATCGAAAACGTTTCCGCAACGGGCGTTCCCGGCACTTCGCCCGCGTTGAGCGGCACATCGCGCAAATGCTCGCCGCCGAAACTCCACCCCCACGGGCCGATGGTCGAAGTGCCCGTGCGCGAAACGAGCCAGGGCGTGGCGGAATCGATCACCACCGTGCCGAGCGCCGTTTCCGCCCGCCCATCGATCGCAACGCACGATTCCTTGGCGCAGGTTTTGAAGCGCGCCCAGCCGTCGCCCATCAAAAGCTCGAAATCGTTTCGGCCCTCCCGCACGAGCGGCGTGATATCGTAGGTTTCCGCGAGAAGGATGCCGTCTTCGATATGGCTGCGGTTGGGGCCGAACCCCTCGCTCGCGGGGCGGCCGTTCACGAACAGCTTGTGGCAGCCGCGCGAGGTCACGGCGAGAATGACGCGCTTCGCCCCGTGGAGCTCCACCTGCTTGCGCGCGCGCCAGTATTCGGCCGGCTCGCCTTTCCACGACCGCTTGAAAAACGGCTTCGTCCACGATTCACTGCCGCTCACGAACGTACCCTCGGCCGCCGCGCCGTCCCCTTCCACACGCCACCAGTAGCGCGTCCATGGCGTCAGGTTCAAAGACGGTTCCACATAGAGATGGTCTTTCACTTCACCGCGCCACACGTCGCCCGCCGCGAGGCGCTCCGGCGCCGTCGCCACCGCGAACGTCCACGCCGACGGCTTCGCCCCCGCGTACTTCCAGAAGAAGCGCGGCTTCACCACGCCAAGCGGCGCCGTTTGGTATTCGCACCGCAAATCGTAGGGGCCCGCCGCAGGCGCCATCCACACGAGGCGCGGATTTTCAACGCCCCGCGAAACGACGAGTGTATTTTCCCCCGCCTTCACGAAGCGCGTCACATCCATGCGGTAGGGCCCTTGCTGAAACCCGCCCGCATACGCGCCGTTGATTTCAAGCGCCGCAAGGGCTCCCTTCTCCAGCCGGTCGCACACGAAGAAGAGCCGCCCCGTTGGCTTTACAAGCCCAAGATCGAACTCAAGGCGCGTCGCGGCCGGCTCCCCCTTCTGCCGGAGAACTCGCGCCGCCACCCTGCGCCCCACGGGCTCCTCCACGCGCGGCGCCACCACGCCCGCCGTTTGCGGCCACACGAGGAAGAACGACGCACACGGCTCAACCCGCAAGCGGATCCTCCCTTTTTCCACGATCGGCCGCTCCCGCGTACCTTGGCGCGGATCCCAGAGTTCGGCGGCCTCCGCCGGATACCCCGCCCCCGGCACCACCACGAATTCCGTCATGCGCCGCGGCTGTGCGCAGCGAATGAGCAAATACCGCACGCCGTCACGTTCGCCTTCGGCCACGAAAAGCCCCCGCGCATCGATCGGCGAGAGTTCGGCAAAGGTAAAATGCTTCAGGTGTGCTGCTTGAATCGGCACCGCCGCCGCAAGCCCGCGCGCGGAAAGCCGCATGCACCGCGCCGTATAATCAACCGGCACACGCGCTTCTCCAATCGCCGTGCCGCCCATGGCACCCCGTTCAAAATCCTCGAAAATCCCCGCTCCCGCAACCGCGCAAACGAGACCCAACAGGCCCGCCAACAGATTTTTCTTCATCACAACTCCCTTAAACGAAAAAAAGCACCTTCGAACAGGTGCTTCTCTTTTAGGATTGGTCGGAGCGGAGGGATTTGAACCCTCGGCCTTTTGGTCCCGAACCAAACGCGCTACCAGACTGCGCTACGCTCCGTGGTGAATTTCCATCCGCTTGGAATGGTGGGCGCCACTGGACTCGGACCAGTGACCCCTACCGTGTGAAGGTAGTGCTCTAACCAACTGAGCTAGGCGCCCGTTCCCTTGCGGAAAACGAGACATAGTATATCATATTCGCTCTCCGGACGCAAGGGGTAAAATGGATTTTTTATTCGGGGGGCTCGATGCCCGGCTCCACCGCCGGGCATCGAGCCCCCCGCCACGCGAACGCTATTCGTGGCGAGGCTTGACGCTACCGTCGTTCGGAACGGACTGGATGGCCATGAGGAGATCGTGGCTTTCGCCCGGCTTGAGCGTGTGGGCGACGTCGCGCGGCGTCGAGCACGGCTCCACGCACACGAACTTCCGCCACCCGTCCTCGCCGAATTTCGCCACCTCTCCCGCGCTCTCTTCGCCCGGATTCCACACGACGAGCCGGCGGTTCCCGCGCGAGACGATCGCGATGGCACGGTCGAGCGCGTGATCCATGAGCACGTATTCATACTTCGTGACATCGTAGATCTTGCTGCCGCCCACCGTGACATTGTAGCCGCCCGTCCACACGCGCCCGAGCTTCTCCGGCTCGTTCGTATCGGTGAACGTGCAGCCATCCACGCCCAGCACTTCCGCCCGGTCGCGTTCGCACACGAGGAAGTAGGGGTGGAACCCTTCCGTGACGTCAAAGGCGTCCTTGCCCGTATTCGTGGCATGCAGAGAGAGCGTGAGCTTCATCGAGACGGAAATCTTGAGCTCGAGCTCGAAATCATGCGGCCAAACGGCGCGCGTCTCGTCGTCGCTCGCAAAGGCGAGCGTGAGCTCCGTCACGTCTTCGGAATATTCGCTCCCCTTCACGCGCCACCGCCCGTAGCGCGCAAGGCCGTGCATCTTCGCGCCCTTCGGGCCGTTCCCCGCAAACCACGGCCAGCACACGGGAATGCCGCCGTGGATTTCATGGCCCGCCGGAATCGAATCGTAGGGATGGGGCAGATAGAGAACGGGCATGTTGCCCGTCGGCCGATACGAAATCGTCTGCGCGCCGAGAAGCGAAATCTCGGCGCTCCCGTACTGGTTCGCGAGCACCGCAATCGGCGCATCGTGCGCCGAAGGGCGGAACACGATCCGGCCCGGCGCGCCATAGCGGCGGTTCAGGTCGGCACAGTTCGCATTGCGCGGCGCCGCGTTCACTTCTTCGCCCCCTCGGCCGGAGCTGTCGCGGGCGCCGGCGCGGGCTTCGCCGCTTCGGCCGCCGCCGGTTTTTCCGGGGGGCAGCCCTTCCTGCTTCCCCCAAAAGGGCAGTAGCCCAGCTTCCAGCACACGCCCGCCGCGATCGCCGCGAGGAGGATGAGGGCGAGGAACGTCTTCAATACGCCGTGCGAGGCATAGGGATCGCGCGCCACAGCCGCCCCAAGCGGCATCGCCGCCGGGCGCGTGAACGTGCTCGCCAGGCCGAGCGAGAACGTGAGCGGGCGGTTCACCGCCCAGCCGCAGGCATTCAAGATCGCGCCGAGGTCACGCGCACGGAGCTTGAACCACGCGAGAATCACGCTCGGCAGCGACACGATGAGGATAATCGCAAAGACGCCCGCAATCACCTTCCATGTCGGCAAGCCCGCCACAAGCCCCACGAGGCCCGCACACGCGGCGCCCGCCATGCCCACGCCCACGCCGAGCGCCGCCACGGTCGAGGCGATGGCCGCGCCATTGGGCGCCGCCGGTGCCGCCGCCGGAGCGGGGGGCGGCGCCGAAACGGCTTCGGTCAGCGTGGTCCCGACCTTCGTCACGGCCGCATCCTGCTTGTCCGAAAGGAACTTCTTGCACTGTTCGGAGATCGTGCCGGCGATCTTCGCCCACGGCGCCCAGAAGGCTTCGCGCAGCGACACCTGCGCTTCCACGACCTTCGAGACGACGGCATCCCAGTCCTTGCCTTCGCAATCGTAGAAGAGGCCATTGCGGCCCGCATAGAGCGAGGCCGTGGATCCCGCCGTGACGACCGCGCAGATTTCGCGCGTCTCCCCCGTCCCCTTGCGCGAGAGCTTCATGTAGAGGAGGCAGCACTTGCTCTTCTCGGCAAGCGCCACATGCGCGGCTTCATCCGCCACATGGAAGCAGAGGCGGCACTCGCGGCCATCGACGATGAGACGCCCCGTACGGAACACGCTCTCGCTGTCAGGATTATAGAGGTTCGCCTGGTTCACGTAGTTGCAGAGCCATTGCGCGAGATGCGCGGCAAAGAGAAGCGCCCGCTCGCAATCCACAAGGCGCGCATATTCATCCGCAAGCGCCTGATCCTTCTGGATGAGATCGTTGACCTTCGCCTGGAACTTGCCGTCCTTCACAAGCGCCGCAAGCGCGTCATCGCCCACGTCGGCCACGGAAGCGCCGGCCTTCGCCGCAAGCCACGCCCCATACGGCGCGAGCTTCGCCTTCACCGTCTCCCACTCATCGCGGGAGATTTCCGTCATCTCCGCCACGCCCAGGATCGGAGCTGCGGCCTTCGCGAACGTACGGAACTTCCCGAGCCAAAGCGGGTTCACGCCCGCCGTGAGCGGCAGGCTCGGCGTGGGATCGTCCGCCACGAGCGGCAAATCTTCCGGCGGCGTAAAGTACTTGTCGATCGTCGCCTCCACCGCCGTGAAAGCCGCATAGGCCTCGGCCGTTGCCGCACCGGGAGGAGCCACCTTCTTCTCTTCGGCCTTCCACGCGAGGTAGGCCTTGGCCTCCGCGAAGAACGCATCCGCCTTCGCCTGGTCGATGCCATCCTCTCCGCCACGATCCGGCACACCGCCCTGCGTAGCGAGGATCTTCGAGATCGCATCGGAAACCGCCGCGTCCGACGTCGACTTCGGCGTCACGATTCCATCACCGTTGAACGGCTGGCCATTGAAAATATCCGTTGTGCCCGTCACATCGGCAAGCTCGATCTTCGTCGCTTCAGCGCGGCCGGCACGTGCGAGAATGTTTTTAAAGGATGTCAGGAGCGCCTTGCCGTCTTCCGCTGAATCATCGACATTCGCAAGTTCGATTTCGCCCTTGTTGGCAAAAAGGAAATCAAGGCTCTTGAAACGCGCCTTCATCCATGCGATTGCCGCGCGCACTTCCGGCACGCGGATGCGGCCATCGCCATCGGCGTCAAGCAACTTCAACGTGGCCGCATCAAACCGCAGCCCTTCGGTTGAAGCCGAAACAACCGTCCAGAGCTTTTCATCGAGCTCGACAAGCGCCGCAAGATCCGCGCCGGTTTCAAGTTTCACCTGCACGCAACGCGCAGATTTAAAGAATTTCCAATCGTACATAGGTTTGCCCTTCTTTGCTTTGAAATGGTTTTCAACGATTATATCATATTCAACGCCGCAATAGAAGTATTTCGTGACAATTCGGCAAAAAACGAGACGGAGCACCCTTTTACGAGCGCTCCGCCTGCATTCTACACCCTTCTCTGCGATTGGCGGAAGGAGGGAGATTCGAACTCCCGGTAGACTTGCGCCTACACAACCTTTCCAAGGTTGCACCATCGACCACTCGGACATCCTTCCAAGCAGAAAAAGCGATGCGTATTATACCATTCCCCACAGCCAAAAGCAATGGGGAAAAGAAAAAAGTTACAATCCAACGATGGCCTTCACATCGTCGTAGGTGAGTTTTTGGACGGCTTCGGCGTCGGTTGTTCCAACGGTGGCGTCGATGACGAGCTGTTTTTTCTGCTGGAGCGCAAGAACGCGCTCTTCCACGGAATGCTCGGCGATCATCTTCACCACATAGACCGTGCGTTTCTGGCCGATGCGGTGCGCGCGGTCCGTCGCCTGGTCTTCCACCGCGGGATTCCACCAGGGGTCGAAATGAACCACCATGTCCGCCCCCGTGAGGTTGAGCCCCGTACCGCCGGCATGAAGCGAAATGAGGAAAACGGGAATCGATTCATCCGTATTGAATTTGCGGCACGCGCCAAGACGGTCCTTCGTTTCGCCGTCGAGATAGCAATAGGAAATGCCGCGCGCTTCCAACTCGCGCCGCAGGATCGTGAGCATCGTCACGAACTGGCTGAACACGAGCACGCGATGCCCGCCGTCGATCGCCTCATCGAGCAGCTCGAAGAACGTATCGAGCTTGCCCGAGAGATCGAGGGATGGCGGTGCCTGGAGCGTGGTACCCGGAGTTTGGTGCGGGGAATTCGGCGCGAGATGTTTTTCGCGATATTCCTTGAGGAGCTCGAGATCGCTTGCCACCTGGCGGAGCTTCATGAGGAGCGCGAGGATTTCCATCCGCGCCCGTGAAAAGCCCTTCTCCTTCACCATGTCGCTGATCTTGCCGCGCGTCTCCGCAAGGAGTCTATTGTACCACCGCTGCTGTTCGGGCGTCATCGGGCAATACGCCACCTTGACGATCTTATCGGGCAGATCCTTCGCAACCGTCTTCTTGAGACGGCGGAGGATGAACGGATGGAGCTTGCGATGGAGCTTTTCCTGCGCCTCGCGCCCGTTCTCGCCGCCGCATTCGATCGCGTCCTGCGTGGTCGCCTTGAAGGAATCGTAGTGCCCGAGGTAATCGGGCATGAGGAAGTCGAAGATGCTCCACACATCCGCAACGGAGTTCTCGACGGGGGTGCCGGTGAGTACGAGCTTCTGCACGCTCTTCAACCGCTTCGCCGCCATCGCGTTTCGCGTCTGCCGGTTCTTGATGTGCTGCGCTTCGTCCAGAACGACGACCGAGAACGTCTTATCGAGATACGCCGCCTCGAGGTCGCGCTGCAAAAGCGCGTAGGAAGTGATCACGAGATCGTACTCGGGAATGTGCGCAAAGTGCGATGCGCGGTCCGGCCCCGAAATGACGAGCTTCTTCCGATTCGGCGTAAACTTCTCCGCTTCGGCCGCCCAGTTCTGTACGAGCGACGTAGGGCACACGATGAGCGCCGGCTTCCCCTGCGCGGCGGGATCGGTGCGCACAAGCGAAAGCCAGGTGAGCGTTTGCAGCGTTTTCCCGAGGCCCATTTCGTCCGCCAGAAGCCCCGAAAGACCGCTCTTCTCGAGAAAGCGCATCCAGTAGACGCCTTCCTTCTGGTAGGGGCGCAGCGTTCCCTCCAGGGCGCCGAGGTCGACGGGTTCCCACTTCGCCCCTTCGTCGCGATTGCGCTGTGCGGCGAGGTCGCGCCACGTGGGCGCTTTTTCGTCCTCGATGCAAATCGTTTCGGAAACGGCATTCAGCGACGAGCGCACATAGGGCGCATAGACGGATGGAATCCGGAAGTGGCCCGGCTTCTTGCCCGGCCGGCTCGGGCAATCCGCAAACACGTCCCGCATCCGCGTAACGGCATCGACATCGAGCAGCAGCGTTTCGCTACCATGCTTCAAGAACGAGTCGCCGCGATTGATCGCCGCCTGGATTTCCGACTGCGGAATCTTCCGCCCGCCATCGTCGAAATCGCAGCCGACTTCCACCACGCCCTGTTCGCCCCCCGGCACATCGGTAACGTCGACCACGGCAATGACCTGCCCGAGACCGTCAACGCTATCATGAAGGCGATCGGAAAGAAACACCTTCCACCCCCCTCGCTCGAGCGACGGCGCGCCGCTTGCAAGGAAATTCAGCACCGCGCGTTGATTCGTGATGAAAACGCGCGGCCCCCTGTCGTTCGCGGCGGGGGCGAACCCGAATCGGGCAAGGCGTTGCGCCGCCTCGCGTTCGGCGGCAAGATTGCGCGTGTGGTAGAGGAGAAAGTCTTCCGGGTCGGGTCGGCAAATATCGTAGGGCCCCGCCTTCGCGCAACAGGCGATCTGCTTCTCCCCGTAGACGGCTTTCAACTCCGCGCCAAGCGACGCGAGCGTGCCCATGACATGAAGGTGGAATACGGGGGCATCCGGAACGAATCTGAAAAGGTCTTCCGAAGGCGACATCTCCACGGCGCACATCTTCCGCAGGAGCGGAAGATTGTCGTGAATGAAGGCCGGCATCGCCTCGCGTGAAATGATTTCGTCATGCTGGTAGAGGGAATGGAAGGCCTCGGGAAGGACGTTCGCAAGCGGCGTCCATACGCCCCGCCCCTCGCCATTCTCCGTGAGCGGTACGCTCCACACGTAGCCTTCGTGGCCATGGACGAAAAAGCGATTTCCCGAAGCGACATGTTCGAACGGCAAATCAACTGCCGGAAAGAGTTCGAAGCGGCCGTCCTCTTCGTAATACTCGGCTTTCAACACCGCGCGCACGCGCGGCTGTTTCGTCATGAGCGCGACGATATTCAGAAAGTCAGGCGGCGAGAGCGTGAAGGAACGCGCGACGGGGCCTTCGCAGATGTCTTCGAGCACATCGAGAAGATTGTTCGAGCCCGCCGAAAGCGCAACGCCAGGCGCCCCCCTGAGCCGTGGATCGTCCGGCGCGTAGCGCTCCCCCGCCTTCGTCACGAGTTCGAGCGTGGCCGGCACGCCCCCCGCGTAAAAGGCCGCGTGCGCCGTTTTCATGTCCCACCGCAAATCGAGCCGCATCGGCACGCCCGAGGGCGACCGGCGAATGTAGAGCGCGGGATCGACTGTCGCGCGCCGCCGCGCCGTGCGCTGTTCGCGCCGGTGCGCTTCCTCTTCGACCGGATTGTTCATCCGCACCATGAGCATGCCGGCGATGGCGATGAGATGCGGGCAGATCTGCCCGAATTCCTGATGCTGCCGGCAAGGACAATGCGAGAGGATATCCCCATTGGGCTCAAGGGTGAAGCTCGTGGGCATATCCCAGCCCGAGGATTGCGCGATCTTGCCGTAGACGAGGCGTTTTTCGGGATCCCACTCGGCCTCTACCACCTGCCCGCGTTGGGCGATATGAATCCCTTCGTTGAAAACCGCCGCCCCGCCCCAACCGATCAGAATCTGCTCGGTGAAATCCTTCGGCGTCATCTCCGCGCCTCCGCAAAGCGCTTCGTATTGGCAACGACCGCCGCTTCGATTTCCGCCTCGGAAACGCCGCGCAGGGTCGCAAGCCGCGTCACGATTTGCGCGAGGCGCGTCGCCTGCGCCGTGCACCCCGCCTCGTCATCCGAAAATTCTTCATCCGTCTCGATGAGCACCCGCTCAAGCGGCAGGTCTTTTGCCATGTCGCGATAGTTGACGGCATGGTCGTTCAAAAGCGCGGGGCCGATCGACACGAACCCGTTGAGCGCAAAGATGTCCGGCAAGAGCCCCGTCGAGCGCGAGAACCCATGAAAGAGAAAGGCGGGAATGCGCCCTTGAAACGGCACGCACGCCTTCACGACCTCCCCCCAGCACTTCGCCCCGTGAAGGACAACCGGCCGAGCGACCTCGGATGCGATTTGCAGCTGGGCTTCGAACGCCGCCCGCTGCCGCGCGCTCACCACTTTCGTGTGCAAGCGGTCAAGCCCGATTTCCCCCACGCCGGCAGCCGGATCGGCCTCAAGGCGCGCGAGAAGATCGCCCGGCACCTCCGCCTCTTCGGCCTGCCATGGATGAAGCCCGAAGAAACGGCATTCGCTTTCCCCGACACGGAGGAAAGTATCGAATCCATGACGATGGAAATGGGCATCCGTCATGATGCATGTACGGCGGCAACCGGCCAGAACGCAAGGGTGAAACCGCCGTGCGCCGCAAGTTCAACGAAGAGGCGCGCATCGGGCGCAACACCCGTGAGCGTTTCCCGCACGACGCCGGCCTCCTTCGCCTCGTTGGAATCCTTCGCATTCGGATCGCGCACCACCTCGACGAGATAGTCGGTGTACTTGATCGCCGTCTTCGGCAATTGATTCCAGAGATCCTCGAAGCGCACCGTGAGCGCGGTCGGTTCAACCGTAAAGCCGCCCACGTGCCAGACGTCGCGATAGCGCCGCGCACAGACGAGGAAATCGTCCGGCTCGCCGCGCAAGACGCGAAACGCATCCGCGCGCTGGCTCTTCAAGTGATGGCCCGTATAAACCGAAAACGCCGCGCGGGCAGCCGGCGTCACCGCCGCGCCGAACGCCGGCTCGGGAAGCGGCTCGCGCACGAACGGCACCACGGCAAACGCGGCCGCGAGGAGATCGTGGCCGTCAGCCAATTCAAGCGCATCGACCGGCGGATCGATCTCAAGGCGCGCCTCCGCGAGATCCGCGGGGCGCGTCCAGGCGAGAGACGGAAGGTTCGGGCTCGACGCCTTGAGCGTGCCGTCCTCCCACACAAGCGTGCCGACGGTCTTCACAGCTTCAATCCGTCGAACGCGCTTGAGATGTTCGAGAAGACGTCGCTCTTGCCTTCGTTGGCGCTCATCCAGTCGTGGACGTCCTGCGCCTCGGCTTCGGCCGCGAGTTCTTCGGGCGTACGCGGCTTGAGGGGCTTCGCCTGCGTCTGGCGAATCGAAAGCGAAATGCGCTCACGCTCCCAGTCGATCGCAAGCACCTTCACCGTCACGAGGTCGCCTTCCTTCACGAAATCGGCGGGCTTCACCACCTTATCCCAGGAAATCTCGCGCACCGGCACGAGCCCCTCCACGCCGCCGAGATCGACGAACGCGCCAAAATCCATCACCTTCACGATCGTGCCGTTGCGCGTTTGGTCAACGGCGAGCGTATCGCGCAGATAGTCCTTCGCGACCTGAAGCTCCTTCTCCTGCACCGCGCGGCGGCTCACGATGAGATTCGCGCCGCGATCGTCCTTGCCGTATTCCTGCACGAGGAACTGGAAGGTCTTGCCCACGTAGGGATTCTCGGCACCGGCCGGGAGCTGCTTGCGGAAGCGCTCGATCTGCGAATAGGGGCAGAAGCCGCGCTGCCCCGCCACGGTCACTTCATAGCCGCCCTTCACTTCCTTTTCAACCTTGCCCTCGAGGGCGAGGCCGCTCTCGAACGCGCGCTGGATCGTCTGGTCCAGGGAGACGATCGCGGCGGACTCCGCCACATCGGCCTTCGCAAAAAGGAACGCATCCTTCTGCATCGCAACGAACGAAACCTCGATCTCGTCGTTGCGCTTCACCGTCACTTCGCCCTCGTCGTCCGTCACGTCTTCAATCGGCAGCAGCCCTACGCTCTTCGCGTTCACATCCAGCGTCACAAACGCCTCGCCCACGGTGACGACGCGCGCCGTCACCGTATCACCGGGGTTGAACCCCTTCCGATAGCTCCGCAGCTGACGATCCAGCATCGAAGCGAAATCCATCATTGAAGCTTTCTTGTCCATAGCATCCTTCTCTGCATAAGAAAATAGAGGCGGATATTATACCGCATTCCTGCGCGCCCCACAATCCAAAACTTGGTGCTTGGCGACTCTGGCGTTTACCCATTCTGCACGCCGAGCGCCCCTGTACCGTGTGGGTGCAGGGGCCCCCATTGGATCAAAGCGTGGTGATGGGGGGAATCACCACGGGAATCCACTTCGGCGCCGGCGCCTGGCCATCCGGCGTAGGCGTGATGCTCTTGATGATCGCCTCCGAAACGGCTACCGTACGAACCCCTTCCTCGATCGTCATGCCGAGGATGCGATTATTATCGGCCGCGCGCGATCGGCGTGTATGCCCTTGGAGCGTATCGGCGAAATCGCGATAGACACGCGAAAGCGCTTCGATGTAGGCTTCATTCGCCCCGAACGGCGTCGTCACACCCGCCGGCGCACCCGGCGCGGTTTTATCCGTCAACACCTTTTCCTGCCCGTCGTTTGAAACGAGAATGAGCGTGCCCGGCTCGCACTCGCGCCACCGCATCGCACCATTGTCGCCCGTGATCTCGAAAGCCAAACCTTCACGATGGCCGGCCGCGATCTGCGAAAGAAGGAATACGCCATCGATGCCCTGGTCGGTTCGCACGAGCACCGTGGCATCATCAGGGATGAGCCGCCCCGGCACGCACGGCCGCGCATTCGCGCACACGTCCGTAATCCGATAGCCCGTGATGCCTTCGAGCACAAATTGGCAACAGCAGGAAGCATCGTTGACCACGCCGCCGAATCCATTGCGCCGCGCATCCGTACGCCACAGGGCCTGCCGATTCCCTTCCAATTCCACACGGCCCGCCATCCACCCGAGCTGCATCGACATGTGGAAGCGCCGCACCCGCCCGAGAATGCCGTCGCGGAAAAGATTACGCGCTTTCAAAAGCATCGAATAGGCCGGATAGACCATTGCAATCCGATACGGTACACCCGTCGACTTCGCCTTACGCGCCAGATTCGCCGCTTCGTCCATGTTGCATGTGAACGGCTTTTCCGCCAAAACGGGAATTCCGCAATCCATCGCCATCATCGCCACCGGGTAATGCATGGTGTTCGGAACAACCGTCGTGATGAAACTCACCCGCTCTTCCGGCGGCAGCTTCATCTGCCGCCGCAATAAATCGCGATAGCTCCCGAACACGCTGTGCACATCAAGCCCGTACGGTTCCTGACAGTCGTATGACGACTGCCGTGTGGAACCGAAAGCGCCACAGGTGATTTGCAGCATGCGCGTTTTCTCGATAGCCGCCCGATGGATCGGCCCCATGAATGAAGCCAGTCCGCCGCCGACCATGCCAATTTTCATTTTCGTCCCCATCGGTAATCCCTCCAAGTTTTGCCCTAGATTAGCACATCACGCAGAGAAAATCAAGAAGAAAATCCCGTCTGCGGCTTTATGGCAGCGAGACGGTGATTTTGAAAAAGCGTTTGCCCGTTTCGCGCACGTTTTCATCCGGCTGAACAACCGTCCACACGGCATTCGTGAGCGTTTGGGCGCCCCACACCGTATAGACGCGATCGGCACGTTGGGGCGGCGTGCAGGCGAAGCGAACCTGCCCTTCCTCCGTGAGCGAAAACGCGGAAATACGGAAGAATTCATCCACATCCTGCGGCTCTGCACCCGTCACCGTCACAAGCGCATAATTGCGGGCGAGCACTTTTCCGATGGAATTTCCGGCAACGAGCGCCACGCAATTCGGCATTCCCAAATCCGCCGTGAACGCGGAAAACGGAAGGCGCACCTCAAGACGTCCCTTCCGCGCATTGAGCGCCTCGCCCACCTTGAGGCCATTCACCAGCACCGTCACGCGCGTCGAGCGCGAGGCGGCAACATCGAACGTGAGGAACACGTCCTCGCCCTCGCACACAAGGCCGCGCGGCGCATTGACGAGTTTCATCGGGAGCGACTTCTCGTCCGGCACGTAAGGATGCGTCGAGGCGATCGTGCGCCCCATCGTCTTCAAGGACGCCATGAGCGTGGGCACGTCCTTGAACTGGATGTCTAGCCACCTGAGGCGCATCTTCAAATAGGCCTTGAGGCCCGGATGTGACGATCCGTTTCCGTAGAGACCGCCCATGAAACCGTAGTCGTGCTTCCAGAGGCGATCGTTCGCCGGGCCGGCTTCGGCGAGAAGCCGCGCGTACTGGTCGAGGAGGCCGCCGTCTTCGATGACGCGCACAAAGGCCGCGCGCGCAGCCTTGTAGCGCGTCCAGAGGAGCGTGCAAAACCACGGGTCGTCCGTCCACTCGCGGGTGAAGGACGCCTTCTCGTAGCCCGTGAGCCACGCCTCGGGCGCGAACGGCAGCTGGTAGTTGCCCATGCCCCAGTCGAAGTCCCACACGGGGCCGTACTTCATCTTCTCACCCCGGTCTTTCGCCGCGTAATTGCTCCGGCAGCGCGCATCCTCATTGCCGAACATCTCGATGACAAGGAAATAGGCCACCATCGATTCGATGTCGCAATACGACGAATAGTGCCGTCCTTCCGCGGAATAGCCGTCAGGCGAGGTGATTGCATCGGCATAGTGCTGAATGAACGTGCGGCACCAGTCCATCATCTTGGGATTCGTCGAGAGGTATTCCGGCGAAGCGAGCTGCGTCTTCAGCTCGAGGTTGCCGGCCGTCACGGTGAACTTGGAGGGCTCGTCGTAGTAGTTGTCGAACTCGAAGAGATAGCCGCCCGTGATATCCTCCTTCGCCGGATCGACCCAGCCGAGATTCGCGGCCGTGTGGCCACGCGCCTCGGATTCGTCCTCCCAGTCGAAAATGTCCACCCGGTTCTTCTCCACGCGAATCTGCTCGCAGAGCTGGTAGCATCCCTGCCAAGACCCGTTGAGCACGCACTCCACCCAGATGGACCTCATTCCGAGCGATCCCACCTCGTTCGCGAAATCGTAGGCAAGCTTGTTGCGGAGGAGCGATTCGTCATACCAGTTCGCGAGAAGCACCCAGTGCTTCGATTTCGGCATGTCGAAGAGTTTCGTCTTCTCCTCGAGCTTGATCTTCCACGGCTTCTTCGGACGACCCGCGCTCGAATTTCCCCGCACCTTGATCGTCATCGCGCCGTCGTAGGGACTCTTCCATGTTTCATTCCCCTGCATGAAAACATGCCCCGCATGCGTTTCCTTGTTCGCGGAAGGCGTTGCCCCGTCGTCCGTCGTGAGATAGAGCACGGGAAGGCGCGAAAGAAAGATCTCCTTTTCGAGGCACACGCCAAACGCATCGCGCACTTCGCACTTGAGCCAATGCTCCAAGTCATCCACCGCAGGAACGAAGGCGGTGGCCTGCCCTGCCGCGCGCCAATCGCGCGCGCCCACCGTTGCGCCGCGCCACCACCGCACGCTCACTGCCGGCGTCACACCGCAGAAGCTCGCCACCTCGACGGCCAGCGGCTTCCCCAGGATGGGGCGCTTCGACGAATCGAGCTTCACCGTGGTTCGGAGATCGCCCGCGAGGAATTCGGGCGCACCCGCCGCCCCCACGCGCGCAACGAGGTTTGAAACCTCTGCCGTTTCGCCGTCCCGCCCGAGCGTCACGGCCCCGGCGATCTTCACATACGTGCCAGGAGCCGGCACCACGCCGCCCGACCAATTGGTCGCCACATTCCAATCGCCCGCCGCCCCGCCGCACCAATGCTGCGCGATGGACACAGCCTCCGTTTCCGCACCGCGCCGTGCCGCCACCTCGGCGAAGCGTCCCTTTCCCGTAAAGATCGTCTCATGGATGGCGGCCAGCGCCGCACGGTCGGCCGGGAACCACTGGGCGCCTGTTTCGCTCGCAAGCGGCACATACGCCTCTCCCTGTCGAACGGAGAAGCCCACACACCGCGCGTCCTCTATGTCGCGCACGGTCACACGTACATCGAACCAGGCGTTCGTTTGAAAGGCAACCCCCGCAGCCGCCAGACGATGCCACACGCCGCCCACGATACCCGCGAAGTCGAACGCCTCGGCGCTCGTCTCGCTCCGCACAAACGTAAAGGCGATCGGACCCTCCGGCGTTGTCACGCCGAAGTCCCAGGGCGTCTCCGTGTGGAGGCGCACGTCGAAGGTCCAATCGGCCTCGCCGGCCGCCGCGGCGGCGGAAAACGCAAGACGCGGCACCACGGCCTCGCCCGCCACCGCCATTGCATTCACGCCCGCCGCCGGCGCGTTTGTCGCGCTGCCCTGTTGCGTTCCCCAAACGCCGCCCACAGCGCCTTTGTCGCTCAGGCGCTCCCCGCGTGCATAGTCGGCAAACGAGAGCCCGAACCATGGTTCTGCCGCAAGGAGCGGCAGAACGAGACACCAGGCACCCAGCATCCAGCACCACGAGCCACGGACAAGGCCCCTCATTGTACGCTTACTTGAGAATGATCATGAGACCCGAGTAGGCGTAAAGGCCGTCGCCCTTTGCGATGAAGGTGTGAGGCATGCCGTTCGCGGAGGCGAACTTCACACCCACCGGCGCCGCTTCCCAGGCGAGCACCTTGAGACCGCCGCCCACGCGACGCGCGCCAAGATCGATCTTCACCGTGGAGCCCGCAGGTGCCACATTCCAGTGCTTGCCCGTCACGTCGAACGCATCGGTGCGCGCCGAGACGTCGATCACCGTTCTGTTCGCAAAAGACCCGAGGCCGGTCGCCGAGAGCGTGCCGTCGATGAGGAGCAGCTTACCGGCGAAGGCCGAGGCATCGGCGTCAAGGGACGCCGTACCGCCCGTCATCTCGATCGTGCCCGAACCGGTGACAACGGCATTCGTCGTGTAGTTGATCGTGCCGATGTTCTGCGCGATCGTACCGTCGTTGTGCAGCAGACCCGAGAATGTGACACCCGTCGTCGCCGTAAGCGGCTGGAAGGTGCAGCCTGCCTGGTTCGAGACATTCCCGAAGGCGACGTTCGCCGCGTCCACGGTGAACGTACCACCTTCCTTGACCGTCAAGGGTCCCGGAATGGTGGCCGAACCCGAGTTGTTGTAAATGAAGAAGTTACCGCCCTCGGCCCCCACGTTGACCGCGAAATCTGCCGGGAAAACCACATCGCCCTTATTACTCGACCAGGACGAGAAGTTGCCGCCATGCAGGTTGAGTCCCTCCGGCACTGTCACGGACGAAATGACGTTGTTGAAGGCAATGTCGGCATGTCCCACCACGTCGATCGCGCGAACGTTCAGCGTGACACCTCCGTTGTACACGAAATACGGCCAGTTCTTGATGGTGAGCGTGTAGTCGCGTCCATCGACTTCAGCCCTCACGCCAGAGATATCGACGCGCTGGGTTCCGCCGATCGTGGCATCGCCGGTGAGGACGACACGACCAACGAAGTTGCCCCCGTTTGCAAGGCTCGATGTACTGATCAGCGCCCCCGTGCCGTCCGGGCCCTCCCCTTCGAGGAAAAGCGTGCGGGAATACACGGGCGAATAGTTGTTTTTGGGCGTCAGGCCGTTGATGTCAAGCTGTCCCTTGCCCGCCACCTTGAAAGCGCCGCTTGCGCCAAAAGCCGTCGAGGCGGCGGCATCGGTCGAAAGCGCGAGACGGAAAACACCGTTCGTCACGATCGCCGACGCCGACGCTGCCATCGTTCCCTGGGGCCACACGAGCGTCCCCGCACCGTCCTTCAGGAGTTTCGCGACGCCCGTGAAATTGAGTCCGCCCGCCTGGAGCGTTTCGCCATCGCTCACCGTCACGCACACTGTGCCGCCCGTCTGCCCGGTCGGATCGGTGTCGCCTGCATAGAACGTGCCCGACGTGTTGCTGTTCGGATAGAAGGCGTCGTGCGCCTGGTCCAGCATGCCCAAGACGCCGTCCGCCACGCGCCGCACGGGCACGAAGTCGCGTTCGAGCGTCTCGCCTGTGTAGATCTTGCAGGAATAGATGCGGCACTGCGGCAGTATGTTGGTGATCTTATCGTTCTCATTGATGCCGAAAAGATAGTCCACAAGTGTATTCGCCCCCGCAACGCCCGAATCAAACACCTCGCCGTCGATCGTGCAGGAACCGCTGTTGTCAAGGTGGATCTGGTAGGGTGTGTCATAGCGCGCCACGATCGTCGTATCGTGTTCGAGCGCATTGACGGTGGCGTAGTGAACGGGCGTGCCGTCGGTCTTCATGTGCACCCAGCCGCAGAACTGACCATCGGTCCTCGCGGCCGTACGCGCACCGAAGAAACCCTTGTAGATGTTGCTCGCAGGGAACGCATGGAACGCCACTTGAATGTCGACGCGGGTGTTGTACTTATGCGCATAACCCGTATTGATATAAGCCGTACCATCCGTCTGCAAGTAATCGAGCCGCTGATAGAGCCCGCCGATCGAGTCGGTGATCGTGCCCGTGCCGTTCAGGTTCGCAAGGCGCAGGTTGTGGCCGCGCAAATCGACCGTTCCGTCGATGGGCACGGGAAGCCCCGTCCAGTCGCAATCGCTGCCAATCGAGGCCGGAAGCGCAATTTCGCTATAGGCAAGGGACGAACCCGCGGGGCAGTTGAACGTGCATCCAGCCGGAAGGCGCACGAGCGTCTGGCTCGTGGGAATCGCCGAAATCGCCTGGCCCATGCCGTTCGTCGAAGCCCAGTTGGCGGGATTCGCCAGTTCCCCATCGCCCGACCCGTTCGTCCACACCGACACCACGGGGGTTGTGGGATCCTTGTATCTGAGAACGAGCGCACCATTGTCAACGGCCAGCGACAGCGGCACATCACCGAGAAGCTTAAAGGCATCGAGCGCGTCTACCGAGACGCCCGAGGCGATGAGCGTGAACGGCTGGCTGTAGTCCACGTTTTCGCCGATTTCGAGCTGGATGCGCACGGGATTTTCCGCGCTCGCGTCAACGAGGGTGAAGGAATTCGCCGAGAACGCATCGCACCCGGTGGAAGTGAGATCGAAGCAAAGCTTCGTGCCGCCTTTCACCGTGAGCGCGCCCGCCACCGTTGTTTGTGCGGCTGCCTCGTTGACGAGCGAGAATGTGCCCTTCGAAATCGTGAGCGCGCCAGGATAGTTCGTCTTTTCACCGGCGCGAAGTTCGTACCAGCCCACCTTCTCGACTTCGGCGTAGGCAGTAAGATCATCGGCCGCCGTCACCACGCCATCGTGAATGCAGACCTTCTCGCCGTTCATCGTGTAGGCATAGCCATAGGAAAAATCGCCCGAACCGCTGTTGCCCAAGAAAGCATTGCCGTTCGCACGGTCAATGAGGCCCACACGGCCGTCGTCGTTCCGCCACGGCACAAGGTCGCGCACGAGTGCACCCGTACCATCCCAGATTTTCGCGGAATAGAAGCTGTACTGGGCCGGATGGGCACCCGTCGAGAGCGCGAAGAACGTCAGGTCGCCCGTCTTCGCATTGGCGATGTCGTTGGCATCGCTCGACATGAGCGGATCGCCGCCGTTCGTGACGAGCGTCACCCGGCTGTCGCCCACCTTCACGAGATAGCGGTCGTTCGGAGCGATGAGCGGCGCACTGTTCGCATCCGTACCATAGCCCGGATAGGCGCCACCGCCCCAATAGGAGAACTTGCCTTTCAGGATGTCAAAGAGATAGCATTTGTTGGTCCATGCGCCCTTGCCGAAGATCGCGCCGTTGTCGGCCGCGCTGGCCTGGGCCACCACCTGGCCGAAATCCAATTCAAGCTTCGTGTTCGTCTGGGCGTCGAATCCGGTCTTGATGTACTGCGTGCCCGAAGAGCGGATGTAGTTGAGCGCGAGGCCCTCTTCGTCCGGGCCGTAGAAGTGGCCCGTGCCCTCGTTGCCGTAGAAGACGCCTTCGACATGATCCCAGAGCCCCGCTTCGCCATCGGGCGTACGGCACGGCTGATAGTCGCGCAACAGCTCGCCATTCGCCGTCAGGATCTTGAACGACTGGAGCGAGAAGGACGAACGACGGGGTGTCGCATTGTTGATGCCGAAGAGGAAAATCTCCCTGTTCTGGGCGGCGGAAAGACTGTTCTCGTCTTCCAGAATCCGCTGCGGTTCACCGGCAGGGTTGAAGTAGAGCCAGCCGCCTGCGATCGAGAGCCGGTAGGTCGCCGCCGTGTCAAAATCCGCCAGCGGCAGGATCAGCGTACCATCGGGGTGTCCGTAGAAGTAGAGTCCGCCGGCAAGAATGTCGACGAGATAGTCGTGGTTGCTCCAGGTGTCCAAGCCGAAAAGCGCCGTATTGACCACGGGTTTGAGTCCGCTGAACGCCATTTCGACCACGGTATCGCTCGTGGCGGCGATGCCGGTCGAAATGAACTGCGTGCCCGTCGAGCGGATGCACGAGATCGGCGTGTAGCCGGCAGGCAGCGCGCGCGTCGTCGGCGCCGGCACGGCCACGAGCTGGCCGTCCTGGATGTCGAGCGCCACGGGCAACCCGGGCTGCAAATGGAAGAACGCCAGATTGCGCTGGTCCTCGCCGAGCGCAAGGAGCGGACACACCGCGTTCGCCGCGAGCGCGCTCGCCCCGGCCGGTTTGAGGACGATGTTCACGGGGTGGTCGGCGTCAACGCCGTTCAGCACGAGTTCCGTCGCCGTCACGGCGTCGCATCCCGTGGCCCCGACGCCGAAGGCGAGCGTCGCGCCGCCCGCAACCGTGAGCGCGCCGTTCACCGCATAGGCACGTGTTTCGCCGCCCGCGAAGGAGAGCGTACCTTCCGTGACCGTGAGTGGCGGCAACGTCGGAATGCGGCTCACCGTGACTTCATTCGTGCTCACCTTTTCAATGGCCGTATAGGTCGACTTGAGGTCAAACGGCATCATCTCGCCTTCGTGGACGACAAGTCGCGTGCCGTCCAACGTGTAGCCGAGACCGCCCACCCCGAATTCCCCGGAACCGACATTCGGATAGAAGGTACCGGTCAGTTCGTCCAACAGGCCCTTGAGACCGTCCGCGCGCCGATAGGGTACGAGACTCAGCTTCTGCGTCTCGCCTTCGCGGATGCGGAACTCGTGAAGGCGCATCAGACTGAACTCGGTATTGGCCGTCATTTCATTCGGCGTGATGCCGGCGAAGTCGTCGCGCGTGAAGATGAAGACCGGGGCGACGCAGTTGAGCGTACCGCTTGTGCCGGCAACCGTCGAAGGCGTCTCCTGCCCCTCGGCGCACCAAGTCGCGAGGGCGTTGGGCACGTCGACGTTGAGGTCGACCCATTTTTCAATGGGGAACGCACCGCCGGCGACGCCCGCCGCGGCAAGTCCGAACGTCGCATTGAACTTGCCGTTTGAACGATCCCAGAAGCCGATGGCGCCGAAACCGGTGTTGTAGTTACCGCCGGCGAAGACGGTCGTATAGCTCGTCGCCTGGCCGGAGAACGGCTCCCACAGTTTCGCATCGAAGACGGATGCGTACTGCGTCAGGTAGCCCGTGTTGACGAACTGCTTGCCCTGCCCCTTCAGATAGCTGTAGCGGAGCGCAGGTTCGCCCGTCGGCTGCCCTTCGACGATGTCGATCTGGTGCCAGAAGGCCCATTCGCAGCTCCAGGCGTTGTGCGTGCCGCCATTCCAGTTGAAGAGACGGATTTCGACGGGCCCCTGTCCCAGCCAGCGCGCCAGCGGGTAGCGGAATTCGACGGGCTGCTGGGTGCGGATTTCCTGACGTGGAATCACGATCTCGCGATTGATCTCGGCGGCGAACTGCCAGTCGTAGATCGTATTGCCGCCTTGGTAGGATGCCACTTTCACGACGAGCATCGGGTTCGTTCCCGTCAGTTCCACCGTCCGCGTGAGAAGAGCGGGAGTGCCGTTCTCAAACGGATGCGTGACGACGGCGTTTCCGTTGAGGCCGATCTGGGTGTTGACCGAGGCGCTCTCCCCCACGACCGTCCATCCGGGGAATTTCTCGTCCAGCGCCGACTGCACGATCGCCTGGCAGTCGTTCGTATAGACGGACGGATCCTCGACGATTTCAATCAGGTGCCAGAAGCCGAGTTCCCAAGTCCAATTGGCACCGCCGCCGGCGGCATTGTCGAGTTCGATCTTCACATCGCCCTTGTTCGCCCAGGCAGCCAGGGGAAATTTGAAATCCTTGGCGGCCGTCGAGGCGATTGTGGTGTTCGCAAAAAATTGCTGGCCGTTCACGCGTCCTCTCAACACCCAGTCGCCGCTCTTACTGGCCGCCACCGAGGCGATGCGCAAATGCAGTACGGGATAAGTGCCCGTAATCGGTCCCACGCGCGTCAGCGTCGCAGGCACCGACGTGCTCAACGGATGAATGGAGATGACGCCGTTATGAAGGCCGCAATCGCGGTTCCCGTTTCCGGAAATATCCCCCACATTGCTCGCCGTCCACTCCGGATAGAGCTGGTTCAGGGCCGCCTGCACTTCCGCGAGGCCTCCGGCGAACGCCGAAGGCACACAAACGACCACGCCCCACACGAGCGCCGCCACAAGACATTTCACGATTTTTCGCATGATCCGCTCCTTTTACCGTCGACGGACGAACACCACGTCCACCCGCCGATAGTAAAAGGATAGCAAAAAATCAGAACGCCGTCAATCGTCCTGAAATTTGTCTGAAAACACCCCTGCGACCAGAATCATCGCAAGGATTTCAATGCCGATCAAAAAAAATCGCCGCGATTTCACGCGGCGATTTCATTGTTACAGAATCGGTCAGCAAGCGGAGTATGACCGATTACAGTTGCTTTACCGGAAGATGAGCGTCAGGCCGGCGGGACGGGCGTTCCGCAGATAGAGCTGCCCCGCATCCACCACGAGCGACATCTTGTCGGTCCAGTCATTGCCGTCGGCATCGAAACAGACGAGTTCGATTGCCGAGACATCGGCGCCCAACGCCGGCGCAAGCGGATAGCGATACAGGGCCGGTTCACGGTCGAAGACCGCTTCGACGCGCTTGAGGCCGGCCAGCGTCTTGTCGTCCGCGTTCTCGAAGGCGATCTTCTTGAGCGCCTTTCGGTTGTAGATGCCTTCGACCTTCCAGCAGTTCTTGTCGCCGGCGAAGCGGAACGGACCCGCCAGGGTGCCTTCGCCCGCAAGCGTGCCGTTGATCGGGCAGTAGCCGCCCGCATCGGTGTCGTTCGTGAGCGTCGCGTCCTTCGCAACCGTCGTCTCGGCCGAGAGGCCCGGTTTCTCGATCTTCTGCGCATCGCCCGACTGGTACGCAATCGGCACGTAGCGTTCGTCGAAGGACTCGTAGCTGGTGACGCCGTTGATCGCAAACTCGAGTGCGGTCACGTTGCCGTGCGAGTCGGTCAGAAGACCGCCCGTACCGGTATTCTTGGTACCCTTCTCCGTGTTGTCGGCAAGACGAATCTCGAACTTGTGCCAGCCCGCCTTAAGGACGGCATCTCCGCCCGACTGGGCACAACCCGTAACGGAGAAGACGCGGCGGCCGTCGACGTCGAGCGCTATGCAGTCGTCGTACTTGCCCTGGAAGTTCCAAGTGCCCGACTTCTCACGCGACACATAGAAGTAGCCGTCGATCAACGCCGAACAGCCACCCATCGGCGCATCCTCGCCATTCGAGTACTTCGTGTGGAGCTGCTCGACGAGCGTCCAGACGCTGATGTCGGTGGTCCACTCGTGACTCTGGATGCCCAGGAACCTCGCCGTGGAGTCGCCATAGGTCTTGATCTTGCGGATGCGCGCCGTCGTACGGGCCTGCGGCTCCGAACGCATGCGCATCGGCAGCATCGTCGTGTCGAACTTGCGGTACTCCGTGTAGACCGGGTTCTTGTACTTGAAGCTCATGTCGCCGCTCACCGGGCCAACGACTTCGTTGTTGCTGCCCGTGTAGAACGACACCATGAACTTATGCCAGCCCTCAGTGAGTTCGATCGTCGAGGTCTTCTCGCCGCCCGGCCCCGGATTGGAGAGTTCGGTCTTGTCCACGATGAGGCCGTTGTGCGTGGAGGACTTGTTGTAGAACGTCCAGGTGCCCGCCTCTTCCGCGCTCACGTAGAATTCGCCGAGCGCGTTGAAGCCCGTGCCGTTCGTCTTGTTCTTCTTGGTGTCGACGATCGCCGTCTTCGGGCGGTTGAAGTACGCAAGCGACGTCGACACATGCGGCGCGTTGAACGAGATCGCGTCAGCCGTCATGAGCGGACGCATTCTGTCCCACGCGTTGTCATGCCAGCTCCAAACGAGGAATTCAACCATGGATTCACCCGCGATGTCGAGCGTGACGTTCGCGCCCTCCTTGAGTTCGAGGCCGCCCGCAAAGCCCGCCGCATTGCGAAGGCTCACATCGCCGGTCGACTCGACCGTCCACTTGCCGGTGGGGATGCCCTGGATGCCCGGACGCCCGCCCGTGAACGCGCCCGCGCCGCGGATCGTAACGTCGCTCGCACCGGTGAGGCCCGTCTGCCAGTTGATGGTGTGGCCGTTGAGGTCCACCACCACGTGGCCCTCGTGAACGGGCGTACCGAAGTTCGCCGACATGCCGGGCTGACCGACCGCGAAGTTGGCCCCCGCCTTGAGCGTACCGTCCACGATCGTGAACTGCGGCCGGTGCGGCATGCGCCACGAGGTGGTGATGCCGCCCGCGTTGAGCGTGAGCTCGCCTTCGCGGAAGATCATCGCGCCGGCGTAGGTCTTGGACTCGACCGTGTCGATCGAAAGCGTATCCGCCGTGATCTTCGTCTCCGGCCCTTCGAACGTCCAGTCCGAGTAGCCGTTGCCCGTGCCCACCGCGAAATCGCGCGCAGTCACCACGAGGTTGCTCGCCGTGCTCTCATGCGGAATGGCGGGGCTCGTGTGGCCCTGGGCGTAGAACTTGTCCACCTTGCCCGTGCAGTACGGACCGTTGATCGAATCGCCCCAGCCGTTGTGGTAGAACACCGTGCCCGTATGCCCGCTCGCCGCATTGATGACAAGCTTGCCGGGCGCGAAATCGGGCAAACCGTAGTTGCCGTTTTCACCCAGCACGATCGTACCGGCGCCGGAGAGCGTCAAGGTCATCATGCTATCGCCCCAGCTCTCGTTGCCCGTCATCCAGAGATAGCCGCCGGTGGCGGTCCAGCGCATGTCGCCCGTCACCTTCGTCGCATACATGCGCGTATCGACCGACTGCTGGATGAGGGGATTACCGATGTTCACGAGTTCGCTGCCGTATTCCGGGCGGAACGTGCCGCCGGTCACATTGATCGTGCCTTCGTTCGTGAGCGTGCCCATGAACTGGTGCGTGCCCGAGGACTGCACCATCGTGCCCTTGTTGTGGACGGCACCCCTGTAGTTGACCGTCGCGCTGCCCTTCAAGGCGACTGTCGCACCCGCTTCAACCGTCAACGGCGCCCCGTAGTTGGACGTGCCGTTCAGCGGCTCAAGTCTCGCTTCCGAACCCGTCACGACCGTACCGGCCTCACCGAGACTGAAGGTACCCGAGGCGCCATAGAACGACATCACACCGCGCAGATCGATACCATGCGGTGCATTCACCGACCCGGTAGCGTCAAACAGGAGGTTCGCCCCCGGGGTAACCGCCACCTTGCCGACATCAAGATGGCTGCCGGTGGAGATGTTGAGATAGCTGGAGCCGGCATACGTGAGCGTCATCTCGTCGCCGCCATGGATCCTCGCCTTCGACGACGAGCCGGCGTCCATGCGCAGGTCGATGCGGTCCGTGCCGCCGATCGTCGCATCGCCGGAGAGTTCGATTTCGTTGATCGGGTTCGACCACGTGTTGAGGCCCGTGTTGTTGACAAGCGCACCCTTCCCGTCAGGCCCCGCGCCCTCGATGACGAACTTCTTGTGGTTGGTGAGCGCCGCGCGCGGCTGGTTCATGCCACTCGTCGTGCTCGCGAAGTTGAGCTCGACCTGCGCCCCGTTCTTCACCGTGAGCGTACCGCTGTTCTTGCCCAAAACGCCCATCGTCGCATTGTTGCCGATCTTGAACTTGCCCGCGCGCACTTCGATGTCGTCCGTATTCGCGAACGCCGCCGAATCGAGTGTGAGCGTGCCTGTACCTTCCTTGACGAGCGTCTTCGCCGTGATCATGCCGTTGCCGGTTACCGCGTAGTCGGCGGCGGAATTGAAGGTCACACGCTCGGTCGCAAACGGAGCGTCCACAACCACCGTCGCGGGCTTGGCCGACTCGGCACCGTCGAAGAGCGTCGACCACAGCGGGTTGAAGAGCGCAGCCGTGCCGGCGCCGTTCTTCTTCCACGCGGCGGACGACCAGGTGTCGCCCGTCGTCGCGGGGCGCCACACGTTCGCGGCGGGCTCGTAGGCATCGCTCGTCGCCGTACCGGTGTCGTTGTTATCGTTGACCGCCGTCACGCGGAAGTACCACGGGGCGTTGCCGCCAAGGTTCTCGACCGAAGCGGAAAGCGTACCGGGCGCATCCAGACTGCCGAGGTCGCGCGAACCCGCCACCGTCGCGAAGTTGGAATCGGTGGACCATTCAAGCGTAACCGTGGCACTCGTCGCGTTCTGGCCAAGCGAGTCGACATCCAGGTTGATCTGGGTCACGTTGCCATCCTGCTCGATGGACGCGATCTCCGCCACCGGTTCCGGCGGGAACGGCATCGTCCAGATTTCGATCTTCGCAACCTCGTAGGCGGCCGCACCCATCGTCTCGTTCATGTTCTTGCCCGGGTCGCCGGCGAAGGTCCAGTCGATCGAGCCGAGCACCTGGTTCGCGAAATTGCCGAGGCCGATTTCGTAGTTGGTTTGCCCACTCCAGCGGTTGAACGCGAAGAGCACCTGCGCCGGATGGCGCACACCGGGCGTGAGCCGATGGATCTGCATCGAACCATAGGAATCGGTGCCATAGGTGTCGTTCCAGTCATAGGCCCAGACATTCACGGGCGAAGCGTTGCCGCCACCGCCGGCATCGGTGTAGTTGTTCGGCCAGAACTCGATCCAGCCATCGACCCCTTCCGCATCCGGTGCCGTGTCGGCGATGCCGGGCATGTTGGTCTTGATGCGGAGGTTCGTGCCCTTCGCCTGCGTGACCGCGCGAACTGCGAGCGGTACGCCGACCGTGTCGATCGTGCGGTCGTTGAACGCGTCGAGCGAGACCCAGAGCCAGCGGGTGAGACCGTTGAACGTAGTTTGCGAATCGTCCTTGCGCTTCAATTCAACGTAGTAGCCCACCCGACGCAGGTCGGTGGTCGCAGCCGTCGAGGTCGAGAAGTCGTCATACGGCACGACGGCGCCTTTGGCGAGCGCGGTGAGGCGGTTGGCGACCACGTTGAACACGCGGGCGCGGGTGTAGCCGGCCAGATACTCGGCCGGCACGTTGTTCTCGCACCCAGTCGTCGCGGGATACGTTTCCCGCGCGTCAAGCTGCCAGGAGGCGTCCTGGTCGGCGATCGCGGCCTGGATCGTCGCGAGATAGGCATCGGCCATCTTGTACTCGCCGAACCAGTCGGGATGGAGATCCGTCGCGCTCTGGAACATGTGATCGATCAGATTGCCGTTCGCATCATAGCGGTAGCACGGCGTGTAGAGGTCGCAGAAGTAGACGCGCTTCGCCGGGAAGAGGTGGTCGACTTCGATCGCCTTCTTCATCATCTGGTTGAAGGCGACGACCTGCGCGTTCTTGTTCGCGTCGTAGGCGATGTCCACCAACGCGCCGGCGATGAAGATCGCATGCGGCTTCAACGTGAGCACCCGATTGACGAACTCGACCCACAGCGGGAAGAGCGTCTCGGCGGTCGCGCCGTCGGAGTTGATGTCGTTCGTGCCGAGCTTGGCGAGCACGAAGTCGACATTGCCGGCCTGGTCGAGCGTCGCTTCGATGGCATCGAGCGTGCCGCCGCCGTTGAGCGTACGCAGGCGCTGGCCGCTGATGCCGGCGTGGTGGATCCACGCATCCGGCATCGGATGGTTGTTGATGTCGTTGGACTCGATGATCCAGTAGCCCTTCGTCCAAGCCTCGTAACCGCTTGCGCAGATCTTCTTCATGAGCGGCACACGCCAGTTGCCATAGGAGGAGTTGCTGCCCTGGGTGATCGAATCGCCCATGCTGAGCACGTTGATGCGCGGCTTGACCGTACCGTAGTCGAGGTCGAGCCAAAGGCGGCCCTTGCCGTTGTCATAGTATTCGGCCGTGAACTTCGGATTGCGTCCTGCGGCGCTAGAGGTCTCAAACGCGGCCGTGACGGCATCGAGGTCGATTTCACCCTGGTCCCAGTAGAACATCAGGAAGCGGCCGTTGGTGTTCGTCGCGAAGTCGGACGACAGCGCGAGCTTCGAACCGGGTTCGAAAATCGGCGGCGAGCGCAAGCGCCACGCGAAGCGCGTCGGATCGATCACGAGCTTGCCGGTCGGCCCCACGTCGAGCGCGTCGTTGTAGAAGCCGCCGATCTGGGTGAGGTAGAGCGTACCGTCCAAGAGGAACTTCGTCGCCCAGTGGGTCACGTTGTCGTAGTGCGGATAGGTGGGCTGGTAGGTGCCGCCCGCCGGGAAGCGGAAGACCGTATAGTCGAGATTGCCGCAGGCGGTGTCGCCGTTCGTCCAGTTCTCCTTGGTCCAGAACACGTTGTCGCCCGTCGCGTTCGTCCACTGGAAGTTGGCCATCGCCGCGCGGTCGACGCTCGAGCCGTCGTACTTGAGCCAGAACTCGATGCGGCGCACCGAATAGGACGGCGAACTGAGGCGGCCGCCGTCGGTATCGGGGTCGCCGTAGCAGAACGTGCGGTCGATTTCCTTGCTCGTCGTATAGGTGTGATTGCCGTAGTTGGCAAACGTGCCGATGCCAAGCGCGTAGGTGTTGGCCGTGTCGTTGGCGCCGAAGCGGTTCATCGCAAAGAGGATTTCCGCCTTCAGGAAGGCGTTCGGATCAGAGAACTTGCGCATCACCTGGAAGCAGCCATGGCCCGTATCCGCAATGGTCATCGTGTCGTTGAAGCCGAAGCCGTCCTTCCAGGGATCGGCCACGACATCGCCGGTGCGTTCCGTGCCGCCATAGTTGCCGGAGTTGAATTCGATGTAGCCGTCGACGGAATCGTCGTTGGCCGCCACCTGGGAGACCGCGCGCGTATTGCTCCACACATGGAGCTTGTGCACCGTCATCTGCTTCGTCTGGGAAGCGAAGATCGGCAGCGCCACATCCGCCCAGTTCGAGCCTGGCGCATCCATATCCACCCACACGGCCATGTGGTCGCCGGAGACCTTGTGGACGAGTTCCACAAAGTAGCCGACCTTGGCGATGCCCGTCTTCTGCATCGGCGGCGCATAGCTGTAGGGCACCGCGTCGTCGTAGTGCCGGATCTGGAACTTCTCGCCCGGTTCGAGCGTACGCACATGCGTGAAACCCTGGAGATAGGCCGCCGGCACGTTGTTGGCCGCGCCGAGCTTCAACTCGGGCTTGACATAGGTAGAAGGCGTGTTCTTGCCCGCCGGCGTCGCGAGCGACGTGATCTTCGTCGTGAGGGCGGTCGCGGCCGCTTCGCAGGTCGTGGGCGAAATGGTGCCGTTCACGCCATAGATCGAGGCGAGGTCGACGTACTCGACATCCGCCTCGGCCGCGCACCACGTGGCGATGTCCGCATTGAGCGACGTGGAGCCGCCCGGAATCGACGAGGCGATGACGGTGGTCATCGGCAGCGCCGCCTTGATGCGCGTCACGGCCTCCTTGTAGGCGGCGAGCACCTTATCGTTGCTCACGCCGTCCTTCAGATCCATGTCGCCGCACACGAAGATCGTGAACTCCGGATCTTCCGCGGTCATGCAGTATGCTTCAAGTCCTTCCAGCACGCCTGCGCGGGTGGCGGACGTCATGAGCGCAAGATCCTTGACGCCGCCATGGTGGTTCCAATGGACCGAGTCCGCCGTGTGGATCCCGATCGTGGAGTACCAGTACGACCGGTGCCAACCCGTCATCTTCACGTTCCACCCCAGCGCCGTGAGGTTGCGCGCGAGCGGCAGACGGAAGTTGCAAAGATTGGCCACGCCTTCCACGAAATCGCTGCCGAGCGCGAAAATCTTGATCGGCGCGAGCGCCGCTTCGGCGACGGACTTCGTGCGCAGCTCCACGCGGCCCGGGTAGAACATGAGTTCGTATGGATACGGGCATCCCTTCACCGTGAGCCCGCCCGGGTTCGTTCCGCCCGAGATGCTGGACGCAGAAAGGAGCGTCACAGAATCGCCTTGCGCGAAACGACTGCCCTGTTCGCGGAACCAGTTCGTGAGGTCGAAGGTGCTGACGGTGCCGGAACCGCCGGTGAACGTGATCGCGCCCGAGAACGTGAACGGCATGGGCCGCGTGAACGTCGTCGCCTTCGGGAATTCAATCGCATTGCTCGCGACATGGATGAGCGCATCGTCCGCTTCCGTGACGATCGACGACATCTTCACCGGCGCCGCGCACCGCGTCATGTCGAGGTGGGCGCCCGCATGGATGATGAACGGCGCCGGCTGCGAGGAAATCGCCACGTGGTAGTTCTTCGTGGACGCCGTGGAATCCATCACCACCGTGCCGCCGAAGATCTCCACGCCGCTGTCAAAGCGCTGGTCGGTGTGATTGTCCCTGATGTTGAGCGTGCCCGCACCATACTTGACGAGTTTCGGATACGTGCCGTTGTTGACGAACGGAGACACGAGATTCACGACGCCCGTTTCATTCGACACCGTCACCGTGCCGGAGGTGTAGATCCAAGAGACGTTACCGGTCACTTCGCCGGGCCCGAACACGTTCATGTTCCGGATGTAGGTACGGTTCGAACCTTCCCAGAAGAGACCGCCGTCGACGAGCGTGATGTCGCGCACCGTGAGCTTGCTCGGCGCGGTGTTGTCGACATTGAACTTCGCGTTGGGGCCCTCGATGATGAAGTCGACGTTGGGCATGCTTGTAGCATAGCTGCTGTGGCGGAAGTCGAGCGTTCCCTTCTTCACATAGACCGTGCCGGACGTGGTGGTGGTCACGTTGACGAGCCAGAAGTTGACATTGACCGAAGCAAGGTCGAACGTCACCGTGTGGCCGTTGAGCTCGAAGAGGTTCTGGTTGTAGCCGCTGCGGATGAGGCCGAAGTCGAAGTCGCCGGTGATGAGGGCGTCACCGGTGAGCGCGAGCGCGCAAATCTGGGCACTGCCGTTCCCGATCGCCCCGCGGCTGTTACGGAGCGCGCCGCGTCCGTCCGGCCCCGTACCCTCGATGACGAGCTTCATGTTGCTGTCGGCATAGCCATTCATGTCGTAGCCCGCGCCGTTCTTCACCGTCACCGTGGTAGCGTCGTTGAAGACGACCGAGGCTTGCGAGATCAGCATGCCCTCCTCCACGACGACGCTCGGAATACCCGACATTTGCTGGGCGGCTACCAAGGTGCCGCCGCCACGCTTGATGATCGTGGGCTTGGCGGGCATGTCCATGCCTTTGAGCGTATATTCGCTGCCGGTGGGCACGGTAATATCGAGCGTGCCGGGCACGCCGGAGAACGCAAGGCGCTTCGATGCGAGATCGCCATTGCCGGTGAGCTTGAGCGTGTGGCCGTTGAGGTTGAATTCCATCGCGTCGGGGATGCGGCTCGTCTGGCCCGTGAGATCCAAATCCTCGGTGAGCTTGACATAGGCCGGCAGCATGGACTGCCCGCCGACAAGGGTGAGCGAAGTGGAGAGTACGCGACCCGGGCGATCGACCACGACGCCCTGGGCGAAGGCCGTAGCCGATTCATTGTTGTAGACGACGTTGTTCACGCGGTCGTAGAGCGCACCGCCGCCGGCGGTGTTGCGCACGGGGATGAGATCGCGCACGAGAAGACCGTCGTCCTTGAGCTTGAGGTTGTAGAAACGGAAGGTCGAACCAGAGCCCCCCGAGAAGCAGCTGAAGACCGCCATCGACTGGAACGGATTGGTAAAGCGGGTGATCGCGGTACGGTTGCAAGACCCCGCCTTCGAGATTTCGACGTAGTTGTCGCTCGTGATCCGGCAGCGATAGTCGGTGTTGGCGAGAACGCCTTCGAGGGCCTGGCCGCCCGAGTGGAAGTAGAACTGCGTGGACCCCTGCTGGTTGAGGAGGTAGCAGTGGCCGTTCCATTCCTGGCCGAAGAAGGTGGTCGATGCCTTATAGGTGACCTCGCCGAAACGGAAGTCGGCCGTCGTATCGGGCGTCGGCGCATAGCCGATGCGCACCGTCTGGGCGTTTGAAGACTTGATCGAAGTGAGTTCAGTCGAATAAGGAAGGTTCTCGGTCTGCACGAGGAAGAACCGGAAGAACACGTCCGCCCGCTTGAACTCGGCGGGAATCGTGTAGGCGTAGGTGGTCGCGTCGGCGGCGATGTCGGCAACCTCGGTGAACGCATGCCAGCTGTTCTTGTCGTCTTCCTTGTCCGCATCGCCAGAGGCGACATAGAGCTTGTAGGCCTTGCCGTCGGGATTGTCGAAGGCGAGCGACACCGCATCGGCCGTAAAGGCAGTCACGGCGAGCGAACGGTTGAAGCGGAAGGACGGCGTTTCGTCGGTCACGCGGCCGAAGCGCGCCGCCGGGCGCACCTTGCCCGCAACGAGCGGCGTTTCGGTCTTGTTGCGGAAGAAGGCGTCCGTCACGTTGTCATAGAGGCCCACCTCGCCATTGATGTCGATCGCGGGGACGAGGTCGCGGATGGGATAGCCGTTGTCGGAGCCGACACGCGCGATTTTGAAACGATAGAAGGAGAAGGACGACTTGTTGTTGCCGTTGTTGCAACAGAACACGGCGATGTTGCCGCTGCCGACACTGCGGCCGTTGGAGACTCGCGCCAGCTGCGTTTTACCGTCGCCGCTGAAAATGTACACGCCGCTGCCGTCGTCGACCATCATCCGGTAGTCCTTTCCGCCTTCCACGCGCACCCCGGTGTTGACCGTGCCGGAACCGTGGAAATGGAAGTTGTTGGACTGCTGGTTGAAAAGGTACTGGCTACCTGACCAAGTCTGTCCGAAGAACGTAGTAGAAGCTTCATACGTGACATTGCCGAAGCGGAAGTCGGCGACCATTCTCGTCGTGGGCGCAATGCCGATATCGACCCACTGCTGGCTCGTGGAGGTCACCCGGTCGAGTTCCTGCACCATCGCGCAGTTTTTGGTCTGCATGAGGAAGAACCGCACGAAGCCGCCGTCACGATACTGGGCGGGCACCTCGTAGACGAGGGACTCCTGATGCCGGGCGACATCCGCGATTTTCACGAAGTCGGTCCAACCGTACTTGTCGTCGGCCGCGTCCGTCGCGCCGTGGGCGAGAAAGAGCTCGTAGCTCTGATTGTCGTCCAAGCCGAAACGGAAAGTGACGGCTGTCGCCGTCTGCTCCGAGATGCTCACCGTGCGCGCTGCCAAGGCGGCAAGAGAGCCACACACTGCGGCGAAAACCGCGATCACCCACTTTATCTTACCCATAACCAACCTTTCCTTTTTCGTGGAAACAGGTCAGAGGCCCGAAACGCCGAACCTCATCCGCCCGTTCCAGTTCGGTATTTTAGCAAATAAAACGGCCGTGTTCAACAAGAGGAACGATTTTTTCTTTTTCCCCCCCGTCCAGAAGTAAACGCATGAAATCCGTGCGTTTACCTCCCTAAAGATTTTCTTTTTTGTTTCGTTCAAACAAACAGACGGAAAGGCGGCCATTCGACCTCGGTCACGGAAGTTTGACGCGAATGCGGAAGAAACGATCGGCCGACGTGGGAGGCGTATGCCAATTGGGGAACGCGAGCGTTTCCCTTCCTTCAACGACGTAACGGCGCGCGGCACCAAGGTCGGGCGACCATTCAAGGCGCGGCAAATCGTTGGTCACGGCTATCGCGGTAATGCGAAAAACCGAATCGGGAGATGCGGGATCGGGATTCGTACCCGCGATGAAATCCTGCCAGAGGGGCGTCGGCTTCCCCCACACCGAGGGTATCGCCGTGACGGCTGCGGCCAGTTGTGCCGCCGTGGCCGAAAGATAGGCCGTATCCTTTCCGATGATCTGGTCGCGCACCCACATGAGCGGCACCGCCGGCACGTTCCCCGCCGCCCGGGAAGTCGCCGCCGGATTCCATTCGGAGGGATGCGTTTGAATCGAATTACGTAGCGATTCAACGAGCCCCGTCACTGTGGCGAACTGACGATCGAGCCATGCCGCTCGCGCCGTAAGGAACGCCTTGAGGATTGCGACATCCTCCCCATGCGTGCGCGTGCGCGGCCAACGCGCATCGTTTGCCGCACACGGAACGGCAAGTTCCGCCGCCGCCCGATCGATCGTGCCGCCGTCGCGGAAAAGGTCCCCCCAGGCCGTGCGGACTTCCCAATACCGGGCCTGAAGAAGCTGGCAGAAATAGTAGTCGCTCGCCCACTCCTTCATCATCGAATACTTCTTCGAAAGGTCGCCGCGCAGCGTTCCCGCACAGCTCCACACCTCGGGCGTGGTGGTGCCGCTGTTGAAATACCCCGAACTGCAATCGAAGTCCCACACCGGTCCCCACACGAGCCGCCGCCCGCGATCGAGATAGGCGAAGCGACTGTGCTTGCAGGCATCCGTATTCGCAAAGAGTTCGTTCACGAGGAAGAAGTCCACCATCGAGCCGACCTCGCAGTAGTCCGAATAGTGCCGCCCTTCCTTCGACCGGCGATCCTTCGCCACGCAGGCGTCCCAATAATTCTGAAGGAACGCCTGGCAAAACGCCAGCATCGCGGGATTCGTGTAGAGGTATTCGGGCTTCGTGACCATCGTGCGCATCTGCAGGAGCCCGGCGGCGGTGGTGAAGCGCGTGAGCTCGTCATATTCTTCCGTGAACTCGAAAAGGTAGCCGCCTGAAATATCGGCCGAGGCAGGGTCGATGTGCGAGAGATCGGTTTGGTCCTCAAGTTCGTCCTCCCAATCAAAAACCGGCACGCGCTTCTCCCCCGGCCGCACATGTTCGCTCAACTGGTAGGTGCCGATGAATTCGCCGTTGAGGACGCACTGGACCCAGGTTGAATCCATCCCGAGCAACCCGATCGCATTGGCAAAGTCGGCTGCAAGCTTATTGCGCAAGTGCGACATGTCGTTGTAGTTGGCCAAGAGAACCCAATGCTTGTTCTTCCCCATGCCAAAGAGGTTCGCCTTCTTCGCGAGCTTGAGCTTGTAGGGCTTCTTCGGATAGGCCGCCGTCGTATTGCCGCGCACCTTGACGGCGCTCTCGCCCGCGTCGAGCGCCGGCCAGGCGGCATTGCCCTGGATTGTCACGCGGCCTTGGTGTTCTTCCTTCGCAGACGAGGGAACGCCATCAAACGTATCCAGATAGAGAACCGGCAACGTGGAGAAGTAAAACCGCCGCCGGCAGAGTTCGCCCTGATCGTCACGTGCCGCGAAAAGAAGCCAATGTTCGCAATCTTCCGCCGTCGGCGCGTAGTCGGCACTAGCGGAGACAAGGTCGTTCGCCCGCGCATGCGCGCCCTCGCGCCACCAGGAAAAATCGAGATGGGGCCGAACGCCGAAAAACGTGGGGACCTCCACCGCGAGCGGCACGCCGAGCTGGGGACGCCCCACATCCAATGTCACGGCCCCCACGCACACTTCGCCGCCCACCACCTGCGCGTCCTCTGCCGCATACGCAACGGCGAAGTCCTGGACCGTTGCCGTCACGCCCTCCCGCGTAAGGGTCACCCGCCCGGGAACTCTCGCCACGTCGCCTTCACGGGCGGGCAAGCGCGTGGCGGCGGCTCCCGTTGCCTCCTCTACCCAATTGGAAATCGAATTCCAGTCGCCAACGTCTCCGCCCACCCAACGGAAAAGCGTCGGCGCGGACGCGTTTTGCATTCGCCCCGCCCAGGCTGTCACCTCGCCCTTCCCGGCAACGACAAGCGTTGGAGGGGCATTCGTCGTCGCCGGCGCGCCCCCGCGAAACCAGTGCCGTCCATCGCGATCGACAAGGCGCGCATAATCCGCCGCATTCGTCTTCACGAGGTAGGAGACAAACGTCTCCTCACCCGTCTTCCATGTTTCGATCCGCGCCGTGAACCACTCGCCTTCGGCGGGGGCGGTACCCGGGGTTGAAAGCGCATTCCACCGCGCATCTCCCCAGCCGTAGAAGACGGGCCGGCCGTACCGATCGCGCCCCGGCATCAACGCAGCCACGCCTTCCACGCGGGGCGGCAGATTGTCGAGAAGCTGCGCGGGGCACGCCGAAAGATCGATCTGCGTGATCGGGCCCTCCCCTGGCGCATCGAGGGGCAGCGCGCGCGTAACGTTGTAGTCTCCGTCAAGCGCGAGCGTTCCCGCCGCACATCGTACGACGAGAACGGCAAACACAACAACCGCGCTCGAAAATCCGCCTCGCATCAACGAACGATGATCAAAAGCCCCACGGCAACGTACAAGCCGTCATGCTGGGCCGCCACGCCATGCTTGAGCGCAGATTCGGAGTCGAGGCGGAAGTTCGTCCCTTCCGAACGCACCGGCCAGGCGATGAGCTGCTGCCCCGGGACGAGCTCGCGCCCGTGCACATCCACTGTCACCGTGGCCCCCGGCGCAAACGTCACCGCGCGGTCCTGGAGCTCGCTCGCCGTGTTGAACGGCCCCTCCCATTCCGTGAGATCGAGCGTGGAACCATGACGCAGCTCGATGTTCTGGAACTTCTTCGTGTAGGTCTTGAAGGTGCCCAAAACGCTGGTCACGCCCGGCGTGATGTCCTGATAGTAACTGTCGTAGCGCAATGTCAGATTATGGACGGTCGTCGGCACATACGGCGCAATCGCAGTGGTGAAATCGAAATCGACCGTCTCCGCCCGGCACGCCGTCGCATTTAACGTGAAGCAGGTGTTGGCATATCCCCCCAGGACGCGCACCGTACCATTCGTCGCCGTGCAGTTCATCAAGCGAAACACGTTATTGCTTGCCACGTTGACCGTGAGGATGTGCCCCCCGAGGTCGAGAGACGATGGCCCCTGCCCCTCGGCCGCCAGACTAATGGACCGCACGGCGTTGATCTGCGAATCGGCCGTCAGCGTGAGCGAGGCAATCGACGACGAGGCCATCGCCTGCGCCAAGCCGGTGTTCATCCAAGTTCCCCCATCGAGCACGAGCGGATTGAGGTATTGATTGACAAAACCGTTGAGATCGAGAATGCCCTGTTTCCGGACGACAATCTCCCCTCCAGCGGCCCCCAGGGGCTGCAAGTCGCCGTTCATGCCGAATTTGAGCGTGCCGGCGACCACTTCCGTGCCGCCCGCATAGGATTGCCCTTCGCGCGTGGCGATAAACACGCCCGTCCCCAGTTTGACCAGTCTGACGCCGCCCGTCAACGAAACGGTCTTGTTCTCGTTCGTCACGCCCTCCGGCACGTCGACCCGGAACTCTCCATTGCCAATCGTATCCGTCACCGTCATGACCCCGGCAAGCTGCCGGATACTGAGCGCATGCGTAGCGAGATCGATCGTACCGGCCTTCGTCGCAGCGTCGAGCCCCGACCAATCCACATCGTCCCCGAGCGAACACGCGAAGGTGATGTGATCGTAGCCAACCGGCGTCGATTCCGGCACCTGCAGATCGACGACGCCCGGCAGCGTCACTTCGGTAAAGGCATTCGGCACGGCATCGGCCATCGCCTGGCCATACTGGTTCGTGCAGGCCCAGTTCGCCGAATTGAACGGAGAGCCGTCGCCGCCCGCGCCGGTCCAGCTGGCCGTCGCCACCAGCTCCCGGCCAGAGAGCACCATCAGCTCCAGCGGAGAAAGGGCCTGTTCGTAAACGCGCACATCGTCGATCGCCACATCATTCGCCTCCACCAGGCGTGTACTGCCCATGCCGTCGAAGATCGTTCCAAGGCCAAACCCGTTGAAGGTCGGATTCGACGGACGCGAAATGGTGCCCATCTCGACACCATCGATCCAGAGCGAGACCGACAGGTCGCTCCGCCGGATGGCATAGCTGTGAAACGCCGTCGACGCATCCGGCACATCAGCAAGGATCAAGTCACCATGCGCCGAGGTGCCGCTGAACCCGCTTAACGCGATTTTGCCCGGCCCGCAGGATGTGAGCGCCATGGACGAAGACGCGGTGGACCTCGATGCGCCGAAACTCGCAATGACGGCATTGTCGACATCCGTCGACCGCGCCTTGACGACAACGGTCCAGTTGCGGCTGCGCCACGCGACATTCGTTCCCGTGGGCTTGTCGCCCGACGAAACGAAATACGTCTTGTCCGTGGCCTCGTCCGGGCCGAACGCCACATTCGCCGTGCCGCCCGTCCACAACGGCTCGCACTTGCCGAGAGAGGTCAGGTCGCCGTTCAAGGGCAGCCAATGGACCGGCGTCTCGCCGAGTTCATCGCGCTGGACATTGAGAATCGCCGTCATCTGGGCAGCCGTGAGACTCTTGCGATAGAAGCGAAAGTCGTCCACCACCGCCGAAGTGGCCGCGCGCAGGCCGCCCATCTCGCCCATCGGCGAAAAGAACGAAGAGACATTGGAGGTCGGGTTGTCCGGACGCGACACCTCGCCGATCTTCACACCGTCCACCCACAGCGACACATTACTGCCATTCCGCTGAATGGCATAAAGGTGGAAGGCTGTCGTCGCGTCCGGCACGGATGCCGTCACCATGTCGCCATACGTACCCGACGTACCGCTGAAGCCCGTCAGGATGACTTTGTTCGCGCCGCCCGACACCAGTGCAAAACGTTTACTCGCCGAACCATCGCCTGAACAGTAGATGACCGCGTGATCCGCATTCTCGCTCCTCGCCGAGATGAGCACCGTCCAGGGCGTCCCGGCATTTCCCCACGGGGTACCGGCCGCCCAAGGGATGCCGCCGCCCGCCTGGATGGCGGTTCGCTTCATGCCACAGCGGCCCGTTCCGAAAAGGACCGCCTCGCCCGCCAGGTCGAGGGCCGCCGTCGACGCTCCCGCCTGCTTGAACGAACCCGCAAACGGGAACCAGACGTACGGGCGTTCTCCGATCTCGTCGCGCGGCGGGTACACAAGCGTCTTCAAGTCGTCCGCCGTGAGCGCCATCTGATAGAACCGAAAATCGGCCACGGCAAGACTGGAAACCGCCGGCGCGACGACATAACCGGTATTGCCCACGCCGCCATACGGAGCGAAGAACTGGATCGTGTCGAGGCTGGGATTGTTCGGGCGATCGATTTCCCCGCACTTGACGCCGTCCACCCACAGCGACACCTTCTGGCCCACACGCTGGATGGCGTATGAATGGAAGGCCATCGAGGCATCGGGAACCGTTGTCGTGAGCAAATCCGCGTGTTTCGCATTGCTACTGCAACCACTCAGCGAGATCTTTCCCGAACCGGCCGAAGCGAGAGCCAGACAAGCGCTTCCTTTCATGGGCGTTCCCAAACTGACCAGCGGCACATTGTCCGTATCGGTTGACCGGAACCGCCCCACGAGCGTCCAATCCCCACGCCCATAGTCAAACCCAGTGCCGTAAGCAGCGCTTTGGGGATCGGCCGCGCAGAGAGATCCTTCGTCCGTATCAACCCACGTCGTGAACGACTTTTCCCAAGTCAACGTCGTAGTGCCACAGCTCCGCTGGCCCGACACGAACTTGTACCAATAGAGCGGCACAAGCCCAAGTTGATCGGTCATCACCGCACCAAGGCCACCGGCGAGAGAAGTCATCGTCAAAACAAGAATCAGTCTCTGCAACACCTTCACGGGAACACTCCTTTACCATTTCAATTTCAAACATCACCGCCTCCCCCGTTCGCACAACGCGCTCGGGGTCGCCGATTTCACCAATGGCGCGTATTATACCACATTCATCCCCCATTCTCCATATTAGATTTACGGGGGCAATTACACCTTGCAACCTCGAACGCGCCCCAAACGCGCCCGAGGTTTTCTCAATTATCTCCTTTGATTTACGGGGTTTAGCCCGCCTTGCGTTCCCTGTTCCCTTTGTGTTGTTCCTTGCGTTAGCCCACCGCAGACGTTTCCCACGCCCCGCACTCGCCTATCACGGCAGAGCGAAGCAGAAACGGAACACTAAATTTCTTCAATATCAGTTATCGCTTGTCTTAAATTGAGTTGTTTCATCTTTCCAGCATAGCGGTCACGATGTTCTTGATCCTGAGCGTCAGCTTGTTTCTTATACCTCATCGAATAGAGCTGATACGCCAAACGAACATGGTAATAGTCAAACGAATTGTTACGGTCTTCTAGGACCATACACTTAGCAATCGACTCTATAGCGTCATCAATCTGTTCCAATGCTCTTAGATTTCCCGCTCGATTATAATGATAGGCCGGCTCTTCAGGATCCAACTTAATCGTTTCGTCAATCGCCTCTACGGCTTTCTTATAATAAAATTCTGCCGACTCCTTATCCCCATTGTTTTCTAGTGTAGCAGCCGCACCATAAAATAACCTTTGCCCTTGGTTGTACAACTGCGCCCTCAGTTTCTTTTTCTCATCATCATTCAAGAGGGAATCGCCTTCGATGGCCGCGATAACCTTTGGAATAACACTCGTGACAAATTTTATCCGATCACATTCCATATCACGCCTATTACAATAGGTCACATAACATCCAATCGCTTCAACTTTGGCTTTAGCGGTAAGACTAAGCGTATCTAAATCTAACGATTCCAATTCCTGCTCCAGAATCTTCCCCGCCTTCTCCGATCCCATGATCGCCATCTGCTCAACCACGAGATCGATGAACTTCTCCCGTGACTGAGAGCGCTCTAATTTAGGCATCAGATATTCGCCAAAGCCAACGTCTTCCATCTCAAGCGCATAATTAAACGCTGACGACAAGGAACCGAATTGCTTAAACAGTTTATCGTAACTATTTTCATCTGTCATACCAATCCCTGTACCATTTCCGTTTCCACCCAACCGATTCATCTGGCTAAGAATCTTAGTCAGCTTTTCATCCATCGACCTAAGACTTATCGGATCAGTCCCATCTTTAAAAACTTGAATTTGATCCTTGAATTGCTGGTTTGCGGATAAAAGAGATTGGAAGTCTCGCTCATCGTATTCAATAATATTTCTCTCTCGTACAAACGGCAAATTCTTCATCCCGTCGCTTTTCCCACAAGCAACAAAAACAACAATGTTTTTCCCGATACCATATCCCCAGCCCATAATGGCGGATAAGATCGGATCGTTCCCAGAACCAACATCCAAGGCAATCAAGTCCGCCAGCTCTAGTTCCTCAAATTTACGCCATTCCTCCTTTTCCCCTACGTTGTCGTCAATTGTGATCAGCTTAATTCCACTCTCGTTTAGACATTCGGAAACAATGTCTAATACGTGATTTCCATTCGGGTGATTCGGTTCCTGTTGTGCATTACTTCCTGTTTTGCAGAAAAGGTTTCCAACGAATACGCAATTGCGAATTTTCATTTCAATCTCCTTGATTTGCTTATTGTTTTTACTCTTTAAACGCCGCGAAGAAGTCCTCCACATCGGCCTTCGAGGTGTTCAAATCATTTTTCGCGGATACACGACCGTCTTTGTCTGTAGATTGTACCGTCTGAACGGGATCTGTAGTTTCACCCACACTATTTTTTTGAGAAATCGCATCATTAGTGAAACCAGAATCCTGAATACCCTTCGACTGGACAACTTGCGACACTACAATTGGCCCATTCTCTAATTCAACATCATTTTTCATTACAGAACTATGCTTTTCAACACTTTTAACGTCATCATTATACGCTTTTGACGATTTTAACTTCTGAATCTCGTCTCCCAGAGTACCCGCCGTCGCTCGAAGCTCATCTTGATATTTGTTAAAAGTTCTAGTCATTTCTTCAGTCATTTCCGTTTTCATTTTGTCAAAACGGTTCCTGTCCTGCTCCATTCGTTCCCGATTCTTCGCCATTTCATCCTTAACTCTACTTAACTCAGTTTCAAAGACTTTTGACTGCGCTAATTGGGAACCGACGGTAACTACAACACCGAAGAATGCAATAATGATACCTAAGATAGAAAACCATTCACTCTGTTCGCTTCGTAACATATCGTAGGTCTTTGAAAACAGATCCCCCCAGGGATCACTTGTGGGGTTGTTAACAACAAGGGAATTGTAAGGGTTATTCGCGAGAAACTGATGCTGGGCATTCCCTTGTCCAACCCAAGACAGGTAGTTTGTCGTTACTGATGTCGGCAAACATGAAACAAGGCTATTTGTAGAAACACCTTGACATGTAGCTCTTTCGGAGGACTCGGCACATTTCGCAGTATGGTATCTCCAGACCGAAACGATAAAAACTACCAAGAAAAATATCACGATGACCCAAGTCATTATCTGCAGGAAGTTCAACGTCGATTTGTGAAGAATCCGAATGGAGACTTCATCTTCCTTCTTCCAACACTCGCGTACGACCTGTTTAAAAGCGTCACCCTTTAACTGTTCCTTGACCGCTTTTTCAATCTCTTTCCGAGTTGCCTCGGAAATGTCATTCGTCGATTTTTGTGCTTCACTCGTTACATCCGTGTCACCCATAAGCATCCTTTCGTACGAAGTAATCGCAAAAAATATCCGACACCGTGCCGATGACCATGCCACACGACATGAACCCCATCACCGACACACCATACGTCCCAAAAACAGTCATTGTTCCTGAATCCGTGAAGGTTGCCGTAATTGTACTAAAATCGACGCAGAATGTCAACTCCAACGCGGGCATTTTCTTCGTCAAGCAGCTGCTTGACGGGATGGGCGGATTCTCGCGGTTCGACGGCTGGCAGAAGGCCGCGCGCTCGGCTCCCTGCCAGCGCTATTCCAACGGCCAGGTCGTGAAGGCCCAGGTCGCGCTCACGGCCCTCGGCAAGACCTCCTTCTCCGACATCGCCGCGCACCGGCGCGACGACCTCTTCGCCGACGCGATCCGCGGCGAGGTGCCGTCCGAGCCCACCTTCCGCCAGAGGCTCGGCCTCGTCGCGGCAATGCCGGGCGTCCGCGACGTCGTCGACGACCTCAACCTCGACCTGCTGCGCCGCGTGAAGGACTTCGGGACGGTCTGCACGGCCAGCGGAACCTACATGCCGCTCGACATTGACGTCTCGGTGCTCGTCAACGACAAGTGCAGGAAGGAGCGCGTCGGATTCACCTACCACAGGATCGACGGCTACGCGCCGATCTTCGCGACGCTCGGCACGAACGGCTTCCAGCTCGCCAACGA
>JAZLJP010000017.1:0-40622 GCA_045617985.1 Kiritimatiellia bacterium
CTGAATCTGCAGCAGCGTCTGGCGCTGCTCCCCGCGCTCGACGGCCGCCTTCCCGCGCTCCGCCGCCGCCCTCTCGCGCACGGCCTTCGCCTGTTCGGCCGCCGCCGCCGCACGCGCCTCCTCAGCGCGCCGATCGGCTTCCTTCCGCTCACGCCGTTCCCGGAGGCGCGCGAGCGCATCGCTCGCCGTCTCGTTCGGCGACGGTGCCGCCGTCGCCCCCGGCGCCGCACCGTTCGGCAGCCCCGGGCGCATCCCGCCGAAACCGCCACGGCCACCCCATGCGCCGCCGCCACGGCCACCCCACGCACCGCCGCGACCGCCCATCGCGCCGCCCATCGTGCCGCCGTTCATGCCCGGGCGCATCCCGCCGAAACGCCCCGCCATGCCGCCGCGCGCACCGGCCGCCGCTCCTGGAGCCCCGCCTTTCGCGCCCTTCGCACCCGGGTCGGCGCCCTCGCCGAGCTTGAGCGTACCTTCCACGCCGTCGCGCTCGAGCGTCACCGTCATCTCATGCGGATCGGCGGCCTTGATCGTCCACCCGTCGCGCGTTTCGCCCACTTTCATGTAGTAGTTCGCCGCCGGCTGCTTCGACGAATCGGTGAACCCCACGGCAATCGAACCGCGCGGCGTCACGTTGAGCGCCGAAACACGCACCGCCGAAAGCATCGCCTGGACGTCGGGCGGCACTTCGCCGGGGGGCATGTCGTTCGTTCCGCCTGGCCCGCCATAGCCGCCGCCGCCGCCGCCACCGGGCGTATCGACAAACCCCGGCGGTTCCGGCCCGAACGGCATCCGGTCGAGAATCGTCTTGTAACGCGCGAAGTTCGGATCCTCCGGCTTTTCAACGGCCGTCGGCGCGCCATTCGTGGAGCTCGCCGTCTCCCCCGTCGCGGCCGGAGCCGGAGCATCCTTCCCGACCGCCGCAACGGCATTCGTTGCCGGCGCAGGAACAGGTACGGGCGTTGCCGCGAGTTTCGGCGCCGCAACGGCATTGGTCGAGGCCGCCACGGGAACGGCAACCGGTTTCGGGGCCGCAACCGCATTGGTCGAGGCCGCAGCAGGTACAACGGCCGGCTTCGCAGCCGCGACGGAATTCGTTTCCACTGCCGCGACAGGCGCGGCCTTCGCGGCGGCGGGCGGCGCTGGCTGCGCGGCCGTCGCATTCGTGGCGGCGGGCGGATTATCCGCCGCTCCCACGAGCGAACCGAAGCCCACCATCAAAGCAAGAATCTGGAGTGTGCGTTTCATACGGATATTTTACCATATTTTTTGAAACATAGACAACGACACGAAGGAATGTAGAAAGATTCTTTTTCACACCGAAATCCCGCCTCTTTGGCCAAACGGATGAACTCGGGGGCCGAATCGGTGGTCTCGATCGAGGCGCGCAGGTAGGTGTAGTCCCCCTTCCGCGCCCGCGCGAGGAAGCGTACGATGAGGCGAAGCCAGAAGGACGTTAACCACGAAAAAAACCGATTTTCAATGCGAAAGAGCTCAATAACAAGAAGTCGCCCGTTCGGTTTGAGAACGCGGGCCGCCTCGGCGAGCGCCTGTTTGCGATGGGGAAAATTCCGATAGCCGAACGCACAGGTCACGGCATCGAAGGTCGCCTCCGGAAAGGGAAGCGCCTCGGCATCGCCTTCCTGCAGGGCGATGCGCGCGTCGAGGCCCGCGCGGGCCACCTTCCCGCAGCCCACCGCGAGCATCGCGCGCGTCGCGTCGAGGCCCACGATGTGCGCGGCGGGGAATCGGCGCGCGAGGCCGAGCGCGAGGTCGGCCGTGCCCGTGGCCTCGTCGAGAATCGCCGCAGGCGGCTCGTTCCCGCACGCATGCGCGAGAAGGGCGAGCGCGCGATGGCGCCACCACACGTCGATGCCGCAGGTCATCACCCGATTCAACGCGTCGTAGCACGGCGCGATGCGGGTGAACATCTCACGAGACGGGGCCGGCATGGATCGTCACCAAAGAGGCGTACCAATTGACGATCCTCACGCCCCAGAGGAGCCAGAGGAGCGCGCCGATGGCGAGGTAGGGCCCGAACGGAATCGCCGTCATCCCGCCGAGGCGCGCCTTCTTCCGAAAGAGGAACAGAAGACCGATGATCGCTCCCGAAAGGGACGCGAGGATGATCGTGAAGAGGACGGGGAGGAGACCGAAAAAGCCGCCCACCGCCGCAAGGAAATAGGGGTCGCCATCGCCCATCGCCTCAAGGGTGGGATCGCCCTTCCACTTCCGTACCGCGATCGTACCGAGCGTACGCACCACCCAGAGCGACGCAAAGCCCACCGCGATACTCGCGGCCGACCATCCGAGCGCCGCAAGGCGCGCCGTCTCGCCTTGGAGTTCCGGCACGAGGAAACCGAGCGCGGGCCCGAGCCCGAGCCCGAGATAGAGGAGCGAGCTCGGGAAGAAGGAATTTTCAAGATCGATGAAGGCAAGCGTCATGAGCCAGGCGATGATCGCCCAGTTCGCAGGCACCATCCAGAGACTCTGGCTGGGCGTCAGGCCAAGGAGGGGCGCCGTGTGGAAGAAGAACGGCTGGGCCCACTGGAAATACGTCAGGAGAAAGAGAATGCCGCCCATCGCCTCCACGATCGTGTAGCGAATCGAAATCGGCTTGTGGCAGTTCGCACACTTCCCGCGTAGGCAGCACCAGCTGATGATCGGAATGTTCTGGTACCAGCGGATGGCCGCATTGCAGTTCGGGCAGTGCGACGGCGGAGAGACGATGCTCTCCCCGCGCGGAATACGCCAGATGCACACGTTGAGGAAGCTCGCAATACACGCGCCCATCCAAAACGAGAAACAGGAAAAGACGATGAAATAGTAGGTCATCTGATTCATTCGAATTACCTCACCTTCTCCATGAAAAAGACCTTGTCACCCACGCGCACGCGGGGACAGGGGAACGTGGCCCAGTTGCCGCGCGTGACGGTTTCGAGGATTTCGTCATCGTGGCGGAGCGAAGGAATCGTTACTTCAACAACGCCCGTCGTAGAGCCGTGCACCTGCACGGCGTCGCCCACCGAAAGCGCGTGGTCCTGAATCTCGACCTGCGCGATGCCGGCCTTGAGGAAGTAGTCCACCACGATGCCGGCATGTCGCTTCACGGTGGTGGCGCGCGAATCCTCGAGGTCCGTATACTGGTCCGCGCCCGAGCGCCCGAAGTACATCCCCACGCCGAGTTCGCGATGGAACACCGTGCGCGTCTTTTCCACGAGCCGGGCGGCGAGTTCGGGCGTGAAGGTACCGGCGAGGACCGCATCGCGCGCCTCGCGATAGGCCGCCACGACGGCGTGCACGTATTCGGGCTTGCGGGCGCGGCCTTCGATCTTGAAGGAGGTAATCCCGGCGGCCACGAGCCGATCGAGGAACGGCAGCGAGCAGAGGTCCTTGGCGGACAACACGGTATGCGGCGTCACTTCGAATTCGGCATCCGCATCGTGGATCGGGTTGCCGTCCTTATCGGTATAGCGGTCGACCGCCTTGATGAGAAAGCGCCGACGGCACGGCTGGTGGCATTCGCCGCGGTTCGCGCTGCAGCCGTAGGCCTCGTGGGAAAGAAGGCAGCGGCCCGACTCGGCGATACACTGGGCGCCATGGACGAACGCCTCGATCTCCACCCCCGCCGTCGCGGCGATCTCCCGCACTTCCGCGAGCGTGCATTCGCGCGCGAGGACGACACGCGCCGCACCCTGTTCCTTCATAAACCGCGCCGCCGCCGAATTCGAACAGCTCATCTGCGTGGAGATGTGGAAGACGGCCCCGTGCTTCTTGCAGAGCGCCACCACGCCCCAGTCCGCCACGATAAACGCATCCACATGCGGTTTTGCGAAGACAATCATTTCCTCGACGGCGGCAAGTTCGCCTTCGAAGACGATCGAATTGAGCGTGAGGTAGATCTTCACGCCACGCGCATGGCAACGTCGCGCGGCCTCCGGCAGCGTCTCACGCGTGAAATTCACGCCCGAACGCGAACGCATGTTGAAGCCGTCCAAGCCCAAATAGACCGCATCCGCCCCGGCATCCAGCGCCGCCTGCAGACATGTCATATCCCCTGCGGGTGCCAAAATTTCTGGTATCATTCACTCTCTCCACGCCATTTGCAGCTATTATATCATCTAATCCCCACAAAGGCAAGATGCCCATTCAACCAAACGCGCCGCTCGGATGAGAGCGGCGCGCGGTGATTCTCGTTAAACGATCATCTGAAGTGATTACTTCACGAGTTCATCGATGTTCTTCGGCGGCTTCGAAAGGAACGCCGAGTAGATGAAGAGGTAGCCGAGGGCAAGAACGGGCACGATGTAAGACATCATGAACGCCGAGGTCGATTTGCTGGCGATTTCCGCCGTGACCGTCACGCCGTCCGCGATCGTACCACCGGCCGTACCGGCCAACCAGCTCTGGAAGAGCGGGAGCAAGCCACCGCCGACCACCATCACCATGAAGAGGCCCGAGGCCGCCGCCGTGTACTTGCCGAGCTTTTCGGTCGCGAGGTTGAACGTCGACGGCCACATAATGGACGTCATCAAACCGCAGAACGCGAAGAGAACAGCCGTGAGCGGAACATCCACGATCTGGATGACGGAACCATCCTTCGTCAGATTGTGGAAGAAGTCCAGCACGAACATCTTGGAGGTCACACCCGTCGTCATCGTACCCACGATGATGAGGCAGATCGCCGTGAACGTGGTGAACGTCATGAGGATGCGCGAGGAGATCTTACCGCCGATGAAGGCGCCGATCGTACGGCCCACCAGCATCAGGAACCAATAGGAGCCCGCCATCAGGCCGCCGATGGTGGCCGCATTGGCTGCGATATTCTTGTTGGCGGACGTCATCAGCGGGCCGCCCTTGGACGAGAGCCAGATATCCATCGTCGCCGGGATGCCGATTTCGATACCCACGTACATGAAGATACCGATCACGCCCAGGAGGCAGTGACGGAACTTGAGCGGCGCCAAGACGGGGATGTTCTCCGTGGTGTTGCCCTGCTCGGGGTTCGCAATCGGAATGAAGGAGAGGATCACGAACGCGGCCGCGAAGACGGCGAGCGCGATGTAGAGGACGAGATTGACGTCCTTGATCATCGTATTCTTCGTGATCTGGCCGATGAGCGCACCCACGAGAATCGGGGTGGCCGTACCGCAGAGGGAGTTGAACGTGGTACCGATCATGTTCAGCTGGTTGCCGCGATTGCCGCCGCCGCCGAGGAGGTTCAGCATCGGGTTCACAACCATGTTGAGCATGCACACAGAGAAGCCGCACACGAACGCACCGAGCAGATACACGCAGAACGGCGTAAGGGCATTGCCATCCGCCGCAAACGGCACCTTGCCGGAGAGGAACTGGATGCCCACACCCACGAAGCCCGTGGCGATACCGATCATCGCCGTCTTCTTGTAGCCGCACTTCGTGAGCATCTTGCCCGCAGGAATGCCCATGAAGACGTAGGCGAGGAAGTTCATCATGTTGCCCATCATGCCGAGCGCAGGAGACCCCTCGATGCCCTTCTGCAGCAACCACACCTTGCCCATCGGGGCGGCGAGGTTCGTCACGAAGGAAATCATACCGTAGATGAACATCATCGTAATGACGGCCACCCAATTGATGCTTTTCTTTTCTTCAGCCATTTTCTTTTTCCTTTGGTTTTTCGGAACGAGGGCACGGGTTGTCGGCCGCACCCCCATTTTCCATTATCCATTTTACATTATCAATTATCCATTATCAATTAGACCAGGTGCGCACCGGCCGAGGGCTTGATGAGCGCGCAGGTCGGCTCGTCGCCGTAGGCCGTCTTGTACGCGGCCGTGATCGCCGCGGCGATCTTGTCCGCCGCCTCGGGCTTCACGAGCAGGCAGCAGCTGCCGCCGAATCCGCCGCCCGAGAGACGTGCGCCGAGCACTTCCGGAATCGCCTTCGCGGCGTCCACGATCGTATCGAGCTCTTCGCAGGAGTTCTCGAACCAGTTGCGGCTCGACTCGTGCGAATCGAACATGAGCGACCCGAACGCCGCGAGGTCGCCCTTCTCGAGGAGGGCCGCGCCGTTGACGACGCGCTCGTCTTCGCCGATCGGGTGGATCGCGCGCTTGGCCGTCGTCTCCGAGAGGCCGCCGCGATAGAGGATCCACTCCGCGCAGCTCACGTCGCGCAGATGCGTGACCGGATGCTTGAGGACGCCCGCGAAATACTCCGCCGCGTCTTCGCACGCCTGACGGCGGCTCGCATAGGCGCCATCGACGAGCGCATGCTTCGCATTCGACTTCACCATCATGAACGCGACCGTCGGGCCGAGATCCACATTCTCGAACTGGCAATAGCGGAAGTCGCTCTTCACGAGGGACCCTTCCTTGCCGTAGAGCGAGCTCGCCTGGTCGAGGAGGCCGCACGGGCAGCCGGCGAACGTGTGCTCCGCCTTCTGGCCGATCTTCGCGAACGTCGTCTTGTCCTTCTCAATGCCGTAGAGCGCCGCGAGCGCGAGCACCGTCGCCATTTCAAGCGCCGCCGACGAGCTCAGGCCCGCGCCGAGCGGGATGTTGCCGCCGAAGACAGCCTTGAAGCCCTTGCCGGCCTTCGCGGGCTCGCCGTCGAAGAGCCAGCTGAACGTGCCGAGCGGGTAGTTCGCCCAGGTCATGCCGCTTTCGACCTTCTTGACATCCGCGAGCTTGCAGGTGAACGTTTCGCCCATATCGAGGGCGACGAGCGTCACCGTGTCGTCCGCCGCGGCCGACACCGCAAAGAACGTGCCCTTGTCGATGGCCGCCGAGAAAACATAGCCTTCGTTATAGTCGGTATGGTTGCCCAACACCTCGATGCGCCCCGGCGCATAGGCGACTTTTTCGGGCTTGCCGCCGAACGTCTCGGCGAACGTGGCCACTACCTTATCGTAGACTTCCTGGTTCTGCATGTAAAGGAACTCCTTATTCGGGATTTTCTAATTCGGGTTTCGTAGATAAAATTATGGACTATCCACGCCCGAAAGTCAAATGAAAAATACAAGTCGCGCTTGGGTGGGGTGTAAGAATTTTGTAAGAACTTTTTTCCCGAAGTATGGTTTAATAGTGTCGTTTCATTCACACCCCTCGAAAGGGGAACCCATCAACCCCATCAAAAGGAACGAAGACCATGGTCGAAATCCTTATTGCCGAAGACAGCGACAACATTCGCGACGGTATCAAATGCCTCCTTGAAGGCGACTTCTATGCCGTGCACGCCGCGCGCAACGGCACCGACGCCCTCGCCCTCTACCGCCGCTACCATCCCGCGCTCGTGATTCTCGACGTGATGATGCCGCAGATGGACGGCCTCGACGTACTGAAAGCCATCCGCGAGATCGATACCGATACGCCCGTTCTGCTTCTCACCGCACGCACCCAGGAACAGGACAAGATCATCGGTTTCGGCCTCGGGTGCGACGACTATCTCACGAAGCCCTTCAATCCGCGCGAGTTCCTCGCCCGCACGGCGGCGCTCATTCGGCGCTCGCCGGCCTTCAAGCGCGCGGAAGCCCTCCGGGAAGAGGAGCGTGAATTCGATTTCTGCGGCGGGAAGGTGATTCCCCTCGATCGCACCTTCGTCACCAAGGAGAACAAGTTCATCCATCTCTGCGAAAGCGAAATCAGGCTCATGCGCCTCTTCGCGCAAAACGCGAACCGCACCATCCGCAAGCAAACGCTTCTGCGGGCCATCTGGTGCGGCTACACGATCTTCTCCCGGGCACTTGACACGCATATCGCGAACATCCGCCGGAAGTTGGGCCCGAACGGCAAGGCCATCCGCAGCATCTACGGCATCGGCTACAAATACCAGCTCGCCCGTTGAAAAATCGTCCGCTCGACAATTCCTTCACATTTCGCCCAACAATGTTTTAACATTTGAGGCCCCCTTTTTCCCTACTCCCCCCCGACGACGAATTCCCGTCGCCACATCAAAGAAAGGAAATCGAATGGACACCACCCCAACGCCCTCCGGGGCACCACCACCGTTCAGGCGGCACGCGGCCGACTGTTTCTATCATGCCAACCCCAAGGGGACGGGAAGCGCTCTCAAAATCGAGCTCCATCCCGCCCATGACGACATCGCCGGCTGCGTGTTTCTCACGATGGCCATGCAGCGCACCATCGGTACGCTACAGGGCGAGAACACCGTCTTCCCCACATTCGACTGGGGAAAGAGCATTTGCGTGAAGCTCGACCGCACGGACCTCTCGCAGATCCTGCAAGTTCTCCGCGGCATGCAGGAATCGATTCAAGACGGCCGGGGGCTCTTCCATCGTTCGGCGGCGGGCACTACGGTGATCCGCTTCGCCCATCAGATCGAACCGCGATGCGGCTATACGCTCTCGCTTTGGCGCAAGCCGGCGACCGGCGGCGAGGCCTACACCGTCTTCTATGTCTTCGACATGAACGAGGCCTTCACGTTGATGCTTGCCCTTGAACAGGCGATTCTCTACGTGTGCTTCGGCATCCCGGAAGTGATTCCACGCCCTGCGAAGCCGGTATCGGCGCCCATGGAGACCGCTTCGCGCGCAGATTCATTACCCGCGCCCGAGGGCGACCCCTTCTAAAATCGGAACGATAGACGAAAACGGATTTCACATGAGAGAGACGGGGTGTCGTTTTGCCGAGGGCAAAAACCTGATGTGTTACCTATCCTGTCCTACCCCTGCCTTCGGCCGCCTGGCGGTCTCTCCGGTGAAATCCGTTTTTTCGTTTTGAGGGCTTACAGATTCTTCAAGTCGAGCGAGAGAAGGAACTCGGGGTTCGACTTGAATTTCTTCATGCCGCCCAGCACGCTCTGCATGGCGCGCTCGGGGCCCGCATCCGCGAGAACGCGGCGCAAGGCCCAGGTCTTTTCGAGCTCGAGCGGCGCGAGAAGCAGATCCTCCTTACGCGTACCGCTCTTCTCGATATCGATCGCCGGGAAAATGCGCTTATCGGCAAGGCCGCGGTCGAGCACGAGTTCCATGTTACCCGTACCCTTGAATTCTTCAAAGATCACTTCATCCATGCGGGAGCCCGTATCGATGAGCGCCGTTGCGAGAATCGTGAGCGAACCGCCGCCTTCGATGTTGCGCGCCGCGCCGAAGAAGCGCTTCGGGCGATGGAGCGCAAGAGCGTCCACGCCGCCCGTGAGGATCTTGCCCGAATGCGGCTGCACCGTATTGTAGGCGCGCGCAAGGCGGGTGATCGAATCGAGAAGAATGATGACGTCCTTCCCGTTTTCCGCCTGACGGCGGCTCATTTCGATCACCATGTCCGCCACGTCGACGTGATGCTGGGGCTCTTCGTCGAACGTCGAAGAGAGCACCATCGCCTTCGTGTTGCGCTGCATGTCGGTCACCTCTTCCGGGCGTTCATCGATGAGGAGCACGATGAGAATCGCCTCGGGATGATTCTTCGTGATGGCATTCGCCATCTTCTGAAGGAGCACCGTCTTACCCACGCGCGGCGGCGCCACAATGAGGCCGCGCTGGCCGAACCCGATCGGCGTGAAGATATCCACAACGCGCATCGAAAGTTCCGCAGGCGACGTTTCAAGAACGATGCGGCGCGTGGGGAACGTGGGCGTGAGGTTTTCAAAGTGGACGATTCGCGCCGCTTCGCTCGGCGTCTTGCCGTTCACGGCCTCGACGTTTCCGAGAACGAAGTACCGATCCTTATCGCGCGGATCGCGAATCGGGCCTTCCACGATATCGCCCGTACGGAGCGCATGGCGGCGAATCTGCTGCTGCGGAATGAAAATGTCTTCCGGGCAGGCGAGGAAGTTCGTCTTCGAGCTGCGCAGAAACCCGTACCCTTCCTTTTCCACCTTCAGGCACCCGCGGCCCTTCACGGCACCGCCGCGCGAAAGATAGTTGCGAATCGCGGCGAAAATGATTTCATGGCGCTTCATCGCGCCGAGGTCTTCGGCGTTCGCATCCGGCATCATCCGCTCGACGATCGTGCCGTTGTCCCAGGAATGGATATCCTGCAAACGGTACTCGGGCAAATCGGGATTGCGCGGCACCATCGCGCTCGGCAGATTCTCCGGCCGCTGCACCTGCACACGCGGCTCCGGCGGACGGCGATTGCCTTGCGGTGCCATGCTCCCGTTGTTGTTATTGAAATTCCCGCGGTTCCCGCCATTGGCCATGCGCGCCGCACGATTCGCGAGCCATTGCTGGCGGCGCTGCTGACGCCGCGAAAGCGGCTGCTGCGGCCCTTCAGGCGCAGGCCCCTGCTGCTGCCCCTGCGGGCGCATTTGCTGATTCTGCCCTTGAGCATTCCCCGGCGTCTGCTGTTGCGTGGGGACAGTCCCCTGAGCAACCGCAGGCTGAGCGGGGACAGTCCCCTCGGTAGCCGCAACAGGCGCAGACGGAGCGGTGACAGCCCCCTCGGTAGCCGCAACGGGCGCAGACGGAGCGGAGACAGACCCCTCGGCAGTCGTAGCAGACGCAGATTGAGCGGGGACAGACCCCTCGGCAGACGCGGGCTGAGCGGGCGCGGGCTCAGTTGCCTTGGGAGGCGGCAGCGATGCCGCCGTTTTGGCCGTTCCCGCCTTCCTCGTGCGGCGCTTCTTCACTGGCTCTCCATCGTTCGCCGATTCCGCCGCCGCGCTCTTGGCGCGCGAGACACGCTTCTTGGGCTGCTGCTCCTTGGCCTGCAGGGCTGCTGCTTCAGCCGCAGGAAGATCATCAGGTGACCACACGATCTGCGTTGAAACCTGCTCGTCTGTACTCATTCTTTGCTCTCTCCTCTAACCATGCGACAAGTCGCACGGCTTCATCCTTCAAATGCTGGGGTGTTGAATCATTGACCACGGTGAAATGCGCACGGGCAACCTTTTCGGCCACGGGCATTTGCGCCGTAAGTCTCGCCTCCGCTTGCGCTCGCGAATAACCGCGCGTGCGCATCATCCGATCGATTTGAACCTCTTCCGAAGAAGCGATTGCGAGTATTGTATCATAATCTGTATCGAAATGCGATTCAAAAAGGAGAGGAATCACAGAAATATGAAAAGAAGGCCGCGCCCCCTCGGTTTCACCCTCTGCCGCAAACGCCTTTAAGCGCGCACGTACGAGCGGATGCAGAATCGCCTCGAGATCAGCACGGGCCTCCTTGGCCGCTTGACGCGTGAAGACGATTTCCGCAAGGCGCTTCCGATCGATGCCACCGTCGCCGGAGAGAATCTCTTTCCCGAAACGCCCGACAAGGGGCTCAAGAGCTGCACCGCCCGGCGCTTCAAGTTCATGCACAACATCGTCCGCATCCAAAAGACGAATGGCAAGTTCCCGGAGGAACTTGGCAAGCGTACTTTTGCCGCAGGCGATTCCGCCTGTCAGGGCAATCCTCATAGGCCAATCAGTTGGCGGCCGGCGCCGGCGTCACCTGCGCCGCATCGGCGGCGGTCGGCTCGACCTTGTCGGACACGTTCTGGATGATCTGGCGACCATTCGGGTCAACAAGGCGCGCCGTCACGAAGATGAGCAGATTGCGCTTGTTCGACCATTCACTACGGCTACGGAAGATACGACCGATGAACGGGATGTCGCCGAGGAACGGAATCTTGTCTTCCATCGAACGACGCTCTTCCGTGATGAGACCGCCCATCACAATCGTCGCACCGTTGTAGAGGGTGACATGGGTATCGATCGAGCGCTCCTTGAAGAACGGCTGTTCCATCGGCACGCTGAACCACTGAATGTCATCGGCCGACTTGGAGGTCGCGAGGTTCTGCACGCCATCGAGGCTCGAGGTCACGATGCTCGTATCGCCCATGACGGCATCCATCGGCACCTTCATACCATAGTCGCGCCATTCCGGCTCAGACACGATTTTCGGGGTGAGCTGGAGGTTGATCAAACCTTCGGGCGAGAGATCAGGGGTCACCGTGAGGATCACACCGACTTCCTGCGTTTCGAAGTTCTGAGGCTCGACCATCGGGAGGATCTTGCCGCTCGAACCGCCGCTATTACCATAGTAGCCGCCGCTCGAACCGCTCGAGGTGGACTGGATCGTCACATCGTAGTCTTGCGGGAAGCGGTAGATGGTCACGACCTTGATCGTCGCTTCCTGGCCGCTCTTCGTGACCACTTTCGGCGCCGAAAGGAGATCCGTATCGCTCCGCTGCGAGAGCATGTGGAGAACCATCGAGAGGTCGGCATTGCCGAGGAACGCGTTCAGACGCATGAACTTGTCGTTCATGCTGAGCGCATCGCCCGCCACCGGGTTGCCGGAGGTCGAGAGATAACGCATGCCCGACTGGTAGGTCGTACCGTCCATCGCATTGATGAGCGCATTCTTGCCCGTACGCGTGCCGCCCGATTCCGGATTGCCGCGCACCCAGCCCGCGCCGTCAACCCACTTGTAGTCCTTCGTGGAGCTCGTCGTGCCGGGGATGTTGTTCGGGTCGTAGCTCGTCGAAGTCGTCACCAGGCCCTGAGACTGGCTGTAGCCCGTGAGATTGCCGTTCTGGCCGAAGGTCGAATTCTCCGTGAGCGTCTGCGTGGTCGTGGTGCCGAACGTGGCGTCGGAGACGTCCTGACGTTCGCCATTCACCAGAATCCACTTCGAGGTGTCGTACTGCGAACCGTCCTTCATGTTGAGGGCCTTCTTGATCTTGCCGCCCACGTTGAACGTGTAGTCGGAGTTCAAAAGCCATTCAAAACCGAGGGAGTTGAGATCTTCCTGAGCGACTTCCACGAAACGCGTTTCGATTTCGATCATCGACGGCGTCACGTTCAATTCGTTCAAGGCATCCTCAAACACCGCGAGCTGATCTTCTGTATTCGTCACACGGAGCTTGCCAACGGCCTTGATGTACTTGATACGAGAGTTCTGCGGCCAGTTCACGCCCATTTCTTCGAAGTAGGCCTTCCACTGGTTCTCATCGTCGCTTCCGCCTTCGCCCGCCGCGTTGTTATCGCCGCCGCCGAAGTCGCCGGTCTTCTCTTTCCTGAGGCCGCTCGAAGCATCGGTCACGCGCTCAAGGAAGGATTCAACCACGCTATAGGTGCGCGTGACGAGTTCATCCGTGCTCATCGACTTCGGCATCACCATGACAACCGAGCCCTGAACCTTGAACTTGAACTGGCTCACCTTGCAGACGAGCTTGAGCGCTTCCCACAGGGAGATGTTCGACGCCGAGATGTTCGGAATCTGCGGCACATCGCCCTGCGCCCCGCCGTTCTCTTCATCGGAGGCTGCGCTGAACGCATCCTGATTGCCCTTGCCCTGGGCATTGCCGCCGGCGCCGCCCGTCAGGGTCTTCTCCAGCTGCAACACGAAGTTGAAGCCGCGCTGGTCAACCGGAATCTCGGGCTTGTCGAAGTCCTTCGACGCCTGGCGGAAGAAGTCCACCGCATCGATGATCGTAGCCGGCGGGCGGAACGAAATCGCCGGAAGGATCATCTCCTTCATGCGCTTCTCGATCGACTGCTCGATCGAACGCTCGTCGTTCATGCCGGCCTTCGTCTTCGAGGTGCCGCCGTCAATCGCCTTGAGTTCAGGCGAGTTGATCGCGTACACGGGGCGCCACGCGGCATCGACATCGGCAATCATGCCGTTACGGGCCGACACGCGTTCCCGTTCGATGATGATCTGGCGCTTGCGCTGGATGCGCTCGCGAAGCGCGATCGCTTCCTGGTTGTAGGGATCGCTACGCAGCACGAGATCGCACTGATCAAGCGAACGCGTGAGGTCGGAAAGCGCGAGGTACTGGCTCGAAAGGCGCAGACGCTTCTGAATGAGATCGCGATCCTTCTTGTATTCGGGCGTATTGCGCACGTGTTCCGTATCGGAACGATCGGTCTCGTTATCCTGCACCGATTCCGCCTCGAGCGCCGCCAGGAGCGCACCCGCATTCGGATGATGAAGCTTCATCGCTTCCTTCGCAAGTTCCATGCCATGCTCGCGGTCGCTCTCGCGGAGCGCCTGCTTCGCCGCCTGGTACTTCGCTTCGGCCATCATCTCCATGCACTTCTTGCGATCGGCCACGGAATCGGCACGATCATTCAAGTGCCGCAACGCGAGGCTGTACTGCTTGTACATGTTATCCCAATCGCGATTGATCATCGCTGCATTCGCGGCGTCCATCTCGCGCTTCGCCTGGAGGTCGAGCGAACTGCGGCGCAGTTCCTCAACGCCCATCAAATCGGCGATCAAGGCGGCATCCGGATGCGCAGGCTCCGCCGCCTTTGCAACCGGCTTCTTCGCTGCGGCCTCCGCAGGCGCCAGCGCTTCGAGGCCCACGGCAGGCGCGGCCGGCTTCTTCTCCGCGACGGCGGCAGGCGCGGGCGCGGCCGGCTTCACTTCCGGCTTCTTCTCCGCGGCGGCGGCAGGCGCGGGCGCGGCCGGCTTCACTTCCGGCTTCTTCTCCGCAGCAGCGGCAGGCGCGGGCGCAGCCGGCTTGGCAGCAGGCTGGGCCGCGGCAGGTTTCGGCGCCGTAGCGGGTTTCGCCTCGGCAGGCTTTGCGGGAGTGGCCTGTTTCACCTCGGCTTTTTTAGCCGGGGCCTTGGTGTCAAGATCAAGAAGATCGTTCAGATCATCTTGCGCGACAACGCTCACGGCGAAGGCGAGAGAAACGCAGGCAGCGCCCAGTGCGACGATTTTTTTGTTGGCTCTCATCGAGAATGCTCCTTAAAGGTCTTATTATGATACCCCATTTAGGCGGGCGAATCAAGTCTCAACGTATAATTTTTTCTTTTTTTGTTTTCAGGTCAATGACGGTGGCCTCACAGCCTTTGTCCGCGGCGCGAAGCTTTACCACCCGGTATTTGTTACCGGCAAGCTCGAATTCGCTCCCCTTGGACACGGTAAACTGCTTTTCCTTTCCGCGCTTGTAGGTCAGCACGGTCTCTTCTTCGACGGGGTTCTCCTTCACGCCGCGAACGATCGACATGGTCTTGCCGTCCTTCGTGCGCTTGATGGTGATCACCGATACGTCGACAGACCGCTTCAACCCCTTGGCGCCGGGAATCTCGCGCAGCTCGGACTTCTGGTCGAATGCGGACACCACCCAACCGGTCTTCACCTTCGCGCCCTTGCCGGGATCGACGACGATTTCTTCGTCTTTCACGCAGAGGCTCTTGCCCGTCGTTTCGCCCGCACCCCAGAACGTGAAGCGGAAACCCTTCGGGATTTTCATGTACGAACTGAAGTAGAACGGCAGCGTCGTCTTCTTGAGCGGCGCGGAGACAACGAGCGAATCCAAATAGTCGGGATGGCTTTCCTTGTCCGTCGGATCCGTCTTCGCCAGGAATTCCTCGAGGTTCGTGAAACCGTCGCCGTCAAGGTCCTTCGCGGCGTCGCTCGGATCGTTCGGCTTGAGGCCATACTTGACTTCCCATTCGTTCGGGAGGCCGTCATGGTCGGCATCGGCTTCGATCTTCACGACGTTCTGCTTCACCTTGCAATACGGGCACACCTCGCAATCGGCCGGAATCGGGCGGCCGCACGCCTTCTCCTTCGAAGTGGCGTCGCCCTGCTGGCAGAACACGCGCGCTTCGCTCGCAAGGAAGTTCGCCTTCTTGGGGTCGACGGGGTCGAGATGCGGCGGCGCCTTCGTTTGGCGCAACGCCTTCTGAAGCACATCCAGATTCGCCGCCTTCACGCCTTCGTGCGCCGGCTTCTGAGCCTTGAGACCCGCCTCGAACGCTTCCGCACTCGACTCCGGCGACTCGCCAAGCGACATCGCGAAAATCGCACCGGACACCGCCAACGCCGCACACCCGGCAGCGGCAACAAGCCAATCCCAATGCGCCGCAAAGAAATTCTGCTTAGAGGCGCTCATTGTTTGTTCTCCTTCTTTTCGGCCGGCTTCTCAGCAGGCTTTTCCGCGTCCGCCTTCGCCTCGGCAGGTGCAGCAGCAGCGGCAGCGGCAGCCGCCGCCACTTCCGCCGCCTTCCGGCCGAAGTCGTAGACATCCAACGTAAACGTCATCGTAATCGGTTCGTCGCCGAGCGGATCGGAAACGATGCGGCTCGCCGCCGCGGCAGCAGCAGGATTTTCAAACGCCTGCGCCGCAGCGCCACGCCGCCGCCGAGGGGCCGACTTGGCCGCACCCTCATCGGCCTTCGCCTTTTCCGCCGCCGCCAAACGATCGACGATCATATCGGCCGCCGTCTTGAACGAAAGGTTGCGCACCACCGCGAAACGCGCCGAACTCGTGAGCATGTTCAACGTCTTCACGAGCGCTTCCGGATGCGCCGCGATTTCGAACTGGTAGGTCATCTTCGTCGTCTTCGGCCCGTTGGAAACCGCCTTGGCCTCTTTCGCAGTCGAAGCTTTCTTCTCCTGCTCTTCGCCTTCGGCCTTTTCCGCCTTCGCCTCCACACGCACGATGCTCTTCACTTCGAAGACGCCCGCCTCGGCAAAGGCGTCCACAAAACTCGAAATCGCATCGAGCTGCACGGCAAGCCGCGGCACCTCTTCTTCCTTCGGCAAGACGCCGCCTTCGCCGAGGAACTGCTCGAAACCGAACAGGAACGACGGCGCGGCGATCTTGCCGTTCACCCCGCCGGCGAGGTTCAGCAACCGACGCACCTCACCCTCGAGACGCTGCTTGAAAATCGGCGGCGTCTCGGTGGCAAACACCTTGTCTCCGCGCGCGGCAAGCGCCACCGCCGAATCATACCACTGGGCAAAACTCGTCGCATTCGATTTCACCGCATCAATGGACGCCTTCGACGGATAGATGGCCGCCGAGTTGAATTTCCCGAACGTATCCGCCTCGCTCGTCAGCAGCTCCTCAGCCTCGCCCTTTTCCGACCAGGCCGAATAGAGGAACCACCCGAGCCCGAGCACGCCAAGAGCGAAGAGGCCTCCGCCGACCGCGCCGATCATCTGTTGTTTTGACAGGCTCATCTTACTTCGCCGCCTTTCCCTTACGGCCCTTGTCTTCCTTCGGCAACACACTTTCCATCGGCGCAATCTCCATCTGAATCGTGAATTCCGTCAGGCATTCCTTCACCGCGCGCTGCGCGGCGATCTTCACCGTTTCGGGCACGAACTCAGCACTTCGCATGAGCTTGGCCTTTACGATTTCCGCCGCCGTGGCCTGCTTACCGCCGTTTTCGCTCGACCAACGCGCCTCTTCCTTGGTCATGACGTCACGCCAGCCGCGCACCGTCACCTTCACCGCTTCACGCGCCTCGGGCTTGTCCTTCGGCGGCGGAATGGCCGCCCAATCCATAATCCACATCCCGTTGACGAGGCTCTTGCGGACATCCTGCAACCGGCGAAGCGCCGCCGAACGGCTCCACAGAAGCTTCTGGAAATCGTCGCACGTGGAACTGACCTCATCGGCCTTCTGCCGCTCGACCTTGAGCTTCGATTCAAACGACTTCAACGTTTGATTACGGCCCTCCACCCGCTCGAACTTCGCCTTGGCGATGTTCGTGCCGCGATTCAACACGACCACGCCCAATCCAAGCGCCGCGAGGAAGGCAAGGCCGCCCAGCGCAAGGAACGGGATGCGCTTGATGGCGCGCGCCTCGTTGACGAGCTCCGGCGGCATGAGGTTGATCTTCAGCCAGGCTTCATCCCCGCCGCGGAGCGCAAGGCCCACGCTCTCCGTGAGCGCGAAGAGATCCGTCTCCAACACCGCCTGGTCGATCTTGGCGCCGAACTTGACACCGTTGAACGGGTTGAGATAATCCACTTCGACCTGCAGCGATTCCGTGAAGAACTGGTCGAGCTGCGGCAGACGCGCCGTACCGCCCGTCAGGAAGAGGCGCGTGGGCGCGCTTCCGCCTTGCTGCGAACGATAGAAGTTGACGGACCGCGAGATTTCCGCATGCAGGCGCGTGAGCACCGTACGGATGATCTTCGAAACGCGATCCGTCACCTCGTCTTCGTCTTCCGTCACCCCGCCGAGCGCCACATAGCCGCGCTCGATCTTCAACTGTTCGGCCTCGTCGAACGAACAGCCGAACTGCTGCGCGATTTCCTTGGTGATCGTGTTGCCGGCGAAGTTGATCGACCGATTGTAGATCTTCTCCCCTTCGAGAATGATGAGGTTCGTCGTCTTCGACCCCAAGTCAAGAATCACCGTGCAGCCCGACGGATCGGGATCGACGAACTTGAGCGCATTCAAAATCGCAATCGGCGAAACATCCACCACCATCGGCTTCAAGCCCGCCGAGCGCACGGCATCCGTGACCGCACGCACGGTTTCAAGCTTCGCCGCGACAATCAACGTGGCCTTGTCGCCTTCCGGCGTCATGCCCACGAACTGATGATCGCTGACAATCTCGTCGATGGGGAACGGCACATTCTGCTCGATCTCATACCGCACTTGCTGCTCCGCGTCGCCGATGGTCGGAATCTTCGCAAAACGCGGGAACACCATCTGCCCGCTTAGCGAAACGACAAGCGGACCCGGGCGGATACCCTTCTCGCGCATGATCTGGTGGAGAACGGCCGGCAACGACGCCCCGAGCGCTCCCGGGTCGTTGATGTCGACCGACGGAAGCTCCCCGCTCCCGTAAGCCGTCAGCGTGAGGCCGCCCTTTCCGCCGAGCATGTACTCGGCCAGGACCGCCTTCGAAGCGCCGATGTTAAGTGTGAGAATTCGAGACATGATGTTTGCTCCGCACGAAGCGACTTAATTACTGAACGAGTTCGTAGTCCGCATTGTTGACGAGGTAGAAAGGCGTCTTAGACCGATCCAAAAGGCCCTGGCGGCGTTCGACCTGATTCTTCTGCTCGCCATCCGCACCCTTCTTCTGCCAGCTCATGAACTTGTCGTTCTCCCACCACTTGCCTTCCGCACCACGCGCGGCGGAATCCACGTTCCGATCCTGGTTTTCATTGCTCATCGCGAGCTGATCGCCATCCTTGTTCGTGATGATCACCGTCACCGTGCACGGCTCTCCGAATCGTTCAAGCACGCTCGGCGGCAAGCACACGCTCGCCATGTGGCTCCCCTTCTTGATATCCACGTAACGCACCTGCGCCGTGTAGTAGGAATAGGCCGACGGCGGATTGCGCGGATCCTTCTCCTTCGCCTTCGATCCATCCAGAAGCACATGCCAGGTAAAGGTGAGCTCATCCTGCCACTTCGCCATCGTCGTGTACTTCGTTTCCAAAACGATCCACTGCCGCGGCTTGCCGCCAATCGCCGGAAGAAGCTTGCCCGTGGCCTGCAGATTCGGCGCGCCGGCAAGGCACGTGCCGCCCGGCCGGGCCGGCGTATCGATCGTCACATAGGCATCGCGCCCGGAGGCCACCGCCTTGCCGCCATCCGCACCCACCGCCCCACGACGACGGGACTGCGCCGAGGCGGCGAACGCACACGCGATCGCAAGAGTCACACAAACGATAGTTTTCAGTTTCATTTTGAATCTCCTCTTTGGTTGGGACATTTACATTGTATCATAAAACCTTCACTTTGGGCAAATCCTGAATATCGACAAGACCGATCACCCGACCCTCGTCATCACACACGGGAAGGTCGTCGATCCGCCGCGCCGAAAAGACGCGCAAGAGGTCCGCCGCATACGCTTCCCCCTTAATATACTGGGGTTGACGCGTCATGTGCGCCTCCACGGGATCTGCCAGAATCGATGCCGGCGAGCCCTCGGACGCGCCCGAAACGATCCGACGAAAATCTCCATCGGTAAAAATTCCCAAGAGCCGCCCGCGCCCGTCAGCGACGACGGCGCTCCCGCCCTGCGCCTTCGTCATGGCAAGAAGCGTGTTGAGCACGGTCGTCTGAGGCGGCACAACGGCAAGCCGATCACCCGAGCGCATCACGTCCGTAACCTTGAGAATGAGCGCCCGGCCAATCGCACCCGCCGGGTGGTTGAGCGCATAGCTCTGCTTGTCAAAACGGCGCGCTTCGATCATCGTCATCGCCAGCGCATCCCCCATCGCCATCGTCGCAGTCGCCGAGGTCGTGGGTGCCATGCCAAACGGGCACGCCTCCGGGCCACAGGGAATTTCAAGGACGATATCGGAGAGCTTCGCGAGCGAAGAGGCGGCCTTCCCCGTGAGCGCCACCACCTTGAGCCCATGGCGCCGCACGGCCGGCACGAGCCGAAGCAGCTCTTCGCTTTCCCCGGAGAACGAGAGCGCCAAGAGAACATCGCGCGGCGCCACCATCCCGAGATCGCCATGCATCGCCTGAACGGGATTGAGCACGATCGAACGCGTTCCCGTGGAGGCGAAAATCGCACTCATCTTCTCGGCAATCTGAAGGCTCTTGCCCACACCCGTCACAACAACCAGCCCCCCGGCGTCAAGCGTCGCCAGAAGCAGGCGGATCGTCTCGGCAAACGTCTCGCCCACCGCATCGCGCGTGCGCTGAAGCCCCGCGATTTCGATGTCGAAGACCTGCTTCGCCCGCGCAATCTGTTCTTGTTCGGTCATGTCAAAGCCAACCAATCGCCTGTTAGAGAGCCCCCCATCTCTCCCCGTTCTTACTTCGTCGTCGACTGCAAGAGCGTTACACAGATGGTGCCCACGATGTCTTCGGCGCTGCAGCCGCGGCTGAGATCGTTCATCGCCTTGGCAAGGCCCTGCAGGTTCGGCCCGATCGCCATCGCGCCGCCAAGGCGCTGCGCGATCTTGTAGCCGATGTTGCCCGCCTGAAGATCCGGGAACACGAACACGTTCGCATTGCCCTGGATTTCCCCCTTCGGGTTCTTCAGCTGCCCGACGGCCGGCACGATCGCCGCGTCGAACTGCATCTCGCCGTCCATCTTGATGCCCTTCTCGGCAAAGAGCGGACGCGCCAGCTCCACCGCCTTCTGAACCTTCTCCACGAGTTCGCCCGCAGCCGACCCCTTCGTCGAGAAGCTGAGGAACGCCACACGCGGCTCGCACCCCGTGAGGTCACGATACGTCTGGGCGCTCGCAAGGCCGATATCCACGAGCTGTTCGGCCGTGGGGTTGGGAATCACCGCGCAGTCGCCAAACGCGAGCACGCTGTCTCCGCTCGCCGTGGGCTCCTTGAGATCCATGATGAAGCAGCTCGACGCCGTCTTCACGCCCTTCTGCGTACCCAGCGTATGGAATGCCGCACGAAGCATGTCGCCCGTCGAAGCGATCGAACCCGCCACAAGGCCGTTCACGCGCCCGAGCTTCACCATCATGCCGCCAAAATAGATCCGCTTCGTACGGAGCGTCTTCTCGGCCGCGGCAAGATCGATGATCTTCTGCTTCTCCGGCGGCTTGCGCGATTCCTTCGCGTTCCACGCTTCGAGATACGCCGCTTCAAGCTCGGCATCGCCCTGGGTGTAGTCGATCGTCTTGATGCCGCGCTCCGCAAGGGAAAGCCCCGCCTTCGCTTCGGCTTCGGCGATTTCCTGCGCCGTACCCAGAACGATCGGCGTGCAGATCTTACGATCCACGCAGCTGCAGGCCGCCGTGATCACACGCGCATCCATGCCCTCCGGCAACACGATCGTGCCGTTCAGCTTCGATGCCTTTTCAATGATGGACTTAATCGCGTTCATTTTAAAATTCAACCTTTCAACACAGCAACCGTTTCACGAGCAATCATGAGCTCTTCGTTCGTGGGAATCACCACCACCGGAATCTTGGAATCCTTCGTGGAGATCACACCCGACTTGCCGCCGCAAATCGTCTTGTTGGCCTTCTTGTCGAGCTTGATGCCCAAAACGCCAAGGCGCTTGACGATCTGCTCGCGGAGATCGGCCGCGTTCTCGCCGATGCCGCCCGCCATCACGATGGCGTCGGCGCCGCCGATGAGCGTGTTGTACCCGCCCACGAAGAGCGCCGCACGATGGCCGAACGCTTCAAGCGCCTCCACCGCATCGATCTCGCCCTTGTTGGCCTTCGCCACGACATCGCGCGTATCGCCGCCGAACGCGCCCGTCAGCCCCTGGAAGCCAGACTCCTTGTTGAGCATCTTATCAAGCGCGTCAAGCGTGTAGCCCTGCTTGCCGAGGAAGAAGAGAACGCCCGCATCCACCGCGCCCGAACGCGTGCCCATCACAAGACCGTCGAGCGGCGTGAGGCCCATCGTCGTATCGATGCACTCACCGTTCTTCACCGCCGCGAGCGACGAACCGTTCCCGAGGTGGCACGTGACGAGGTTCACCTTCTTCAGGGGCTTTTTCAGCCAGGCCGCCGCCGCCTGCGTGATGAACTTGTGCGACGTACCGTGGAAGCCGTACTTGCGAATGCCATACTTGCGGGCCACGTCGCGCGGCAACGCATACTGGTAGGCGCAGCCCGGCATCGTCTGGTGGAACGCCGTGTCGAAAACGCCCACATTGGGAACGCCCTTCGCCGCCTTTTCGCACGCCTCGATACCCTGCAGGTTCGCGGGGTTGTGGAGCGGGGCGAGCGGCACGCACTTCTCGATGAGCTTCTTCGCCGCCGCCGTGATCTTCGCCGGCGCCGAGAACTTGTCGCCGCCATGCACCACGCGGTGCCCGATGGCGTCAAGTTCCTTGAGCGACTTGATGACGCCGATTTCCGGATCCGTCAACACCGCCATCACCTGCTTGATGGCTTCCACATGGTTCTTCATCTCGATTTCGCGCACCACCTTCTCGCAGCCCGTCTTCGTGTAGACGAGCCGCGAGCCGGCGATACCGATACGTTCCACGAGCCCCTTCGCGAGCATCTCTTCGCCCTTCATGTCGAAGAGCTGGAACTTCAGCGACGACGAGCCGCAATTGACAACGAGAACCTTCTGAATCGCTTTCATGCCTGACTTCTTTTCTTCTCTTACTTCTGAATGAGCTTGATCTTGAAGAACATGTTCTTCGCCTTCACGTCCTTCATGGCGTCACGCAGCTGCTCGCTCGTGAACTCGACCGCACCGTTCACCGGCACCGCGACCTGGCCGACCTTGACTTCCGTCCAGGCGCCATCAAGCGCTTCCGCGTACTTCAAGACGACATCGAACGCGAGCGCGGCCTGCGGCTTCGCCGAGAAGAGCTTCGCGCCTTCCAGCTTCGCCGCCTTCGCCGCCACCGTCACATTCAAGCCGCTTGCGGTGAAGTCGCCGATCGTCACATCGACCTCCGGCTCAAGCGCCACGGCATCCACGCCCGCGATGAGCGAGGCCGCCACGAGCGCATCCGCGTTCTTTCCGAGGAGCACGCTCATGAGCTTCGGCATCACATAGTCGCTGCCCGTGGAGAGCTGCGGCAGGCCGAGGTTCTCGTACGACTCGAGCGCCGCGTCGTAGACGAGGGCCGGATTGACCTTCGTGAAGAAGGTCTGGCCTTCCACCGAGGACTGCTCGTCGAGCGAACCGAAGGTGGTGTACTCCCACGCATCCGGGAAGCCGTCATTATCCGTATCGGCATCTTCGATGAAGATCTCGACGCTCGGCACGAGCGAGCTCGGCTCACCCACTTCCGTCGGCACCGGGTGCCACACGTCGGCGCTGCTCGAACCCACCGCGCACACATAGCCCCAGCTTTCCCACGCATCGCGCACGCCGTTACCGTTCGAATCGATATAGGCCGCGAGGTAGTACTTGCCAGCCGGCAGCGCGAGCACCACCGCGTTCACATTCGCCGTCACGCCGTCCGCGCAATTCGTGCAGCTCGACGTGCAGGTGTTCTCGCCAATCTGGGTGGAGGTGAGCTGGGAGGCGTCCGTAACATAGCCTTCCGCCACCGGGATGCCCGAGAAGTCGGCCGAGGTGAACGCCTGGACATGGATGAGGTTCTTCACCTGGGCCGCATCCGTGGAAACCGACTCGGCCACCGGGCCGTAGTAGCGCACGTTCGCGGCAATCGTACCGTAGCGGCGGCCGTCAAGGCCCATGCCCGTCGATTCCAGACGGAACTCCTGCTCCGCCCAGTTCGGCTCGGTGAACTTCGCATCGAGCATCGAGACCTGCCAGATGTAGTTCTCTTCGGACTTGAACACGCGGCCTTCCTTCGTGACCATGCCCGCGTAGAGCGGCGCCTTCCAGGAGTAGATGCCGAGCGAATTGCGCGCCGGTGCCGGCTGGTTGCCGGAATCGTACACGAGCTCGCCATCCTTCGTGAGCACCTGCAGGCGGAACGCCGGATAGTCCTTGACCTTGTAGCCGTTCGCGTCAAGCGCCTCGTGCCTCCACTGGAAGGTCGTCGTACCGCCCACCGTTCCCTTCGGGGAGACCGGTACGCACGGCGTCTGCACGCGGCCGTATTCGAACGCGTTCACAAACGTGACCTGCGCGAAGGAATTGAAGTCCCACGCCGAATCGGATCCGTTACCGTAGACGATGCGGTAGGTGACGTTCGTCAAGCCCGTCGTGATGGCCGAGCCGGCATGCGTCGCCTTCCACGCCGCTTCAAGCGTACCCCAGTCGAGGTCAAGGAGACCATCCGCCACGAGGTCGGCTTCCGTAAGGGTGGGATGGCCGCCGAGGTTGATCTGGCGATCGAGCACCGTCTCGTTGTACGTGCGGCCGCCCAAGTCCAGCTCGCCGTTCACCGCCGTACGCACGATGCGGATGCGCGTCGTCGCCGTCGCGGCCGGGAGGCCTTCCTCATCAAGCGGGCCGGCCGTGCCGGTGCCCTCTTCGTTACCGCCATCTTCCGACGGCGGGATATACTTGAACGTCGTGTACACCGACTGATTGGCGTAATAGGATCCGTTGATCGACGCGCTACGATCCGTGAGCGCATCGGCCGTTGCGAAGTCCGCCGCAGCCGTCAGGCCCGACACGTCAAGACGCGCCATCTGCGCCGCCGTATCCGTGAGCTCGATCGAGAGCGAACCGGCCGCCCAGCCCACGTCCACATTCGACGCGATACCATAGGGTTCGCCCGGCGTCCACGCGCCATTGCCATCCAAGTCGGCAAAGGCCACGAAGAGGTTCTTCCCTTCACGGAGGTGGCCGCCCTTCGTCTGGATGCCCACCTTCTCCTCTTCTTCGCCCGCCGTGCCGTTCGAGGCAGCCGTGACATCCGAATCGGAGAGATAGAACGTACCGCCGCGGCCCACGCCGACCTTCTGGGTATTCCAGGCGACTTCAACATAGCTGGAGGCAAGATCCTGGACCGCGTACTTCACTTCCGCCTCGTCCCCGTCCACCGGCGTCACGCTCGGCGACTGCAGAACCTCGTTCGAAAGGTCGATCGTGGCAAGGCCTGTCACGTAGTTGATTTCACCAACCACCACGCTGTCGCGCGTCACGAGGCGGCCGAACTCATCGCTGCCGGGGATGTTCTCGTCGAGCACGATCGCCTGCCATTCCTTGTACGGCTCAACCGTACGCGTGCCGTCTTCCTTGTAGGTGATGAGCTGGCCCTTGAGATCCTTGAACATCAAGGAGACGGAACCGGCTTCCACCGAACCCGGGCCGAGGCTGAGCTCGACGATGCGGTTGCGGTTCTGGCCGATGAGCTTCGTCTTCGTCGTCTGCTGGCCCGGGCCCGGAATCGTCCACACCGCATCCGGCATGCCGCCGAGGCTGCGATCGGCCGTGTTCTCCTGCGCCCACGCCTGAACGACGATCGAAGAATTGAAGCTCTTCTTGCCGTTGTAGACGATGGTCGCTTCAATCACCGGCACCGGGTACTCGGCGATCGAGAGGCCGTCGGGGCCAAGAATCGCTTCGAGATCCGGGCGCGTACCGGCCTGGTATTCAGCCCAGTTGCTCCAGCCGTCGTCATCGGCGTCCTTGAGCGCGTCCCAGAGGCCACGCGAGGCCACATCCACGCTGTAGAGGTCTTCCCAGGCGTCCGAGATGAAGTCGTGGTCGGTGAACATTTCGCCCAAGTAGAGCGAGCCCACGCGGAGGAAGTAATCCGGCACGCTCTGGCCGAAGGTGTTCGGCTTGATCGGGCTCACGCGCGGGAAGCCGTAGTTCGCGAAACCTTCGGAGATGAGGTACTCCGCATAGTTCGGAAGCTGATCGTTGTCGTGATCGCCATAGGCGGTTTCCGCGCCAATGCCGTTGAGGGATTCCCACCAGTCGGGGATGCCGTCCTTATCGTCGTCGCGCATCGCCGCGAAGGCCGAATCAAGCGTACCGCCGTCCATCGGCAACATGCCGCGCGCGATATCGCGCAGGTAGGCCTCACGCGCCGTGATTTCCTGGCCTTCCGCATCCGGCCACGTCACGATCGAGTTCCAATCGAACCCTTCCGCCGCACCGTAGTTGGCGATGGCGAGTTCCTGCCACCAGTCGGCGATGCCGTTCGCATCGACATCCGAGAAGGCCGAGTCGCCATCCGCCGTGATGTCCCACGCGTCGGCCGCGCCGTCGCGATCCCACATCATATCGGTACGCTTGGCGAACGCGCCGCCGAGCGGGAGGAGGTCGGAGGTGCCCACGAAGCCCGTACGGATTTCGAACGCGTAGAGATCGACGTTCGTCTGGCAGTTCGGATTCGCTTCCGCCATGTAGCGGAGGAAGTTCTCGTGATAGCTCTTCTCCGAGGAGTAGTTGTAGAGCGAGTACGGATGCGCCGTATTCGGGAAGATGATCTTCTTCACGTCGTCGGCGCGAAGGATGTCATACGCGCCCAGGCCCTGGTTGCCCGTCTGATAGAGCTCGCTCGCCATCGTGGCGCCGCCGAAGAATTCACTCCAGAAGCGCGAATCCGCCGTCGAACCGTCCATGAAGGGCAGGTGGCCGCAGGTGTTCTGGATCCACGGCACCCAGCAGTAGTTTTCATACACCGTGCTGTGAACCGGGAGCTTGCTCCACCAGCCGCACTCGAAGGTACCGGCCGGAAGCACGCCATCCATGTCGCGCACGTTGTCGAACACGTTCTTCGTGAAGCCCGTCGGCTCCCACATCACGTCCGTCGCATTCACCGCACCCGGGAGCGACTGGAAGTTGTAATGCTGTAGGAGCTCGGCCGGGAGGTTGCCCTTGCCGTCGTTGTCGTTGCGGGTGAAGCCCTGGAGCCACGCCGCGTAGACGTCATGCCGCTGCTGGTAGACGTCGTTGAAGCGGAGGCGGAGCTTGTAGGCGGTCTTGATCTCCTCAAGCGTCCGCACGCCGTCCCACACGCGCACTTCGTCCACATAGCCCGCGTAGAACTTCGTGTAGCTTTCCCACGTCGTCTCTTCGCCGAGGGCGATACCCTTGTCGTCGAGCGCCGTCGCGCCGAGGATGAACGCGCACGGAAGCGTCTTGTAGCCGTTTTCAAGCACCGGGAAGTTCTCCATGCCCGGCATCGCGTCCTGCGAGAACACGACGATGCCGTTCGCCGGCTCAAGCGCCGTCTGCGTCACGGCCGACACGCGGCCGTTCTGGTGGAGCTTGAGTTCCGCACCGTCGTAGGTGAGGGCGACATGCTGCCAGCAGCCCATCTCAGGAACCGTACCGATGACCGTGGGCGTGCCGATGCCCGTACCGGACGGAATCGCATCCGGGGTATCGAAGCAGCCATACACGCGGCCGTCGGCAAGGAGGCCGATGCGGAAGTTCGCGCGCACCTGGCCCACGTTGTTCGAGAGGGTCGAGGCCGTGTACTTGCACACACGCTCGAGAATCACCTGCTCGCGCTCGAGGTCTTCGGGGCAGATCCACACTTCAACCGTGAACTGGCGCAGCACGTCGTACTGGTCGCCGTTCGGGCGATGGAAGTTGCCCGAATAGGACACCGCCGCCGACTCGTTGCCCGGGAACCAGAGCGCCTGACGGCGATCGGGATCCGTGAACTTCTGCGGGTCGGAAACCGTGGTCGCCGTCATCGTGCGCTCCTCGGCATCCGGGATGCGGTCGTTATCGGTATCGTAGCCTTCGTTCTCTTCGAAGGAGAACATGAACGTACCAGACGTCGAGCCTTCGAGCGTCTTGGGCATGCCCTCCGTCCAAGACCACGGATAGAACGTGAAGTCCGGCACGCTCCCCTGCGCCACCGCCCACGAATCGAGCTGGTAGTACTGGAGCGTGAAGCTCGACTTGTTGAGCGCGCTCGAATCCGTGTACCAAAGCGGCGTCGGATCCGTATGCGTGGGCTGCGGCGAAGGCATGTTCACCATCAGCGCTTCCGAGTTGTTGCGGAGGCCGTCGCCATCGGCATCGGCTTCCGGCGCACCCATCATCCACGGATAGGACATCACGTCGAAGCTCGGCTCGCCGCCGTTCCACTCTTCCACGTCGCCGGGGAAGCCCGTCCAGCCGTTCGACCAGTGGCTGATCATGCCCATGTACTGCTGGGCGATCACATCGCCTTCGATCGTGCCGCCCTGAACCGAGCCGAGGAGCGGATTGAGGCCATGGAAGATTTCATAGTAGTCGTCCATGCCGTCCTGATCCGTATCCCACAGGCGCGGATCCGTGGAGCAGTAGCCGGCCGCCGGCACGCGTGTGCCCATCGGGCTGAGCGTCTGCGGCGGGAGCATGATACGATAGCCGTACGGATCGTAGTTCACCATGTTCTGCGTCGCCGCGCAAAGCGCAAGCTTATCCCATTCGCGCGCCGGACGCGCGAAGTAGCCGAGCTCGCGGAACTGCCACGCGCCCGTCGCGGCAAAACCGGCCTCCTTGCACTGGTTGTAGAACGTATCGCCATCCATGATGTTCATCGGCAGGAAGCTCACGAACTTGCGGGAGTTCGCAGGGCCATCCGGCATCCAGCTGCCCATGAGCGGCGTTTCGCTATCGTCATAACGGAGATGACGGAGCGCCTGCACGAGGTATTCCTGGAAGTTCTGGAGGCCGTCGTGGTCGAAGTCGAAGTCACGCTGCGTACCCGTCACCGCATCGCGCGCGCCGATCTTCGTGTAGGCGTCGTTCGGATCCGTGCCGTCCATACCGGCCGTGATGTACTGGGCGCCCGTCGCCTCCTGATCCGTTTCGCCGTCGCCACCATCCGCCGCCGCCGCGCCACGGTTCGCCATGCCATCGGCACGGTTGATCACCGTGATGCCGCCCTGCGAAATCGTAAGGGCGCGCACCGGATTGCCGTTCGCGAACACCACGCCCGCGAACTGGCGTTCCCACGGGTCAGGCAGCAAGTCGCCATCCGTATCGACCGTACACGGGTTGAGGCCGCCGCCGCGGATGCAGAAGCTCATGCCGTTATCCGCATTCTCCGCCGGCTTGTTGCCGTTCGGCCCGTAGATGAAGCTGAACTGATAGCCCGAGCTTTCGGAGTTGCCATACGCCCAGGTGCCATTCCAGCCCGAGCCTTCGGCGCCGTCGGCGATGCCGTCGCCATCCGTATCACCCTCCTGCGGGTCGGTCGGGAAGAACTTGTTGTACCAGCCCGAGACATGGCCCGGATGGTTCTTGTAGATCGACTCGCACGCCTCGTAGGCATTGCACGAATCCGTGCCGGCGAATTCGGAGGAGATGCCAAGGCCGTCGTTGTCTTCCGGCCATGTGCCCTTGTCGCCCAGTTCCGTATTCGGGTTCTGGCCCACGTAGAGTTCCCAGCCGTCCGGCACGCCGTCATTATCCGTATCGGCGCCATGGGCCTCGCTCGCGTAGGTCGTATCGCCCATCGCTTCCGTCACCCACGCCGGATCCTCGAAGGCCACGTTCGGGTTCGTCGTACCAAGACGGAGCACCGACTCATGACGATTCTGGGTGCGATCCGCCCAAATGGCCAAATCGCCGTCCATCGAATAGGTCGTCGTTGCGCCCGTATCCGGGTCGTACTTCGTAACGGCCGGCTCCTGCTCATAACGGTACTTGAGCAGCAGGTACTCGTCGCGCGCCGTGAAGGGCGCCGTGTTCATCGCCTGGCCCGCGCCATTGAGGAGCGCCGCCTCGCTCGAGGAGTTGATGCTCGGATCCCAACGATCCGCCACGAAACCGTTGCGGTTCATGTTCCACGCCGTACGCGGATCGAACCCGAGCTGCGCGTAGACCTGGTCGTGAACGAGCGTGATGCGCTGATCCAGCGCGCCCGCTTCGATCACGGCGTTCGTGCTGAGTTCCCACACGCGGGAATCGAGCGGGAGCGCTTCCATTTCCATGCCCACGTAGCCCGGCAGGTTCGTCACCTTTCCGCCGCGGAACTTCGGCACGATTTCCGAACCCGGCTTGCCGTAGCGGTACACCTTCACGGCCGCGAACTCTTCCTTCGCCGCTTCCGTGAATTCCCACGTGCCGAGCTCTTCGTCATACACCACATAGCGGTTGCCGTTGTTCGGGAGCGCATATTCCTGGCCGTCGATCGTCACGACCGCCCAATCGCCCTCGGTCTCGTAGCGGGCCATGAAATCGCCATCCGCGTTCATGCCGCCGCCGTTCGCCGCATCCGCCTTGAGCGGATTCATGCCGCGCATCACTTCCCAGAAGTCGCTCAGGCCGTCGCCATCCGTATCCCAATTGATCGGGCTCGTGCCAAGCGCGTATTCTTCCATGTCGGTAAGGCCGTCGTTATCGGTATCGCGCTCCGTCCAGCTGGCGTCCGACTTCGCCGTCGGGTTGAAGGCCGCCGCCACTTCTTCAGGGGTCAGCTCCTCGCCCGTTGCAATGTCCTTGAGCGAGAACTTCGACCCGCTCAGGCGCGAAATCGTGCCGTCGTCGTTCATCACGCCCACCATGGCGCTATACCAGAACCAATATTCATAACCGTCGGGAAGGCCGTCGCTATCGGTATCCTCCACCGTCGGGTCGGTACGATTTTCCGGAATCCAGCTCGTGGCCGCCATGAGGCCGGCCTTCCATGCCGTCATCTGCGATTCATACTCCTCCGATTCCGGATCGGGGAGCGTGAGGCCGTTCACGCGCGCAATCGCGTTCGATTCCGCCGGCGTGAAGCACGGATCGGAAATCCAGTTGCCGCGCACGTTACGGTTCAGGCCGTCGTTATCCTGACGCATGTTGAGCCCGGCGCCGAAGCCGCGGATTTCAAGGTAGGCCGTGAATTCGCCGCCCAGCGTCGCCCAGTTCTGGATCGTCTCCACGAGCGTACCGCCCTGCGCCGTCTTGGACGGCAGGAAGTCCAGGTCGCCGTTCTGGTTCGCGAGGTTCTTCAGGTCGCCGCCTTCTTCGAGTTCGTATTCGGCGAACTCGTAGAGGCGCCCGCCATCCCAGCCCGTGTTGGCGGCGTAGACGTCGGGAATGCCGTCCTGGTTCAAGTCGCCCACGTTGTCTTCCACCATGTATTCGAGCGCGAAGATGCCTTCCACCATCGTCTTGATGTAGGAGGTCGCCTCTTCGTCGTACTCCGGCATCGCCACGGTGTTTTCACCCGTGCCGTCGCCGACCTGCGGCTGAACCGTGCCGTTCAAGTGGGTGGAGTTGCCCTCGTCGCGATCATAGAGGAGCCAGCAGTAGAAGAAGCTGTCCTTCCCGTCCGCATTGCGGTAGGTGTAGTAGGAGCCGTACTTCGAGGCCTGGTTGTACCAGGTGCCCGCCGCGTCGAGCGCGTAGTCGCGCCCGCCCACCGGCCCGAGGCCGCCGTTATCCGTATCGCCCACCTTGTAGCCGTAGGCGTAGATCTTCGGGTTGAGGTCGTTCGCCGGCTGGAAGTCCCACGACTGCGTGAAGTTGCTCACACGCGTCGGGTAGTCGGCACTCGTCGACCACACGCGGCCCGCGCCGATGCCCATCGCGCCCGTGTACTTCTGCGAGAACGCCGAGAGCGCACCCGAGTTCGGGCGGCGCGGCGTGATTTCAAGGCCCATCGAAGCCTCGACCTTGTAGTACCACGAACGCGTATCCGTGCCGCCGTCCTTATCGGTCACCGTAAGGGTCACCACCTTCGAACCGGCGCTCGTGAACATGATCTCCTTCGAGTAGGTTCCCGTGGTGGGCTGCGTCGTCGTCTGCGACGAGCCATTGTAGATCCAGGTCACCTGCATGCTCTGCTGGTCGATCGCCACATCCTTCGCATTCCAGGTAATCGTGAACGGCACGTTGATCGAGGCCGGCACTTCGTTCGTCGAAACGGCCGCACCCGGGCCGATGACCGGCGGCTCGTTCTCAACGAAGATGTCGAAGTCGTTCACCGGCGTATAGTACGTGCGCCAGGTCTTCGTGGGGTCGACCGCACACGGCGTCGTTTCCTTGATGTAGGCGTTGATGCGGAAGCCCTTCAAGGCCGACTGCGGCGTACCGTCAAGTTCGCTCAAATAGAAGTTGCCCGTGGTCTGGCCGTTCTTGAACGGAATCTCGTAACGGCTCAACACCGGCAGGTTGCCGTCGTTGAGGCCATTGCGCTGCACATCCAAGACAACCGTAATCGACTCGCCGACATCAAGGCCGGAGGGCGGAACCGTGAGCTCGACGTCGATGCGGCCCGCCGTAGGCCCCGTCGCCGATTCCCTGAAGTTCGGATCGCCCGAGAACGGCGAGAGCGCGATGGCCGGCGCCTCCACCACCACCACGTTCACCGTGAATTCCGGCGCTTCGGCGAATTCCTGATCCGTCATGTCCTTATCGCGCACCTTCGCCGTCACCTGCGCCGTGCCGGCATTCATGAAGGTATGCGTTACCGTCTTATCCGCCGGCACGCCCGCGATGGTACGCGTTTCCACCACTTCGCCGTTTTCCCAGAACTTCAACTGCGTGTAGGCCTTGTTGCCGTCCTCGAAATCGAAGTAGTTGACGCCCGGATCGGTGATGCCCACCTTGAAGACCTTCTGCACCCCGATCGGCACCTTGCTCGTGAAGGTGCCGCCGTTCGTCTTCATCGGCGTATCGTTCATTTCGATGTAGGAAACCTGCGGCCTCACGTTGTCGACGCCGATGAAGAACTGCTTGCCCACCCACGCGGTGATGATGTTGTTCTGCGTGTTGTCGTTCGCATCGCGCACTTCGATGCCGAAACTGAGCGTCGCGCCGGCGTAGCCGTCCTTCAACTTGATGGTCGCCTGGGAGTTCGCCGTGCCGAAGCCCGGATAGACGAGCACGGACGTCGTATGCTCCAACGCGTTCTGCGAGGTGATTTCAACGAGATTCGAGGTCGTCGCATCGAGCGGAACGATGAAGAGATAGCCCGGCGTGGAGATTTCCTGGAACGTATCCGAGAAGTCAAGCGTCACCCTCGCCGTGTCGCCTTCGTTGTAGTTGGCCACGCCCTTGTCGAGCGTCGCGCTGATCGTCTTGGGCGCATCCACCTGCACCGTCACGTGGACGATCTGCGAACGCGCGCCGCCGGAATTTTCAACATAGAACTGCGAGTTGTAGGTCATCGCCGTCACGTACGTGCGCGGCACCGTCAAGACGCCCTTCGCATCGGCCTTCAAGCCCGAAATCGCCACCGGCGTACCGCTGCCGTTATTATCCCAATACACCGTGTAGGTGCCGTCGTTGAGTTCGCCGATCGCGTCGGTGATCGTCACTTCGAAGTTGTGCACCACGTTGCCGGGCACGTGCGAATAGGTGGCGCCCTCCACCGGGGTGACCACCTGCAGGGCGCCGCCGTCATAGTCGATTTCAATCGTGTCGGAAGAGAACGCGCCCGTGAAGAAGGCCTTCTCTTCCGGCGTGAGCTTCTCCGTGTCGACTTCGAACTTGATGCCCTTGAGCGTATGCTCGTCGGCCCGGTTCGCGTAGATGTAGAGAAGGCCGTCCGGCGACGTGCGGCCGCGCGGAATCGTGACCTGGAGCTCCTTCTGGGCGTATTCTTCCTTGCCATCCGAAAGCGTGGAGATGCCGATGTAGTTGAACGGATCGATCGAAGGATCGTCCTTCATCGTGGGCTTGAGCGTCACGGTGAGGTCTTCCGTGTAGGGCTGCGTCAATGTCACGTTGATCGCCGCCACCGAAAGCTTGTAGTTGCTGGAGGTCTTCACGGCATCCGGATCGATCTCCACCGTCATGCCAGGCGGCAAAGACTCGCTCACGGAAATCGTACGATAGGTGAAGTTCGTCACGAGCGTACCGGCATTGTTGTAGACGTTCGTCGGCGTCGCGGCCATGTAGACATCCGTCTGGAAGCCTTCCTTCAAGCCCTTGATCTTGAAGGGCACGAGTTCGTCGCCGGGCTTGATGGTGATCTTGCTCACCTTGCGCGTCACGCCGTCGCCGAAGACGTAGTCCTGATCCGTCTCGCCGTTATCCACCACGGCCACCGTCGGATCCTTCGTCCACACATAGAGCGTTTGCGTATCGGCGTTGCCGTTCGGAATCGAAATGCGCGGCAGAGCCGGCGTCGCCGTCGTCGAATTCGCGGCAATCGAACGCCAGATGCCCGCATCTTCCGTCATCGTGGAATCGAGATCGACAGCCTGGATGAAGATGCCCGCGTTCGAAAGATTGTAGTCGCGCTGCGACGTGTCTCTGTCGATGTTGATCGCCGCCTGCCAGATGCCCAACGACTTGAGATCCGTCGGCCCGAAGGAGAATTCGACCTTGTTCGACGACGTATTGCCCCCGTTCGAATTCGGGAAGAAATTCCAGAGGTCGAAGTTCTTGACGTAGTAGTCTTCGCTGTACCACGTCCCCGTGGTCACTTCCATGGCCTCGCCCTTGCCGTCCGGGCGCACGAGCTTAAGCGGCATGGCCAAGTCGCCCGGCTGGACCTTGTAGGAGCAGATGATATCGGTGAAGTACTGATCCGCCAGGCCCCACGACTCGACCTTCGCGTACTTGCGCTGCCCGCTGATCCAGAGGCCGACCTGCGGCATGTTGTTCGTATCCGCAATCGGGTCGTTGCCGCCGATATGCTGCAACGTCCACGGATTCGTATACGTGGGATCTTCCGTGAGCTTGTCGACCGTCATGTAGCGGTTGAGAAGGCGGATCTTGAATTTCACCGTCTCGCCCGCGATGAGTGGTTCGCGCATGTTCGGGAACGCGCGCTCGGCCGTCTCGCTATCTTGGTAGATCTCGATCGACCGGATATCGCCCGTCGCCCGTGCCGTGCTCGGGAAAGCACAGGTCAGCGCCGTCAACGCCAGTGCGAAAATGCTCAGCGTTTTCTTAGTCTTCATATTGCCGCTTCCTTCCATTGAATCACAACCGTCCGTCATTTCGAAGCCGCGGATTTCGCCACGGCCTTCCCCTCGGCAACGGCCTTGCGGTCCGCCGCCTCCTTTTCAATGCGCCGCCGCACAATGCGCCGGGCATCAGCCAACTCTTTCTCCGTATCCGCCTTCACTTCCGCGAAGGCTGCGGAAAGGGTCTTCCAACCCGGATACTTCGCCGGGTTCGCGTTGAGCTCCGCCTCAACCTGCTCGTCCGTCGCACCCGCCGGGAGCGCCGCGCGGGCGCGCGCCCTCAGGCGCTCCATCTGCGCCGTGAGCGTTGCATACGACTTCGCCGTACGCTTCTTCCGATCCACGACGCCCTTCAGCTCCTGCTGGTAGGCGGGATCCCGGCCGCGCACGGCATAGACCTCCCGCTTCTTTTCACAGCCCGTAAGAACCACGAAAACAAGCAACAAAATCACCGTAGAAAACGGTGTAAACAATCTCTCAATCTGTCGTTTCATTCGTTCATTTGCCTTTCGAGGGTGCACTCCTCCCAAAGCTAGAAGACATTTTACCATTGTTTGCTATCAAAAGGCAAGGGGAAAATCATGTAAAAAATGGGGGCGGCCTTCGTGTGGCCGCCCCTGTTTTTTCACTTGTCTCAATGCCGAAGCCCTTACTTCGCCGGGCCGATCTTCACGTTGCGGAAATAGGGGCGCGCACCGCCGTGCATGCCCTGGAAACCGATGCGGCCCTTCGTCGGCAGGTCGTTCATCGCATGGCGCGTGAGCCATGGCGGGATCTTCGTGCCGTCGGGATTCACCTTCCTGTCCTTCCACGCGGAGATATCCGTATCGATCGTCTTCACGCCGTTGAGCGTCGCGAGGATCTTCTTGCCCTTCGCCGTGATGACCATGTGGTTCCACTCGCCCGCGGGCTTCGCCGGCGTCGCCAGCGGCGCGAGGCGCCCGTAGATGCCGCCGTTCTTGAGATAGGGGGCGTCCTTCTTCCACTTCTTGTCGTTGTCGTCGAGGAGCTGGATTTCAAACGAGTTCGGAATCCAGTTCTTCACGTCCGAACAGTAGAGGATCACGCCGGAGTTCGCCGCCGCGTCGAGCCTGTACTCGAAGTCGAGCGTGAAGTTCTCCCACTCGGCCGCGCTCCAGAGCGCCGCGTCCTTGCTCGCGGTCATCACGCCCTCGGCGTCCTTCGTCCACACGCTTCCGGGCCCGAAGGCGCCTTCCGCCCACTTCATCGGCTGCAGGTCAGCCGCTCCGCACAGGGCGCACAGCGCCACGGCGGAAAGTCCGATCAGTTTCTTCATTCTCTTGTTTTCCTTTTCTTGGTTGGGTTAAAGGTTCCAAATCCGATTGTATACTATACCACAACTTACTCGCTCTGACAAGTCGCGAGCAACGCTTTCAGGCGCCCGCCCAAGAAGGGGAACTTGTCGTAGGGCAGCGCCGCGACGAGCCGCTCGAGCATCGCCTTCACCTCGGCGCGCAGGCCCGGCTCGAACCGGCGCCACGCGAGGAAGGGCGAAACGAGCCGCGAGGCATTGTACTCGCCGATCTGCGCATACTTGACGATCGTCTGCTCCATCCACGCGAGGCCCTCCCGCGTCCACAGCCGATCGGCGTTCGCCGCAAACCCGCAGTAGAGCGCGCGCGACAGGGCCGGATGCGAGATGCTCCACGTCTTGCGCTTCTCTTCGGCCGCCATCGCCGCGAACACGTCTTCGTGGGGATCGCCCGCCACAAGGCGAAGATAGCCCGCATACCCGTTCGTCGAGGTGCGGAGCGTCTTGCCCTCCGCCGCCAGGATCTCCTTGCGCAGCGGCCATTCGCTCCCCACGATCGCCTCGAGCGCGTTCAGGCGCGCCGTGATGTTCTTCGCCCGCTCGAGATACCCCTTCAACGCCGCCCATGCCGCGGGCGTATTGATTTCCGCAAGCAGTTCGAGGAGGCGCTTCTCCCACGCGCGGCGCACGATCGCCTTCGCGTCGAGCCCGGCCGTGGCCGCGCCCGCAAGGGCCGCGATGAGCGCCGCCTCGCCGATCGCCCCCGCCGCCGCCTTCCGCAGGGCGTGGCATTCCTGCGCATTCTCGCGCACGCGCGCACGCCGGCGGCGGTCGAGCGAATCGGCCGGGATCGCGAGAATCGCCGCCTTCGCCCCGAGGTCGAGCCCCGCATCCGCGAAGATCTCGCGGTAGAGCGCGAGCCACGTCTTCACCGCGCCGCGGTCGCGCAGCATCTTCATCGCCTCCGCGCGGTTGAACGCGTTCGGATCCGTGCGCACCTGCAAGGCGAGTTCCTCTTCGCCCGCCTCTACGACGAGTACGCCGTAGAAGCCGTACCCGCGGTTCCAGGAGATGTAGTCCGGCTTCGGGCACTTCGTCTTGAATTCCTGCTTCGCCCCGTCGAGAATGAACGTACCCGCGGCGACGTCCTTCCCGTCCTTCACAAGCGCGTACGGTACCGGCACCACGTAGTTGCCGGTGCGCTCCAAAGTCACCACGAGCTCGCCCGCCTTCCACGCCCACGCCGCGTGCACCGTGGGGTGGCCCGCCGCGAAGAGCCACGGGCGCAGGAGCGCCGCCATGTCGCGCCCCGAGACCTCGCTGAACACCTTCAGGAAGTCGTCCGTATTCGCGTTCCCGCCGTCGAAGCGGCGGAAATACTCCTGCCACGCCGCCGTGTAGGTCTTCTCGCCGATGAGATTCCGAAGCGTGTTGAGCACTTCCGGCGCCTTGTCGTAGGTGATCGCATCCACCACTTCGTCGGGATCGTTCACGCCCTCGCGCACGATGCTCGCGGCCGTGCCGCCCTCTTCCTCCGCAAGCGCGCCGCCATCCATCCGCAGCTGCGCGATTTCGTCCGCCCGCGTAAAGGCCGCGCCGAACGTGCGCGCGAGATAGGCCCGCTCCACGTTCACGGTGTAGGCTTCGTTGAGCCACATGTCGAACGGCGTCTCCATCGTCACGCCGCTCCCGCAATGGCTATGCTCGTACTCGTGCGGGATGACGCCGTGGGCGTAGACGAGCCGCGCATCCGCGATCGTCTCGTCGATGAGCGCCGCCTGCGTGATGATCGTCGTGTTGCCCGTATTCTCCATTCCGCCGTAGAGCGACTTCTCCATGCAGATCGTGCGGTACGTTTCATACGGATACACGAACCCCGTCACTTCATGCTGGAAGAGAATCGACTTCTTCAGAATCTCCATCGGGATCAGCGCGCCCTCCACATGCCCGGGCGGCACGAGGTATTCGAGCTTCACCGTCTTCCCGCCGTTCGGATACGTCACCGTATCGGCGAGGACCTCCCACGTGCCCGCGCACGCGAGGAAGAGGTACGGCGCCATCGGCTTTTTGTTCTCGTACACCCACGTCTGCCAGCCCGTCTCCTTCCCGGATTTCGAAACGAGGTCGCCGTTCGAAATGAGATGCGTGTAGCGCGCGTCGCCCTCGAGCGTCGTCTTGAACGTGCACTTCGCCGTGCAGTCGTCCACGATCGGCAGAATCCGCTGGAACCCGAACTGCTGGCACTGGCTCATGTACTGCTGCGGCGCATTCGCGGGCGTCACGTCGCGGTAGATGCCCTCGAGCCGAATGCCGTCCGGATACGAGACGTGCTCCACTTTCACCGTAAAGCGCTCTCCCGGCTTGTATTCGCGCTCGAGCGCATAGGTCACCTTCTTGCCGTCGCTGTCGAGCGCGATCGCCTTCATCGCCTCGCGCGCGCGCAAGTGCAACACGCCCTGGGCCTCTACGCGGTCCTCGAAGAAGCGAATCGTCGCCTCCACATGCTCGAGCTGCGCCGGCGGGCGCTTGAATTCACTCCGTTTGAACTTCCATTCCATGATCTCTTCCTTTTGCGTAACGACGGTGCCCTCGCCGTCGTTTCCAACTTTACTTCACTCTGTCTACATGACCGCAATCACAAACGCCACAATGACAAGAACGAATGCGAGAAGCCGCTTCCATTGCGGCACGCCCGATTTTTTCTCTCTCTCCGGCTCCTTCGCCGCAAGCCCCGCATCGCGCCGCATCATCTTCCTGAGGCCCCGCAAGGCAAGCGGCAGCTTTCCCCGCTCCGTCGCGAGAAACGCCGCAAGCCCCAAGAAGGCGATCACGGCAATAAAGCGATATTGATAGAGAATAGACATGCCGCTATTATACTCTAAAGTTTAAGGTGAAGCAATTCTATTCACGACCGTAAAACGATATGCAGGATTCAGTACTCTGCCTCTGCCAATCGTTCCAAATGCGTCATACTCGCGAAATGCCCCATTGTTCACAACCAATTGCGAGATCAACGCATCACGTCCGTCAAACGAAGACGGCATTCCTATGTTCATCGTCACGCCAGGAACCCATTCCGAGCTCAAACTGACAAACAGTCCGTACGGGAGAAGGACCGAGCGTTCATACCAACCACTAGGGCTTGGCAATACAGCTTCTGTCCCAACAACAGCATTTTCAAGAGCGGCCTGTGCTTGAGGTTTCACTATCGCTTGCGAAGATATTTCGTTTCGCTTTCGCCGGCCAAGCTCGGCGCGCCCATCGTGATGTGCATCACCCGCCAGTCCGTAGGGCCCTGCCCTTCGATCGTCATCTCCCACGCCGCATAGTCGCCCGCGATGTTGAAGGCGAGGGCACGGCAATTCTCCACCGGCGGCGGCAGCCCGAGGTCGAAGGGGTCGTTCGGATCGAGGTCATGGTCGAGCTCCCAACCGTCTGGAATGCCGTCCGAATCCATGTCCGCGCGATTCGGGTCCATGCCGTTCGCCAGCTCAAAAGAATCGAGAAGGCCGTCGTCGTCACTGTCGGCACGCGCGGGATCGGTACCGAGGCCAAACAGAAATTGGAGAGAGGATCCGTCTTCAATCGCCCAGGATTCCGCCGCCCCATAGGCGCAATGCGTAGCCGAATCGAATCCCCGGCTGCTGACTAGCCCGTTCTCCCCATTGAAACCGTCGCCGGCATCGATGCGGTAGCGCACGAACGCACGATCTGGATTCGACAACGGCACCGCCAGCTGATAGGACAAAACGCATGTGTTCCCGAGGTGATGTACGATTAAGTGTGTACTCAACATGGCAGATTCAAGCTGTAGGATGGACAACGATGAAAATCGCCACCGTTATACTCCAAAGTTAAAAGCGAAGCAATTCCATTCTCTAGCCAATCGCCTTTCAGCGCAGCTTCGCTGACGGGCGATTGACGTTCATCACTACCGCCATCGCAATGATGAGGATGAATCCGCACCAGCTCAGCGCATCCGGCACCTGGCTGAACACAAGATACCCGAAGAGCGCCGAGAAGAGAATGTTCGTGTAGTCGAAAACGGCGATCCGCCGCGGCTCGGCGAATCGGTACGCCGCCGTGATGCCGAACTGCCCGATCGCCGCCCCCGCGCCCGCGCCCGCGAGGCACAGAAGCTGCGCGCGCGTCATCGGATCGTAGGCGAAAACGAGAAACGGCGCCGAAGCGAGGCACGAAAACGCGGAGAAGAAAAGAACGATGAACCGCCCGTCCATTTTCATGATCCCGAGCTCGCGCACGCACGCATACGCCGCCCCTGCGCAGACGCCGCTTGAAAGCCCGCACAGAGCCGGCACAAGCGGTATCGCCCCCAGCCCCGGCTTGATGACGCACGCCGCGCCCGCAAGCGCCCCCACGAGGCAGAGCCCCTGCCTGAGCGTGATGCGTTCCTTGATGAAGAGCCAGCTGAAGAGCACGGTGAAAAACGGCGCAAGCTTGTTGAGCATCATCGCGTCGCCGAGGTTGATCTTCCCAAGCGCGTAGAAGTTGCCGAAGATCCCCGCCGTTCCCACGGCGGCACGAAGAACGAGCACCCCCCCCCGGCCCCCGGGCCGACGGCT
>JAZLJP010000018.1:0-2220 GCA_045617985.1 Kiritimatiellia bacterium
CGTCGACGGTGAAGAGCTTCACCGTACCGGATGCAGGCCAATCCTTCGTCAGGCGCCAGGTCCGCTTCGCGTAGCCGCGGCCGCTGAACGCGAGCAAATCGCGCGCGCGCGTCCACAAGACCGGCACGAGCATGTCATCGCCATCAACCAGCACGCAGTCATCCTGCTTGAGCGTGTAGCGATCGCCGTCCAATTCGGAGAAGACACCGTTCGCGAATTTGACCGCATTGTAGTTGGTGCCTTCAATCGCCTCCACGGGTTCAAGACGGAAAAGATAGTTGCTGAGTAGCGACTTGCGGCAGAACTCGGAAATGAACACCTGGAAGCCCTTCGGCGTAGGACCGTACTGATTGAAGATCTTTTCCGTATTCAAACACGTGCCGAAGACGCGTCCCCAGCGCGAGGAATTGTTGACCCCGCAGTAGAGCGCGCGCGGGCACTTGAAATACTGGTCGGTACCAAAGTGCCAGCTCATGGGAATGAGCCCCGAGAAGAACTGGATGTTGCCTTCTTCGGTCACGTCGACGCCCTTCTTGTCGAGATAGCGGATGATGTTTTTCTGCGCTGCGATTTCATCCTGCTGCGTGAACGGCAAGTAGGGGCTGGGAATCGGCTGCCACCGCACGCAGTGGCGACCGTTTTGATCGAGATACCCGATCGGCACGCGGCTGTGGAAGGCGTCGATGTGGAGGGTGCCCGCCTTCTGGACCGGGAGAAGCGAGAGCAGACGGTCGAGGCGCTTCTGCGCGAAACCCGTCTTCCATTCCTGCGCGTAGCTGATCTTCCAGCCCCACTCGGACTCGATGAGCTTGCCGTCTTTGTCCTTGCCGATGATGTCGTTCGCCACATATTCATCCCAGAGCGGACTATCCTTGTAGGCATCGAACATGTTGATGTGGAGGCTCACGGCGGTATGGTACTTGAAGCCCAGATCCATGAGCCAGCGCACGCTGTCGAGCGCATCGGCGTCGCAGGCGCGTTTCACGGCGGCATTGCCTTCGAAGAGCGCCGGGTATTTGCTGTCGTGGCCATTGTACTGCCAACCGACGAGATACATGATCTTCGGCATCCCAAGCGTGATCGCGTCCATGCCCTTGATCGCCTCGGCGGCCTGTTCAAGCGTCATCGCGACATTGACCTTGCCGTTGTCGCAGCGCTTGAACGGACCATCGAACAAGGCCTGCGCCAAGAACAGCTTGCCCGAGAGCGTCTTCGCATAGTCGTGACGCGGCTGGATTTCAAGCTTGAGATCCTTCGGGTAGTTGATCGGGATGGTTTTCCGCTGAGGCGCTTCCGCACCCTGCAAAACGGCCGCGCTCAAACCGACGCAACCGGCCACCCACATGGAAAACATCGTCATATTAAATTTTTTCATGCCGATATTATACCACATGACCGACCGGTTGCCTACCCCTCTTTGGGAGGGTGAACCGCTTTAGCGGAGCGGAACGCCGAGGCGCCCGAGCGTGTCGCGGCGGGCGACTTCGCGGCCGTCGACCTTCACCGTGAGGCCGCCATGGTTCCGATGCCAACGCACCGAGACCTCGTGCCCGCGATAGCGCAGGTGGTCGAGGATGAAGTAGTCCCACGTCTCGGGGCAGAGCGGATCGACCGTGAAGCCCTCCGCGCCGTTCGGCAGGAAACCCACGAGGCCCGAGATCACCAGGTCGCAGAACGCGGAGTGGTTGTAGTCCTTGCCGCGTTCACGCGCGAAGCGCATCTTCTGCTTCACGATGACCGTGCGCGCGATCCAGTCGCGGCGGTCGGGATTGAGGTTCTCGTCGATCCACGGGCGCATCGTGCGATCCGCCATCAGGCAGCGGTGCTGTTCCGCATACTGCCACACGAGGAACGGGAAGTTGCTCGCCGCGCGCACCCGCGCATCCTTCGTCGCGTGCAGGTCGTTCATGTAGGCCGTGAGCGCCACCGTAGTCGAGAACGGCCACGACGGGCCGTTCCACTGGCATTCGTGCCCCTTGTAGGCGAGCGCGAATCCGGGCGCCCGGCGCTCGGGGAAAGTGAGGCCGTAGCGCGCCGCGAAACCCTTCGGGTCGGCGAGCTGCGCCCAGTCGGCCGCATGCCCTTCGACAGGCGCGCCGAAGTACCAGGGCGCGTAGCCGTGCAGCTCGCGCACCGTGCCCTTCTTGCCGTCCTTCGTGGCCGTCGTGTAGAATCCGACGGCCGGATTCCAGCAGGTGTCGTTGAGCGAACTCGCGACCA
>JAZLJP010000019.1:0-9280 GCA_045617985.1 Kiritimatiellia bacterium
GCGGCGCGCTTGAACGGTATCAGCGGCTTTTCCCCGAGGCGAACCGCGTGCGGGTCGCGCGTCAGGGCGCTTGGATGCCGTTCTACGCCATCAGCAAGGTGAAGGGATGGGAGGATTTCGGCTTCCGCTTCAAGGAAGGCAGCAACGAATTGGCATGGGATGACGCGCATGACATTCTCACCTTCCACTACACGGAGCCTTGCACTTGGTGGATGCCCATTCCCGGCGGAATCAAGAAGAGTGCGACGGTGGAGAGTACGGTGGAGGCAGCGAAGCGCCTCGCGGCCGAAGGCAAGGATCCCTATGCGATGGGATGGATGAAGAGCGCCTTTCGCAATGCAACGGGCGGCTATGTGGGGTTGCTGCGCAATACCCCGTGGTGTGTGGGAACCGTGTGGAGCGTCAATTCGGCGCCCGGCATTGCGGGTGGCGACTGGTCGGCCAAGCATGGCGAACCCGCGTTCTCGCAGCGTTACGCGGGGACGTTCCCGCAGGGGATCGACGGCGAATACGTCGATTCGGCCGAGCTCTACGTGACCGCGACGCTTGACTACGACCGTGCGCATTTCGCGGCGATGAAGACGCCGCTCGTCTTTGCGAACCAAGGTGCCAAGGTGGGCATCTTCAAGGGCTTCATCGCCTACGAGTACGTGCGCGGCCTTGCCGAGCGGGTGTGGCCGAAGGGGCGTTTCATGATGGCCAACTACACGCCCGTCTCGTGGTGCTGGCTCGTGCCCTATCTGGACGTACTGGGTACCGAGACCGATTGGAATCCCGGTTCCGGCAAGATGCCGCCCCATTGGCGGCCAATGTCCGATGGTGCGCTCCTCTACCGCCGAGCCCTTTGCGGTGGGAAACCCTACTGCTTCCTGATGGACACGGCGTTCGAGCGTTTTCCGGCGGCCCTCACGGAAAAGTTCATGCAGCGTTCGCTCGCCTACGGCATGTTCCCCGGCTTTTTCAGTGCCAACGGGTCGACGGGCCACTATTTCTCCCGTCCCGAACTCTATGAGCGGGATCGTCCGCTCTTCAAGAAGTACATGCCGCTTTGCCGCAAGGTGGCCGAGGCGGGATGGCGTCCGGTCAATCGCCTTGTCGCGACGGATGCCCCGCGGATGGTGGTGGAACAGTTCGGCACCGTTCCCAGTGCCCGCTACGTGACCGTGTTCAACCTGGAGGCCCAGGCGCGGACCATCCGTTTCACCCGTTTTGCAAAAGACGTGGCGACAGAAACCACGCCTGAACTGGTGACGGGTGAACCATGGTGTTGGCAGAACAACTCCTGTACGGTCGAAATCCCCGGAGAAACCGTCCGCGTGCTGCAAATGTAAATTTCAACAAAAAGGTGCTCTTTCCGGCTGCCGCAGTTTTTGGTATAATACGGACATGAACGGCTTGAAGCAGATCATGTACGGCGTCACGGACTTTGCGCTCATGCGCAGGGAGAACGCCTATTTCGTCGACCGCACGGGGCTCATCCGCGAACTCGAGAAGACGCGCTATGTGATGTTCCTGCGTCCGCGCCGGTTCGGCAAGTCGCTGTTGTGTTCCATCCTCCAGGCATACTACGATGTCGATTACGCCGCGCGGTTCGACGAATTCTTCGGCGAACTCGACATTGGCCGCGACCCGACGCCCGAACACGGCAAGTATCTCTTCATCGACTTCAACTTCACCGGCGTTGAGAAGCAGTTTGACCGCGTGCAGCCGAGCTTCAATGACTATTGTTCCGAGCGTCTGGACGTTTTCGCCGAGCGCCATGCCGACCGGCTGCCGGCTGGTGCGGTCGACGCCATCCTGATGGCGCCGACCTGTCACGGGAAGCTCAATGCCCTGACGACCCGGCTCAAGGGCTCCGGGCTGAAGCTCTACATCGTCATCGACGAGTACGACAACTTCACGAACACGATCCTCGCCGAGGACCGCGACCGCTACGAGGCGCTCTGCCACGGCGACGGCTTCTTCAAGCAATTCTTCAACGAGCTGAAGCTCGCGACCACGGGCACGGACGCGCCGGTGACGCGGCTCTTCATCACGGGCGTCACGCCGGTGACGATGGACGACGTGACGAGCGGCTTCAACATTGCCGCGAACATCTCGATGGATCCGGCTTTCGCCGCGCTCACTGGATTCACTTGCGACGACCTCCGCGAGATGCTCGCCTACTACCGCGCGAACGCGGGCTTCGCCTTCGACGAGGAGAAGGTCTATGAGACGATGCGCCGCTGGTACGACAACTACCGCTTCTCGCCCGAGACGGGCGCGGACGGGGCCGAGCCGCCGCATGTCGCGAACCCGACGCTCGTCCTCTACTACATGCAGTACTTCCTGCGGAACCACAAGCCGCAGCCCGATCTTGTGGACGAGAACCTGCGGACGGACTACATGAAGATCCGCCACATCATCACCGAGGGGCGCAAGGTCAACGGCAACTACCATCGGCTGGAGGACATCATTGCGCGCCTTGGCGCGACGGCGACGCTCCGGAAGTCCTTCCAGGCGCGGGAGCTCGGCCAGCCGGACAACTTCGTCTCGTTCCTCTTCTACAACGGGCTCGTCACGATCACGGGAGAGGATATGGGCCAGTCGTCCCTCGCGATCCCGAACCTGACGGTCGGCGAGTTCATGCACGACTTCGTGCCGAAGGCGTACCAGGACGTGCACGGGGTCGATCCGCGGATCTTCGACATTGCCAGCGGCATGACGGACTTCGCGCGCCATGGCGACTGGCACGGGGCGCTCGACACCGCCTCGTCCGTCGTCTCGCAGTATCTGAAGGTGCGTGACGCCATCGAAGGCGAGCGCGTGGTGCAGACCGCGCTCTGCGCGCTTCTCTACGTCGGCCACGGACCGTACATCGTCACCCACGAGAGGGAGTCCGGCGGCGGTTTCATTGACATTGCGTTCGAGCCGCAGCTCGGTCGCTGGCCGCAGATCGGCCATGCGGCGGTCGTGGAGCTGAAGTACCTGAAGAAAGAAGACGACGCCTCGCCCGCCTCGCTCGAGAAGATCCGCGCCGCCGCCGGCGAGCAGATCGCCCGCTACGCTGCCGACCAAGACCTAGCCCGCAGGTGGAACCTCACAACCCAGGGCGGCACGGTGACGCTGCACCGCATCGTCCTCGTCTTCCACGGCGGCGACGTCGTCGTGTGCGAAGAGATTTAGTAAATCCAGGGGAATGGCCCCCATGAAATCAAGGTTGTTAATGACAATTTAACCGAAAAGGAGACGTCGGCCATGGCAAACACGGTTCTTGGGGAAAAATCGCTTAACCCATCCTTCCGTCTGATTCCGATCGTCCTGGCGGTCTTGTCTCTCGCTCCCGGCGCATGGGCGGAACGTGTCGACGTCTACGCGAACGCCTTCCGCGAGGGCGGGTGGAAGCTTGACGTCCAGTTCATGGACGTGATGGGCTCTCCTTACCTGCTGGCACACGGGCTTGGTTCGCCGGTCCCTGACGCGGTTGCGACGGTCTCGGTGCCGGCGTCTGGAAAATGGCGCGTCTGGGTGCGCACGCGCAAGTGGGTGGAGGGCGCGGGAGTCTTCAGGGTTTTTGCGAACGGCAAGGCGCTTGCGCACGTGTTCGGGCGCGGCGATTCGGCCTGGGGCTGGGAGGACGGTGGCGAAATCGAGCTCGCGAAGGGACCGGTCGAGATTCGGTTGCGCGACGAGGACGGGTTCGACGGACGCTGCGCGGGCATCGTGCTGGCGTCCGCCGGAGAGCGTCCCGAAGGTGCGCTCAGCGTGCTGGATCGGAAGCCCGAGGTCAGTCGGTCCTTTGATTTCGTAGTCGTGGGCGGCGGGCTTCCCGGCTGCTGTGCGGCGATCGCGGCGGCACGCCGCGGGCTGAAGGTTGCGCTCGTGCAGGACCGTCCGGTTCCGGGCGGCAACGCCTCCGGGGAGGTTCGCGTTTGGTCGACCGGAGAGATCCGCTATCCGCTCGTAAACGAGGTCCGGAGCAAGTTCATGAACACGGAATACGAGAACGTGTTCTCCGATTCCGACCGCATCGCGACCCTTGAGCGCGAGCCGAACCTGTCGCTTTTCTTCTTCCATCGCGCTTTCGGCGTCGAGAAGCAGGGCGAGCGCATCGCCGCAGTGAAGGCGCTGGATGTCGTGAAGAACCGCGTGGTCGAGTTCCGCGCGCCGCACTTCTGCGACGCGACCGGCGACGGCTGGGTCGGTTTCTGGGCCGGTGCGGAGTGGCGTTACGGGCGCGAGGGGCGCGACGAGACGGGCGAGAAGTACGCGCCGGAGAAGGGCGACCGCATGACGCTCGGCTCGTCCATCATGTGGCAGAGTGCGATGGCGACCTACGACGTCCCGTTCTCCGCGCCGTGGGCCGAGCCGTACGCCTGCGGTCTCGTAAGAACGAGCGGGAATTGGAACTGGGAGTTCGGCCTCAAACAGGACATCCTGGCGGAGGGCGAGGCGGTGCGCGATCGTGTGCTGCTCGCCATCTACGGGACGTTCTCGAACGCGAAGAGGAATCCGTCGAACACGCGTCTGAAGCTCGTCACCTGCCCGTTCGTCCTCGGTAAGCGCGAGACGCGCCGGCTGATGGGCGACCATGTGTTCTGCGAGCAGGACATCACGGAGAAGCGGCTGTTCGACGACGCGGTCGCGACGGGATCGTGGTCCATCGACCTTCACTATACGATCGACGAGAAAATTCCGTTTCTGACGCGGTGCGAGCAGCCGCACTACGGGCGCTACTGGATTCCGTACCGGTCGCTGTACTCGCGGAACGTCCAGAATCTCTTCCTGGCGGGGCGTTGCTTCAGTTGTACGCACGTCGGGCTCGGGAGCCCCCGCGTGATGAACACGCTGGCCCAGCTTGGCTGTGCGGTCGGCGAGGCGGCGGCGATGTGCGTGAAGGGCGGCTATTCGCCGCGCGAGCTCTACACGAAGGGCCATGCGCGGGAACTCCAGCGGAATCTGGGCGGTGATTTCCCCGGGAACCCCGATCCGGCGCGGAAGGCCTGGCGGTACGTGGACGACGAGTCCGCCGGTGTGACGTTCAAGGGCAAGTGGCAGCAGTCGTACAACGCTTTCGGCGGACAATACGGCGACAAGACGAGTTGGGGTGACAAGGGTGCGGCCATCTCGGCGACTTATCCTTTACCGGTCGAGGAGGCCGGGCGCTATGCGCTGAAGGGGATCGTGCCGCATCTTTTCTACTATAGGTCCGCGCCGGTTGTTGAGTTGATCGTCCGAAGCGGCGGGAAGGAGGCGCGGGTCGAATGGAACCAACTGCCGGGATCGGGATTCTGGTGTGATCTTGGTACCTTTTATCTACAGCTCGGGGCGACGTTGGAACTGTGCCGTTCAAAGGACTGCCACCACAAGACGATTGCCGCAGACGGATTCGCGATCGTGCCCGTTGCCGATGTGCGAACGGCCTACGAGCAGCCGGGGCAGTGCATGCGGTGTCCGAATCCGGTGGCGTTGCCAACGGGCGACGTGGCGCTTTTTCATTCGTACTGGCCCGAGAAGTACGGCTTCGGGGCCTGGTTGACCGATTCCGAGATCGCGCTCGCGACGGCGGTGACGGCCGACGGGCCTTTTGTGTCGCACGGCGTCATTCTGAAAGGGGCGGGCGAGGCGTCCGCTTGGGACCGTGACGCCGTCACCGACCCCTGTGTGCTGCAGCATGGCGGAAAGTGGTTCCTCTACTACATGGGAACACGCGGCGAAGAGTCGCATCCCAAGGCCGAAACGCCGGGGTGGTGGGTCTATCGGAACAACCAGCGCATCGGGTGCGCGGTTGCGGATCGGCCGGAGGGGCCGTGGAAGCGGCTCGGGCAGCTGGACGTGATGCCGCCCAAGGGCGTCTTGTGCAGCAATCCCGTCGTTTGCGAGACGAAGGACGGGCGCTTCCTGATGGTCTTCAAATGGGTTGAGAACCGCAGGCCCGCGCCGGCGTATGGCCCCATCCACATCGGTTCGGCGATCGCCGATTCGCCGAGCGGGCCGTTCCGTCTCGTGGCGAAGGACGTCTTTCCCGTACCGGGCGTCAACTTCCCGGGCGAAGAGCCCTGCCTCTGGCGGGAGGAGGGGCGGCTCTGCTGCCTCATCCACGACAAGGGCACGAATTATTCCGCGTCTCCCCGTGCCCTGGTTCGCTTTGAAAGCGAAGACGGGATCAACTGGACCAAGAAGGGTGTGGCATTCAAGAGGGAGGCCATTGATCGTCTGGAACGTCCCTTCCTGCTCGCCCGGAACACCGCCAAGCCCGTGCTCTTCGCGACCGCGAAGGACGATTCCCGCACCTACAAGACGCGCATCGTGACCCTGACGAAGAAATAGTCTAGGGGGTCCCAAAGAATTGGAATTGTCGCATGTTTGGTGATGGCGGAACTGGGACAACGGGCATCTTGCCCGTTGGGAACCTACTCCTCAACGGGCGGGACGCGAAAGGCAGTTTGAGAAATCCCCCTTCGGGTCTGCAACTGGCGATCTTCCCGCATAGTATTGGGGCGAAGGGCCGATGGAGATGCGAAGCGTATTTCTTCCAATCGCCTTCCGCGTCCGGCGGAGCCGGTTTCCGCGTGTTCCGCGTTTTGACTTCTCCCGGTCTGCGGCGACGGGCGGGAGATTTGGGGGACGGAAGGGTCATGGTTTAGGACGTCCGGACGCAAGGGACGTCCGGACTTAAGGGACGATTTCATTTCCGAGTGGATTCCTGAGGCGGCATCTCGGGCGGGCGAAGAATCAAATCGTCCCTTGCGTCCCTTGAGACCCTTGCGTCCGGACGTCCTGAATAAATGACCCTCAATGTCCGTCATAAGGGCGACGTGCGCGGTGTCCCCTCGCTGCCGCAGGCATCAAACAGGAGGAAGGTAGGCAAGAGTCAGGCAGCGATGCCAAATTGAAAATGGGAATGGAGTTGGAGGAAGTCGAGGGGGCTGTCCCCACAGAGTCAATTCTCCATTCTCAATTCTTAATTTTCCATTTGTCATAATCCCCTTGGGGACAGACCCCATTTCAGTTTTGGGGACAGACCCCATTTCAGTTAGTTTGGGACAAGTTAGTTGGGGACAGACCCCATTTCAGTTTTGAGCATAATTGCAAAAAATGCGAGGGGGATGGGATGATTTCATTATAAAATAAATTAATCGAATTTTCCTGTGGATTCCCGGACGAAAATTCGCTACAATACGCGAGATTGGACTCGTGGGAAATGGGATAATTCGAATGTTGAATCAACCTGTCGGAAGAATGGGGTAGTTTCAAAGACATCTTCCTTCTCGAAACAATTCAATAGAAGAAAGGAATAAAAGAAATGATACGGAAAACAGTATTCGTTGCTTTGAGTGTTGCCTTGTGCGGTTTCATTTCGAAAGCCGATGATGTTTTGACGCTGACGGCGGATAGCGACTGGAGCGGTAGCGCTTGGAGCGTACAGGAAACGACGAATCTTGCCGACGTGCAGACGATCGACGTTGCCGGGCACAAACTCACCGTGACGATGAGCGCAGATCCCGCGAAAGACCTGACGATCAAGTCGTCGGTCGCAGGAGGCGAGCTCCGCATCATCGTGCCGACGGGCGTAACGGTGACGAACGGGAAGATCGCGCTGGCGGAGGACTTGAAGGTTGTCAAGGAGGGCGCGGGCAGGTTCGTTCCCGCGATGTCCGGCCAAACTTACACGGGCGGAACGGAGGTGCTCGGCGGAACGCTCGAAGCGGGCGGGCATGGCAAGGATTGTCACCTTGGCGCGGCCAACGGCACGATTACGGTCGGCCCGGACACGGTCTTCGATTTGAAAGGGGGTCTGTATTTTGCGGATTACCTCTTTGTCCTGAATGGAGGAACGCTCTACAACGATGTCAAGTCATGGCAACCGCCGGGGATGAGCGCTCGAATTGCGTGGCCCTGGGACGTGGACGGAATCAAGAGCATACGGGTTGATGCAGACTCGGCAATCGACTTTAGAAACGATTACAGCATATTGGATTGCGACGTCAAACGCCTGGTGACGGAAATCGACCTTCAAGGACATGCCCTGACAGTCAATTTTGGTGGACCATATAGCTATTTCTGTAATTTGAGGGCCACGCGGGGAACGCTGGTCCTCAGTGGCAACATTCATTTCTATGGTGCCAATATCGACGGCACCGAGACGATGGTCGGCCCTGAGACGACGTTGGATATTAGAGGCAACCTTCAACTCGAAGGAGACATCCGTGTCGGCACCTACATCAGCCAGTCGACGGGATCTGGCAGTACGGGTACCTATAACGTTTACGTATGCGAACGCTTCAAGCCCGTTACGGACTATTTCTTGGGATGCGTGCTGATGAACGGCGCGACGCTTGATCTCTCCGGGCGCACGGGGGCGTGGAATGTCAAGGGCAAGTTGACTGGAACGACCAAGAACACCGTGACGTTTGAGGACAATGCAACCATCACTGTCGATCTCGGCACGCGCGAATTGGAGACCGGAGACTGCGTGGTTGAATGGAATGCGGTCACGAAGCCCGCGAATCTCGCGATGCTGACGTTCGTGCCCGCTGCCGGGCAGAGCGGTGAGTTCGTGAAGAAGGACGAGGGGCTTTTCTTTGCGCGCGCCACGGCGGGGGCACCAGCGACGGCGACCTGGACGGGCACGGCGGGCGACGGTAACCTCACGAACCCACAGAACTGGTCTTGCAAAGATGCGGACGGAAATGTGATGACGGGGGCGATCCCCGACATTGGAACGACCGACGTCACCGTGACGGGTGAAACGGCGTTTAACTGTCCGCCTGGAACGGCGGCGATCTGGAAGACTATCGCCATGAGCGGCAACGTCACGATCACGACGAACTGCGATTGGCGCGGACTTGGCTCGTTTTCGTTGTTTGTCGCCGAGAACGCGGTGATTGACCTGAACGGGCACAAACTTTCCGTTGAGCTGACCGGCTCGACCGGAACGGCCTGCACGTTCACCGATACGACGACCGACGAGGCCGCCCCCGGCGAGCTCCACCTCGGCGTGCCGGCAGGCGAGACCGGCGCCAACTCGGGCGCGACTCTCTCCGGCAACCTCCGCCTTGTCAAGGAAGATGCGGGAACATTCGACCCCGCGAAGCAGGGCCAGACCTACACGGGCGGAACGGTGGTCCTCGGCGGAACGCTCAATGCAGGCGGATTCGGCAAGAACCGACACCTCGGCACAGGAGACGCGATCACGATTGTCACGAATGCCGTATTCGATTTGAAGGGGAAGGCGTATTTTGCGGACTACACCTTCATCCTGAACGGAGGCACGCTCTACAATAATGTCAATTCACGG
>JAZLJP010000020.1:0-6048 GCA_045617985.1 Kiritimatiellia bacterium
TCCCCGTTGGATACGCCCTCCCCGAGGGGACTGTCCCCGGCGGCGGGAGCCCAGCGGGGGACGCGGCATTCGGCCGGACGCATCCCGAAGGCCTGCGAGTCGGGCTCGCGGCCGGGGTCGGTCCAGTACTTCTCGGGCACCCCCGGCACGTGGACCACCAGGTGGAAGGGGTTGTCCATGACGCTCCAGGCGTAGACCTCGACGCCGCTGAAGTCGGCGACGCCCTGGATCCAGCCGGCGATGCGGTCCTTGAAGGCACCGTCCGCGAAGAGGAACTCCCGGTGGGCGACGCGCGAGGTGATGTGGTAGACGGCGTCCTTGAGGACGGCTCTGTTCTTTCTGGCCATTTTTCGCTCCTTTTTCGACATTTCGCCCCCTCGGCCGTCCTTCCGACATGGAAGGTCCACCTCGGGGCACGTGTCGGAGTAGGTAAAAACGGCCGCTCAAATGTCAAGACATTGTAGACGGAAATGTCAAGGGAATGTCGAGGAGGCGTGGAAATTGCGTGGGGACAGTCCCTGGGGCGGGGGTAAAGATTTCGGCGAGGAATCGTTTCGAAATTGCGTGGGGACAGTCCCTGGGGCGGGGGTAAAGATTTCGGCGAGGAATCGTTTCGAAGGGAAATCTTCACCCCATCGGGTGTGTGAAAGGTGGGATGCTTGAGACCTTTTGGGCGAATTGATCGAACATTAACCGATTTCTGGTGTTGACGAGTGATGGGGTAATAAAGTGCGTTAGTGTCTGCTGCTTGGGGTAAACTCCGGTTACTTTGCATTTGTCCCTTCTTCGAGAAAATGGTAAAATGGTGGGACGAACAGCAAACCATTTTAATTGAAAGGAGCGGACATGTTTAAATCTGATGCGGTGCGGGCGGCCTACGAGGCGCGGCGCGAACGTTATTTGACGGCGATGGGCAATGGCACTCCCGACCGCATCCCGATCCGTTTCTTCTTCCAGGAAGTGGCGGCGCGCCTTGTGGGGAAGACGAACCAGGATGTGGCCGTCGACTACAACGAGGCCTTCGAATGTACGCGCAAGGCCGGCGAGACGTTCAATTGCGACGCCTGCATGCTCAATGCCATCTGGAGCAACTATGGCGTTGCGAAGGCGGCGGGCTGGAAGTACCTCTACGTGCCGGGCGTCGATACGAAGATCGAGAACGTACTCCAATTCGCCGAGCCGCCGAACGAGGAGACGGCGTTTCTGCATGCGGACGAATACGAGGAACTCGCGGACGACCCCACGGCCTTCCTCCTGAACAAGTGGTTCGCGCGCAACGCGCGCGGCGTCGTGCCGACGGGCGCGCCCGTCACCCTCGACCACAACGCCACGCTCATGCGCGGCGCGCTTGCGTTCGCGAACTACATGAACGCGTTCGGCCCGGCGGCCGCGAAGCTCAAGTACGAATCGGGCATCGTGAGCGCGAACGCGGGCATGATCAAGGCGCCGCTCGACATCTTGATGGACAAGTTCCGCGGCTATGAAAATACGATCTGCGACTGCATCGAAGATCCCGAGCGCGTGCGGAAGACGTGCGAAGCTCTGATTCCCCACATCGTCGCGAACGCCCTCAACGGCGCCGATCCCTCGAAGGAAGTGCCCATTACGATCTGGGCCCACCGCGGGTGCATCCCGTTCATTACGCCGAAGATCTTCGATCGCATCTACTGGCCCACGCTCAAACCCGTTTTCGAGGAGATCATCTCGCGCGGCTATCGCATCCTCTTCTACAGCGAAGGTAATTGGGAGCCGCACTACGACGTGTTGCATACGCTTCCCGCAGGGTCGCTCATCTACCACCTTACGAAGGGATCGGCCGAGACGGCGGCGCGGAAGTTGAAGGATAAGTTCGCCATCAGCGGCGGCCTCGACTACGATGTTCTCGTGCAGGGCACGCCCGCCGACGTGGAGGCGAACCTCAAGGACCTCTTCAACTGGCTCAAACCCGACGGCGGCTACATGCTCGATGCAACGAGCCTCATGCTGAGCGACGTGAAGCCCGAGAACCTGCATGCGGCCGTGCGCTATACGCTCGACCATGGATCCTACAGCCGCACGATTCCGGGGCGGGCGATCGCGCCCTGTACGGGGTCGAATCCGCCGCCCGGCAAGCGCGCGCCCAACACGGTGCGCGACTGGGCCACCGAATCCGCCTCCTACCGCAACCTCGGCGGCGACGTCGATCGTGTGCGCCAGGTGTGGCAGGGCGTTGACGCGGCCCTCTACGGCTACCTCTGGACCACGGTCCTCTGGTGAACGGAATGATTGGAATCGCCTGTCTATTTTTGGTATAATCTTTCCCGTTCCTTTGCAACGAGAACGAAAGACGGTCGATGAACCCGATAAAGGATGAGAAATCGAGTGTGAAACGGCGCCGCGCGCAGATTGCTGCGCGCGGTGGGTTTGGTGTTGTCGAATCCGAGAGGGGGATGGCGTGATGCTTACGCGGCTTTCCGTGCGGAATCTGGCGATTGTCGAGGCGGCGGACGTGGCGTTCGGCGCGGGCCTCAACGTCGTTACGGGTGAAACGGGCGCCGGCAAGAGCGTTCTGATGGGCGCCCTTGAGCTTGTACTTGGCGCGCGGGCCGATGCCTCGGCCGTGCGCGATGGCGCGAAAGAGGCGCGGATCGAAGCGGAATTCAACGCGGTGCCGCAGGCCGTGGAGGCGTTCCTCGACGAACTCGGGCTTCCCGCCTGCGAGGAGGGCGTTCTCCTCGTGCGGCGCACGCTTGCCGCGACGGGCGGCGGGCGCGTTCACGTGAACGATGCGGCAACGACGGTGCAGACGCTGCGCGCCTTGGGCAAGCTTCTTGTGGACGTGCACGGCCCGAGCGACCATCAGTCGCTCTTGGAAGAGCATTTCCAGCGGGGGGTGCTCGATGCCTACGGGCGCATCGACGGTGCGTCCTACGCTGCGGCCTGGACGGCGCTTTCGGGCCTCAAGGCCGAGCTTGCGCGCCTCTCGGGCGACTCGGCCGACTTCGCGGAAGAACGCGAACGCCTGCGCTATTCCGTCGACGAGCTCGATGCCGCCAACTTGACGGAGGAGGACGAAACGGACCTCCCCGCGCGCCATGCGGCTGCCGCCCACGCGGCCGAGATCCTCGAATGTGCGAATACGGCCGCGGCGGCCCTTTCGGAGGCGGACGATTCGGCGGCTTCGGCTCTCATCGGCGCAGGCGCGCAGGTGCGCGAGATGGCGAAGTTCCATGCGCCGGCAGTTGAATGGGGCGAGCGCATCGAGCGCCTCACGATCGACGTGCAGGAACTGGCGCGCGAAATCGCGGATGCGCTCTCGCGCGTGGAGGCCGATCCTGAAACCCTTCAGGCGCTTGACGACCGGCTCTCGCTCGTGCAGCGCCTCAAGCGGAAGTATGCGTGCCAGACGGTGGTGGATCTGCTGGCGCGGCGGGACGAGCGGGCGACGCGCCTTGCGGACCTTGAAGGCCGCGAGGGGCGCCTTGCCGCCCTTGGCGACGAAATTGCCGCTGCGGAAAAGACGGTGGCGGCGGCGGGCGCGAAGCTCACGACGGCACGGGCGAAGGCTGCGGAGAGACTTGCAAAGGCGATTACGAAGGAATTGCACGGGCTGGGCTTCTTGAAGGCGGGCTTCGGCGTTGCGCTTGTGCCGCACGCGCCCGAGGCGGGCGGCTGCGAGGCGGTGGATTTTCAGTTCGCGCCGAACCCGGGCGAACCGTCGCGGCCGTTGCGGGAGATCGCCTCCACGGGCGAAACGGCGCGCGTGATGCTCGCGGTGAAGGCCGTTGTGGCGGCGCACGACGCGACGCCCGTTCTCGTGTTCGACGAAATCGATTCCAATATCGGCGGCGAAGTGGGGCGGGCCGTGGGCGAGAAGCTGCGCACGGTGGCCGCGCATCATCAGGTGGTGGCGATCACGCACCTGCCGCAGAGCGCGGTGTATGGCGAGCGCCACCTGGCCGTGGCGAAGACGGTGAGCGGCGGGCGCACGCGCTCGACGGTGCACGAGCTCGAAGGCGAGGCGCGCGTGGAGGAAATCGCGCGGATGCTGGGCGGGGCGAAGCTCACGTCCGTCGTTGAACAGCACGCCCGCGAGCTCCTGGCGGCGGCGGAACGGAAGAGTTGACAACGGAGCGATGCGACGATGCTGCTGGAAGTCAAGAATCTGAGGATCGCGTTCCGCGTTGAAGGGCATGAAACGGTGCCGGTGCGTGAGGTGAGCTTTTCCGTGCCGGAACATGGGCGCGTGGCGCTCGTGGGGGAGTCGGGGTGCGGGAAGTCCCTGACGGCGCTGTCGCTCGCGCGTCTTTCGCCCACCGACCACGCGATCATTTCCGGCGAGATGGCGTTTTCCGGCCGCATCGCCTACGTGTTCCAGAATCCGAGCGATTCGCTCAACCCGGTGATGCGCATTGCCGAACAGATTCGCGAGGCGCTGCCGAGGGGCATGGAGAAGAAGGCGCAGGATGCGCGCATCATCGAGCTTCTCGCCCGTACGGGGCTGCCTGACCCGGCGCGCGCGGCGCATGCCTACCCGTGTGAACTTTCCGGCGGCCAGCAGCAGCGGTGCATGATCGCGATGGCGCTTGCCGCGTCGCCCGATCTCCTCGTTGCGGATGAACCCACGACGGCTCTCGACGTGACCACGCAGAAGCAGGTGCTGGAGCTCATCGATTCGCTCGCGGCCGAAACGGGCATGGCCGTTTTGCTCATCACCCACAACCTCGGGCTCGTGGCGGGGCGTATGGACGACGTGAACGTGATGTACGCGGGCCGGATCGTGGAGAGCGGCCCGGTGGTGGAGGTTTTGGCTCACCCGAGGCATCCGTACACGAAGGGCCTTCTTGCGGCGGTGCCGGCCTTGGATGCGCCGCGTGATGCTCCCCTTGCGGATATTCCCGGCACCGTGCCGCCGCCGGACGCCTGGCCGAGCGGCTGCGCGTTCTGGCCGCGCTGTGCGGCCGCCACGGCGCGCTGCCGGAACGAGCAGCCCCCTGAAAACCGAACGGGCAGGCGCCGATGTGCGTGTTGGGCCGGCGAATGAAGGATGTGAAGTGTAAAGTGTAAAATGAAACGCGGAAACAGCAGTTGTGTTCTTGGATGAGAATGGGCGTTGTTTCCCCATAAAAAGGAGAAGATCAAATGGCGAAGAAGTGTTCATGTGGTTGTGGCGGGGCGTGTACCTGCGCAAAGGACGTCGGGTTCCAGGCGCCGCTGAAGGCGCTCAATTTCCTGCGTGCGCATGCGCATGGCAAGGGGCAGACGATTGCCATCGCGTGGGAGCGCGAAGAGGGCAATGTCTACCGCTATGACCTGCAGATTCCCTCTCGCCTCGATCCCCTGGCGATGAAGGGCGCAGCGCACCTCGTCGAGCGCATCGTCAAGTTCGTTCTCTGGAGCGCGGGCGGCTGGAAGCTCTATCTCTCGGGCCCGGACGAAATCGTGCAGCCCATCGCGAAGGCCTACACGAAGAACGGCGCGCGCAAGTTCGACTACGGCTTCTTCAAGGACCTCTACGGCCGCCCGTTCGAAGTCGTGATTCTGCCGCTGAAGAAGATGCCCGTCCTGAAGGAACGCGAGGTCCTCGTGAAGAACAACACGAACGGCAATCGCATCGGCTTCGACCTCGGCGCGAGCGACTTCAAGATCTCCGCACTCAAGCGCGGCAAGGTCGTGTTCTCGCAGGAATTCCCGTGGGAACCGCGCGTTCAGGGCGATCCTGACTACCACTACCAGAAGCTCTCGGCTGGCCTCGAAGAGGCGGCGAAGGCCCTGGGCGGCAAAGTGGATGCGATCGGCGGTTCGACGGCGGGCGTGCTGGTGGGCAAGAAGCTCGGCGTTGCCTCGCTCATCCGCGGCGTGAAGGAGCAGAATCCGAGCCGCTATGCGGAAGCGCAGAACCTCTTCCATCGTATCGAAGAAGAGTGGCAGTGTCCGTTCGAGGTGTTCAACGACGGCGACGTGACGGCGCTTGCGGGTGCGATCACGATGAAGCGCACGGGCATCCTCGGCGTGGCGATGGGCTCGAGCGAAGCGGTTGGCTACATCAACCCGAAGGGTGCGCTGACG
>JAZLJP010000021.1:0-13500 GCA_045617985.1 Kiritimatiellia bacterium
CGATATTCGGCAACCATCATCGGACTCATCGTGCGATTGAGCGTATAGGCCACATCGAAACTGTTCGCCTTAGGGCAAAGAATGATACCTATCGACGGATTTTCATTTTCTCGTTTGACTTCGCGATCCAAGGCCTCCAAGTAGAGATCCATTTTCCCGACATGTTCGGCCTTAAATGGTTCCGATTTCAGTTCAACGTCAACCAAGCACTGAAGCGAACGGTGATAGAACAGCAAATCCAGTCGCTTATATTTATCCCCAACATGAATATAATACTCATTACCCATGTACAGAAAGTCCTTTCCCATCTCAAGGACAAATTCCTTCATGTGTTCAAGCAAACCAGCACGGAGTTGATGCTCGTTATGCTTCGGCGGCAACCGCAAGAAGTCCACAAAGGCCTTATCCTTGAGCATGAATTCGGCTGTCGGATAGGCCTCCTTGAGCCGACGGGACATTTTCTTTTCCTTGCTCATCACCGACTCGTATGTTTGCGAGACAAGTGCGCGCGTCAATTCACGGGAATCCAATCGCTCTCTTGCAGAATAGAGGATGTAGAATACATGTTCTTCGATTGAACGGCAGTAATTGAGGATTTGAATATGATTTGTGAACGATGTAAGTGAAAGAAATAGCGGAAATCCTTCGCACTTGAACTCAATATCGTCTATTTGTGCAATCGCTGATTGCACAAATTCATTATCAACCCCACCCCCGCCTTCCACTGCTGTTTGTTTTGCAGTTGCCATCTGCAAACTTTGTGCATTTTGAAAATGCACAATTTGTACAGTCGGTGACTGTACAAATTCATAGAGACGCAGCCGCTCATAGAGCTTGCCAAATTCAACACCGGTATAGGTATCGTAGAACTTGACCATATTATAGATATGCCGCTTGCCAAATCCTCGTCTCTTAGGGTTTTGCGTCTTCAAGAAATCGCACAATTCCTCAATGACTTTCGATCCCCATTCGGCCTTCTTGAGTTTTGCCGAAACATAAGCGCCAATGGCCCAGTAGGTCATCAGCGATTCAGTATTGGCTAGCCCAATTGCTCGCGCCCAATGCCGATCAATCAGTGAATTGATCTGCTGAAACTCTTTTTCAATCATCTTCATCGCTTTTCCTCCCTCATTCCGCGAACGCCAGCTTCTTGAGCGCGGCGGCGATTTCCCTGTCGAGTGCGGCGGATTCGGCGTTGATGCTTTCGAGATCCTTCGTGAAGGCGGCCATGCGGGCGCGGAACTCGTCGGCGGTGATGTCCACGTGCTCGATCTTCACGTCGAAGTACTGGCCCGCCGAGAGCGAATAGCCCTTCGCGGCGATCTCGTCGTGCGAGACGACGACCGAGAAACCGTCCTCGGCCTTCTTCTCGATGAACGTATTGACGATCTGGTCGATCTCGAAGTCGCGGAGGAACGTGCGCTGGTTCTTCCCCTCCTTGCGTTTCTCGCCGAGCTTCGACGCGTCGATGAGCACCACCTTCTCGGTCTCGCGGGAGTTGTCGAAGAAGATGACGGAGACGTTCGTGCCCGTCGTCGCGAAGAGGTTGGACGGCATCGACACGCAGCCGTAGACGATGTGCTTGTCGACGACCTCACGCAGGATCTTCTGCTCGATGGACGCCTTCGCGGTGATGAATCCGGTCGGGACGATGATTGCGCCCTTGCCCTTCTCGTTCATCGCGTTGAGGACGTGCTGTACGAAGCAGAGATAGATCTTCATCTTCTTGCGGTCCTTGTTCGGCACCGCAGGGACGCCCGCCCAGAAGCGCGTCGTATCAGTCGCGAGCGTCTCGCGCATGTCGGAGAAGTCGAGATTGAACGGCGGATTGGACGTGATGTAGTCGAACGTGCGCGGCGTCTTGTCCTTGTTGAGATGGCCCTGCCGACGCAGGGTGTCGCCCTCGATCACGTTCTTGAGCGAGCCGACCATGTTGTTGAGAATGAGGTTCAGACGCAGCATCTGCGTCGACTTCTGCGAGATGTCCTGCGAATAGACCGTGCAGCGCTCCTCGCCGATCTGGTGGGCGAGCGCGATGACGAGCGTGCCCGAACCGCCGGAGGGATCGTAGCAGGAGACGCCGCGCAGCGTCTCGTCGCGTCCCACGAGGAGCCGCGCGATGATCTGGGCGATCGAGCGCGGCGTGTAGTATTCGGCATAGACGCTGCCGCCGTCGCGGTTGTAGTCGCGCGAGATGTACTCAAAGATCGTCGAGAAGAAGTCGTACTTCTCGGAGAACATCGGCTCGAAGTTCGCCGCGGGATCGGCGATGTGGCGGCAGAGCGCGATCGCAAACCCGGACCGCTTCGCCGCGTCGGCAATGCTGTTCTTGAGGAGGTCCTTGTCGAAGACCGCCACGCGGGCCTCGGCGTCCTCGGACTTCGTGCTCGTACCCGTTGCGACCGAGAAGATCTTGTCGTTCAGGATCGCGATGTCGTTCAGCGTCGAATCGAGCAGCGTCGCGAAATCGCCCTGCTGCTGGGCGTTGTAGAGGTGGGCGATCGTGTGCTCCGGCCTGAGGCGCGGCGTGTCGGACGGCAGGTAGTCAAAGAGGTCCTCGACCTCTTCGGGCGTGAAGGTGTCGTATTCGGCGTCCCACTTCTCGGCGTCCCGAAGGCGCATGCCGAAGAGCGCCGTCTTCTTGGCCTCGTAGCCGAACTTGTCGTTGAAGAACTTGTACAGGAACATCTGCACGATGATCTTGTACTCGTTGCCGCTGTTGCCGAGGCCGTGCGCCGTGCAGGCCTGCTTGAGGGAGTCGATCAGGTTCTTCGTCGCCTGTTCGACGGTAAGGAGTGTCTGTTCCATAATAAGCCTTTACTCCAATGGTCAGATCGCCAACTCGTAATAGCGATTGAGGTACTCTTCGGAAATGCGGTCGCGGATGAACAGCCGATCCTCACGCGACGCGGAAATATGAAGTTCGAGAAGCTTCTCGGAGACGGATCGGAGAACGTCCTGGTTGAAGACGGGCTCGTTTTCCATCACGTTCACGTTCCAGTAGAGCCGCTCGTCGACCATGTGCTTCACGGCGAGGAGATTCTCGGCGATCTCGCGTTCGTTCTGGGAGATGACGGCCCGTTCGGGCGGAATCGACCGACGGGCATTCTCCTCGCGAATGCGCTTGTGGTTGGTATGGATGTAGTTGCCAAAGACGCGCCAAGAGGCCCGCTCGCTCCTGAGGAGCGGCGTGCCCGTGAGCGCGATCTTGACCGCATCGGGGTCCGCCTCAAGGAGATTCGCGAGGAAGCTCCCCTTGGGATCATAGCCGCGATGGGCCTCGTCGATGAAGAAGACACGCTGCAGGCTCGTATTATAGCCAGCGGGCAAGTCGACGCGCGTGTGGTCTTCGGCGAACTTCTGGATGTTGACGACGGTGATTTCCGGAACGCCCGACGCATTTTCCACGACGACGTTGCTCGCGAGATCCCTCATCAGCTCCTCGCGGCTGTCGGCCGTCCGCACGACGAGTCCGCGCGCCTTGAATTCACTTGCCGCCTGCTGGAGGAGATCCAGACGGTCGACGATGAAATAGAACTTGGCGGCCGTCGCATGCTTCGCGAAATAGTCCGTCAGGCACTTCACGTTGTAATACGCGAGCGCCGTCTTGCCGCTCCCCTGCGTATGCCAGATGATGCCCGACTTGACGCCCTCGCCGAGCTGCCTCGCAATGGCGAACGTGGCAAACAGCTGCTGATAGCGCATCACGTGCTTCTGCAGTTGATAGGACTTCTGTCCGTTCGCGAGTTCGACCTCCTGCTCGACGTAGGCGAACCCGAAACGCAGAAGGAAGAGGAAACGCTGCTTCTGCAGCATGGACGAGAGAATCGAATTCGTCGGCGTGAGCGGGCTCTTGTTCGTGATGTATTCCGCGTTGTTACGAATCGTAATGCAATTACGGTGCGTCAGAATATGCTGCTCCACCCTCGCATACTGATCGGACGCATAACCGGCAAGCAAGAGGTCGGCGGACGGCCGCTCTTCACGAAAGACATTGAAGAACGCCCGCTCCTTTGCATTCGTCGCGTAGAACGCCCCCTGAATCGGAACGCGCGACTCATTGTCGTAAGGCTGGTTGTTCGAAAAGATCATCAGCTGCGTGACATTCAGGAACGAACGAAACGCCTTGTTGGCGAAACGCTGGTTCATCCGCGCGCGTTCCGCCAGAATCCCCTCGCGGTTGTTGGGTATCTTCACCTCGATGAACGCGAGAGGAAGTCCATTGACGAAGCAGGTGATATCGGGGCGGAACCGATCATGCGTCTCGGAATTCTCGCACTCGAATTCCGTCGTACACCCCCACTCGTTCGCATCGGGGTTTTCGAAGTCGATGTACCTGACGCCCGTCGTCGCGGTGATCTTCTGATAAAACGCCCGTCCCAAGTCGTCGTTGGACGAGAGGCGTATGAGATCCTGTACGAGCGATGCCGCCTGCACCGCAGTCATCCCGGGATTCAGCCGAACAAGCGCGGTTGCACATTTCCGTGTCAGGATATTCGTCGACGCATCAAATTCTTCGGGTGCGATTGCGCCATAGTACAGATACCCCAAACGGCAGAGATGAACCGCCGCGGGGACCTGTACTCGCGTATTTTCATTGAATGTTCGACTCATTGGGGAAATAATTCCTATCGGCCGCACAAGCTCACGCACGCCAACAGAAATATTATATCAAAACCACAATGATGGAGCAAGAACGGCACAATAACCGACCTGCTTTGGTTTTGTCTCGCGGGCTTGAGCACCCTTTCAGCGGGTGCCCTTTTCCTGCACTTCTCTTGCACGTGCCGGGGAAACCCAAAGACGGGGAAACGACGAGGTGGGCGAAAGTTTGTAGGCATTGTCCCGAAGGACGATTCCCTTCTCTCTGCGGCGAAGGGCCGCTTTACCCCAGATCGTGATGAAGGCGGAATCGGCATTGAGGTGTGCCTTCTGGGCGGAAGAGGAGATGAAGGCATTGTTCGCGAGGAGGACGTCTGAGACATTCGCAAGCCGCAACCCGCAGTATCGCGGATTGTCGATGACATTGCCGGTGAAGACGAGCCCGTTGCAGGACCGCGCGGCGCCGTGATGCCCCAGCGGAATGAGCTGCGAACCGCGCCGCTCGCTCGCGCCGAACCAGCAGCCCGCCACGGTCACTCGCCTGTTCGGGCGATAGTCGCCGACAGAGCAGAAGATGGGCGCACAGGGCGTACGCGAGCCCGTGATCGCCGCCGGGCTTGTCGTCTCCAGCTGGATCGTTTCGCGCGTGAGGCAGCTTCCCTTTTTACTGCCGAAATTATAGCCCGCAAAGAGGCAGTTCCGGATTTCGACATCCGAACAACCGCCGATCTGGAAGGCGTGGTTGTTCGGCAGATCTTTCACGACCATGTTCGACACGCGCACGCCCTTCGCACACACGAAGGCAAGCACTTTCATCCGGTCCGCACAATCGAATGTGCCGCCTTCCACGGCGATGTTGCCACACCCGTTCGTGATGGAAGCGGGCGGAACGAGGTTGTAGAGAAAGATGTTGCACACGCTCTTGCCGGTCGTGCGGATAATGGCGGAAACGGCGGGATCCATCGCCCGCTTCATGGCCTCGGGCGTCCAGCCGGCCGTCGCTTTCGCCCCCGCGCCGCCCGCGAGTTCAAGACGCGTGTTTTCCCCAAGCGAGAGGGTACCGATGCGATAGTCGCCCGGGGGCAGATACACGGTGCCGCCACCGGCCGCACAAACACGATCAAGGCAACGCTGAATCGCCGCCGTCGAATCGCGCACGCCCGTGCGGTCCGCCTCCGTCACAACCATCCGAAGCTGCGCCGCACCCAACGCCACGGACGCATACACCACACCTACTAACGCCACAACGGCTTGAAATGAAATCCTCGTCATCTTCACCAATCCTACCTTTATTCGGTCAAACGCCCATCAGACGGGCAAACGGAACCAGGGCGTCGAAATACCCGTTCGCCTCTACCGAAGGGTTTAATTCGCCGTCGTAGACAAGAGCCGTTCGGATCGAAACCCCTTCAGGACGTGATATCTTGCGCACCTTGGCATCCACTTCTCCGATGACTTCCTTGCCAATCTTCTTCTGCCGCTTGATTTCCGTCAGGCACATGCTTCCCTCTGTCTGGATGAGCAAGTCGATTTGGAAACCGTTACCTCGGCGCTTGCTGCCAATCTTGCGATAGGGCGCCGCAGAGGTAACCAACGACCCACCAAGATGCAAACAGTCAATCAACTCCGCCACATTGTTGACGACCAGATTTTCAAAACCAAGCCCCATGATCGCATCCCACCCGTCCAAACGCGATAATGACGTGAATCGATACGCGCCTGAATCAATCATGTCCTTCACAGGTTCAATGAACTTGAGATAGTAGCGCGTGTAATTGTCCCTTAGACGATAACGACGTTCGCGCACGTGGGCACCTGTTTCAGGATTGATTCCCGCATCCGGCGCCACCAGCCCCGCCTCTCCCAACCGTTCCAAAGCATCAGATATCCGCCCGCCCTTCTCCATCTCCAGCGCGGATGCCACCTCGGTCGCCGTTCTTGGACCACCAAGTAGGGTTCGTAGAACCTTCCCTGTGAACAGCGGCTGTTCGGTCACGACGTCACTGAACATATCATCGAAATCGACGCGCAGCACCGAATTCGGGGAATAGGCCAACTGGCGAATATTCTCGTCCGCCGATGCCGCCGGATCGACTTCCTGCAAATACATCGGAACGCCGCCAGTGACCGAGAGAACGTCAATGATCTCAGTCGGGTCGATACGCCCCACCCGTTCCCCCCAGAACTTGACGCATTCGGCAATCGGCAGTTCGGGCACAACCATGTCAAGAGACCGACGTCCGCGAAATGCCTTGTTGTCGATGATATTATCCTTGATCCAACTTGAAACGCTGCCACAGGCGACGACCACCAACCGATCATGTTTTCGCCAATAGTTTTCCCACGCAATGCGCAACGTATCCGAGAACATCGGATCATAATAGCCGAACCAGGCAATTTCATCCAAAAGCACAACCGTCCAACCGTCATCACGAATTTCCCGATCCAAGCGAATGAATGCATTCAACCAGTTTGAAGGCGGCGTACTATCGGCCCCCGTCACTGCCGCCAATTGTTCGGCAAAGGCTCGAAGTTCATGGGCATTCGTGTAAGAGGACTTCGGCTTCACCCCCTCCAACTTTATAAAGCGGGCCCCATGGTCTAACGCGAATTTCTCGATCAGCGTGCTTTTACCCACCCGCCGACGTCCGCGGCAGGTCACAAACGACCCAACCTGCTTACGGAGCAGTCGCCCCAATTGCTCAAGTTGACACTGACGACCATAGAACATAAATTGCTCTTCCTCGTTAATTTTTGTGTATGTTACCAAATCTCGACCTAGCAATCAACAACAATTAGCACCTATTTGACATTTTTGACTTTTGTGCTAAAACTTACGACCTCCTATTTTGGCACCTATTTGACATTTTTGACTTTTGTGCCGCAGGCGGGTTTTCTTTTTCATGTCATTTTCTTCCTCAATCCGCGAGGCGCATCACGCCTCGGTAGAAATACTGGCGCGCATCCGCCGGCGGAGCCACCTTGCACTTGACGCCGCCGGTGGCGGTGCGCCGAGGGCCTTCCACATAGACGACCGACGCGGGCGTGAACCCGTCGCCGCAACGCTCCGCACCAAGGATTCCGAACACTTTCGCGATGTCCTCGACCTTCGCGGTTTCACCGACCGCGAGCCCCTTCACGCACATCTCCACCTCGACGGCACCCGCCGCGAAATTCGCCGCGACGATCTTCACGCCCTCGTTCGCGAGCACCGCAAGCGTCGCCTCGTCCAGCAACTCCCCAAGATCAAGATACGCCGTCAAGCGCGCCCCCGCCGCGCCAATCGTGCGCGTGCCGTCGAACACGCCGGGATGCCGCTTCGCCCATGCCGAAAACGCCCCCCACGCGCCGCCTGTCAGTTCGAGCGTGTAACCGCCGGCGGCGATGCGGAAGCGCCCCTCGGGCCCCGGCGCGTACGAGGCGTCATGTAGCAGCGTCACCGCCGAACCGCCCGCCGCCGCCACCGCGTTCGACACCGTTTCATAATCTACGCCGTTCACCGCCGCCACATTCACATCGTACACGTCGCCGTCGATCTTCCTCACGCTGCCGTTGCCCCGATACTGCAGTTTCGCCACCGCCACCGGTTCGGCATTGGCCACCGCGCCGCGCCAGAGCGGCACTTCGCCTGCGGCCGTCACGAGCGCATACGCCACCTCGTGTGCCGCGACATCGAAGGTCACCCGCAGCTCGTATTCGATGCCGAACTGCGCCACCTCTTCCGCATTGACATGCCACCCGCCTTCGCCGTAGAGCGCAAACCGGCAAACGCCCGCGTCGTCCACCACCACCCGAAAGGCCGCGCGCGGCTTTACCGCCTCCTGTTCTTCGGACCATTCGCCCGGCGCGTCGAACGTCACGCGATGCGTCACCGAATAGACCCGTCCCGTCGCGGCATCGGGCGTGAACTCCGCCGTCGCCGCCTGTTCACCCACCGCGATATCGATCTTGCCGGCTTTTGCCGCGAGCGTGTCTTCGTCATAGCGCCACTTCGCCGCCGACGCCCCGAGGAAGGTCTCCGCGTCTTCGTCGATCCATCCCGTGCGCCGACGCGCGAGCGGCTCAGTGTGCGCGATTTCATCGCCATCGAGTTCGGCCTTGAACGTATACACCGCGCCGGCATCGAGTCCCGGTAAGACAACCTGGTAGACGCCGTTCGACGGCGCCGCGACGGGGACACGTGCCGCGAGCGCACCATCGGCCGTCAAGGCCGTCACCACAAGCGGACTCTCCACCGGATCTTCCAAGCCCTCCACCGTCACCGACAGCTCCGCCACTTGGAAGTCGCGTCCCGCCCGGCTTTCGATCCGCAGCGTTGGATGCGCCTTCTCGCGCATCACCTCCTGTCCATCCGCCGTCGTGAACGTGAGGCGTCCCTCCCCCGCCTTGGCGTTGCCCACGATCACCTGGTCGACCAGTTCGCGCTCGTGCGCGTTCACATAGACGAGACGGTTGGTGACCACGAACACTTCGCCCGGTACGTCCCCTTGGCAGCGGTCGATCACCGTGCCGGGCGGCAACTTCAGCTTGACAGGTCCCTTCAGCTTCCATCCGGAAAGATCCACCTCTTCGGCGTTGCCGTTCCGGATCACCACGCCGCCGTCGCACCGTTCCACCGTCAGCCGGCCCTTCAGCTGCTCGAACGCACTTTGCGCGGCGGGAATGCCCGCGCTCAAATGGCGCTCGTAACCGACGCCCTTCTCGGTGTTGGTGATGGAATGGGTTTCGTAGAGATGCACCCGGCGCGGCACGACGTAGTTGTTCCAGAGATCTTCAACGCCTTGCGCCATGTCCATCGCCGTCGGCCAATCCCAGATCTGCGTGCCCGTGCCGTAGCCCCACTTCGCGTGGTCGAGCGCATCCTCCGCCGAACAGGCCGCGAGCAAACTCGTGACATACCCCCAGAACGGCGTCGCTTCACGCGGCGTACCGGGCGGCAGCAGCGTCTGATCCATCAGCGTGCGCAGACGGCGCAGAAAGAGCCGACGGAACTTCGCGCTCTGCCACACCGCCTCGTAGCCGCGATTGCCGGAGTTGCACACCGACGACGAATTGTACTTGTGGCACAAGACGCGCATCCCGCCGTAGAACGGATGCGACTTGAACCGGTCGTCGGTCGTGCGCAAACCGTTGCGGCCATAGCCCGTATCGTCACCGTAGAACCACGCCCCCCACGAAAGATGGTTGTCGTAGGCGAGCGGCCTCCAGGTACCGGTCCACGCCTCGCCGCCGCGTTTGGGCAGGGACGGATTGTCGTCGCGGTACATGCAGATGTTGGCCCACACGTCGTCGCATTCCTGCGTGATTTTGACCGTTGCCAGATAGTTGAGCCAGGCGGGCAGGTCGAAGGTCTTCACCACGGTCTTCGTCACCGCCGGCAGTTCCACCGCGTCGCCGCTCTCGCCGATCGCCGTCACGCCCGCGATCGAGGACGCGAACGCGTTCATGACCGACGCCGCATCGGTGCCGCCCAGATCGGGCAACGTCTTCTCGCCGCCGCCTGAAAGCATGCCGCACCCCTTCCATGCGTATCCGAACGGATCGAGTTCGGCGATGTCCTCGAGATACTCGTCCGTAAACCGGTTCGAATTCCAGGCCAGTTCGTAGAACGCGCCGTTGAGGTTGAGCCGCACGGGGTAGTCGTTCGGCGCGGCCATGCCGTGGGCGCGCATCACGTAGTAGGAGAGTGCCTGGCGTAGGCACGAGGGATCGGAGTACGCCGCCACGAAGGAGGTCTTGCGGATTCCGTCGAACACCATGCCGGTGACGGGATCGACGCAGCTGAGCGGCTGGACCTTGGAGAAAAGCAATCCGTGGGACTTCTTGTTGAACGACGCGGTGGTCTGTCCCCTGAGGTCGATGCGCACGTTGTCGTAATAGAGCCCCGTCGATGCGTCGTAGATGCCGCACCGGGCCCCGAGGGGATGCGCGGACGCAATCGAATCATACTGCTTGTCCATCAACGACAGCGCGGAAGAATCGGCGAAGAGATGGAAGGTCTGGAGCGTGGCGGAATCAAGCGTGTGCCCGGCGACGATCGTGCCGTACCATTCGGGTCCGTCTTCGGGATTGCGGAAGGCGGGCGCACGGAACCGGCGGCCCTCCGCGTCGGTGACGAGCGCCGCCCAGCGGAGCAACCCGCCCGGCGCGGGAATCGCGGCGGCGGGAATCGTCCCGTGCCAGCGCTGCCCGCCCTTTGCGTCCCAATCGCCGCGCACGCAGGCGACGGCGGCGGTGGCAACTGCGCCAAAGCCGGCGCGGTAGAGGAGCCGCACCTCGGCAAGTTCGGGGAAATCGTCGTCCGGCGGATTCAGGAAAAACGACACCGCATAGTCGCAGCCGTTCGTCGCACAGGGGAAGGGTTCGTGGTCGGAGAGGTCGTGCTTGACGCCGCGCAGGGGACCGATCTCGGGCCCTACGACCGACGCCCCCGAGAGATTGTCGGCCGTGCCGGGCGTGGGATGTACGAGCACCACCAGCCCTCGCTCGCCGTGCGCGAGGGAGGAACCGTCGGGGATGTCGCTCGGCACCGCGAGCGCGTCGCACAGCACCTTCTCGGACTTGTTGGTACCACAGTAGAGTTCCACCAGCGGGAATTTTTTCGGCGAAACTTTAACGGGCACGACCATGAGGTCGTGTCCGTAGGTCTTCACCGTCTCGCCGTCGCCGCCGTAGTCCTCGGCGTTGTCGTACATCTCGCTTGTGTAGACGAGCGTACGCGCGCCGGGCGCAACCGCGCGCGGCAATAGATTGACCTCGCCGTCACCCTGGGCGCCACGCTTCTTGCCACGCTTGCGGATAACCAGCTCGTAGTCGGCAAGATCGACGGCAGCGGCACCGTCGTTGACCAGTTCCACCCAGCCCGACTCGCGGCCGTTGGCGTCAAGCGCCGCCGGCCGCGGGCAGATCTCGCCGATCCGCAACCCGCCAAGGGCCGACCATGCAGCCCCCAGAACTATCAACAGTATCATTCTCATAACTGTCTCACCACTGCCCAGACTCATTCAATGCAGCATCCCAATTAAAGATCAAGTAGGCGGCAACGACGTCGTTGGAATTGTTCGCCATCCGCTGTTGCGCGAGTTCGTACACGTTCGTAAAGTTGGCATTGTACCAGTCGTTCGTGACAGCCGAAAAGGTATTGATCGACGGCATGCCCTTGCACCAGACGGCGGCAAGTGCAATCATTATAGTCACTAATATTTTCATTTTGGAATCCTTGCTGTCTACCTCTACCAAAGCCCGGCGATATCCAACAGTTTCAAAAGCTCCGAATTCACCATAGAAGTATGAGGCGTATAAGCCTTGTGGCGTTCCGCCTCGACTTCTGCTGCTGATACAGTCGAGAGGTATTCATCACGATAGGCAAGACAGGCTTGTCGAATTTTGGAATATGTCGCGACAAAAGCGGCGTTTGTCACAGTGTCCGACAATTGAATCACCCTTGTTACAGAATTCGAAACTTCAGTAACAGAAGCGAACGACATATTCCATTCCAACATCAGGTAGGCGGCAACGACGTCGTTGGAATTGTTCGCCATCCGGTGTTGCGCGAGTTCGTACACGTTCGTGAAGTTGGCATTGTACCAGTCGTTCGTGACAGCCGAAAAGGTATTGATCGACGGCATGCCACTGCACCAGACGGCGACAAACACAATTATGATGCCGACTAACGTTTTCATTATGGAATCCATCCTGTTCATCGCTACCAAAGCCCCGCACTATCCAACAATTTCAACATATACTCACTTGCCATCGTTTTATGCGGCAGATAGGATTTGAACTTTTCGGTGTCAAGAGCAGCGCTTGATTGAGTTGACAAAAATTCATCGCGGTAGGATAAATATGACGGACGGAAGATTTGATATTTCGCCGAAAAAACTGCGTTCGTAACCAAATCGGATGTTCGTATGACATGAGTTACACTATTTGAAATATCGACAACGCTTCCAAATGCAGCATTCCAATCCAACATCAAGTAGGCCGCAACAACATCGTTGGAATTGTTCGCCATCCGGTGTTGCGCGAGTTCGTACACGTTCGTAAAGTTGGCATTGTACCAGTCGTTCGTGACAGCCGAAAAGGTATTGATCGACGGCATGCCCTTGCACCAGACGGCGGCAAGTGCAATCATTATCGTCACTAGTATTTTCATTTTGGAATTCTTTCAGTAAAACCAGGTGAAATGAAATTAAAATTGAAATCTCTGATCAACGTTCTCGTCGTATGGTTGTCGGCCGGTGAAGGATTTGGCCAGAGTCTCCGCTCCTTCTGATCCGACACTTTCCATGCATTTGTCACCATGGATCCGATCGTTCCCTCGTAATCGGCCCCATCGGCAACGGCCACCCCGGCATCCCAACTCATCGACGCAGACTCATCGTTATGCGTTCCAATCCCCTGGGACAATCCACGCGAGACCGACCACACCCCGATTCGCTTGGTCGTGTAACCGACAAGGAAATTACTGATCTTGGCCATTCGAAGCGGCAGACCGCGCCAGGTCGCCACAGCCCCCATGCCAGTCTCATCATTGACTTGATTATACGGCCATACGGTCGGCGTCGAAACCGAATCCACCCGACCCAGATAATCGCCCATACCATCATTGTTAAACCACTTTAAACCGAATGTAGGCAATTGTCTATAGGCCATTCGATAGTGCGTTTCTATATAAGTCACTCTGTTACTAGCATGCGCCAAATCCGCCAGCACCACGGCGTCGACCGCCGCACCGGCGAGCGGCAGCAGCAAGACCGTCTCCGTGACCGGGGAGTCGCCATAGGCGACGCCGACCTTGTAGACGCCGCCCTCGCGCGGCGTGTCGAAGTAGGCGGTCTTCCCCTGCGCATTTCGGAACGACCCGCTGGGCGGACCGTCCAGCTGCGTCAGCGATGT
>JAZLJP010000022.1:0-14601 GCA_045617985.1 Kiritimatiellia bacterium
TATGGGGGTGTGGTATTGGCTGCGAATCCGGTATGAGAGACGAGAGGCGGCGGCCTGGCGGAAGAAGGGCGTGGAAGGCGTCGCCCTCGCCCATGAAGAACTTGCAAGAAAACTGGAGGCGTTGATGGAGGCGAATGACGGACCTCTTCGAGTGGTTTTCGATCGCTTTTGCCGCCATGTCGATACCCTGGCAACAAGACCGCGTCATCCGTTGAATGAAAGTGAAAGATGGAATGCGAAAAAAGAACTTCTTGATACCGTAAAGAAATATCTTGGCTGTTACCCCAAGTGGGGAGAGCAAAGGAATTTCCAAGAGATGTATAAAAAACAACAGTTACTCGTCCTTGGAATTCGACATTCCGCTTGCGTTCCAAGCGGAAAAATGCGATAATATTCGTGTATTGTCTCTCTTGGTGCGTGAGGCGTCGGTGATGGGCTTCATGTCGGGTGGCATGGTCGCCGGCACCGTATTAGGGGGGGGGGCGATGACCTCCGGAATGCTGGCGTGTACATCCGTACGGGCCTTTGTGCGATTATCGAATGAAGAAGGAGAAGTGACGTATGGCAAACGCAGAACTTGGTAGAAGAACTTTTCTGACTGGGGCCGGCATGTTTGCGGCCGCAGTTTCCGCCGGCACGGCGAAGGACGCGCCGAAGTCGGAGAGCAATCCGCTGGTGTGCCCCAGTCGTCCGGTGAAGGCGGAACTGTCGCGAGAGTACACGATGGTGGTGCTGGGCGCGGGCGGGCGTGGCAATGTGTATTCGAGGTACGGCAAGATATTCCCTGGTACCGTGAAGGTGGTGGGCGTGGCCGACTTGATTCCGTTTCGCCGCAATCAGATGGCGAAGAACTGGAACATTCCTGAGGAACGCCGCTTCAATGACTACCGGGATTGTCTGAAGGCCGGCAAGCTTGCCGACATCGCGTTGGTGACTTTACCGGATGCGCTCCATTACGATGCGGTGCTCAAGGCGCTCGACCTCGGGTACGACGTGCTGGTCGAGAAGCCGATGGCGCAGTCCGCACAGGAATGTCTCGAAATGCTCGCCAAGCAGCGCGAGACGCAGCGGATCGTCGGCGTGGGGCACGTGCTTCGCTATGCGCCGTACTACGTGGCGATCAAGTCCGCAATCGACCGAGGGCTCCTTGGCGAACTGCTGTGCATCCAGCATGCAGAGCTGGTTGAAAGATACCACATGTCGCATTCCTTCGTGCGCGGCAATTGGCGCAATTCGAAGGAATCGACGCCGATGATCATTTCCAAATGTTGCCATGACCTCGACATCATGCGCTGGTTCATCGGCAAACCCTGCAAGACCGTCAGTGCCGAAGGCAAACTCAGCTTCTTCGTGCCCGCGAATCGTCCGAAAGGCGCGCCGGCGAACTGTTTCGCGGGCTGTCCGTATGTGGACAGCTGCATCTTCGCCGCGCAGAAGATGTACGTGCGCAATGGCTATATGGGCCACCATCTGGACCTGGTACGGGGCGAACCGGCGGATGTACGGATCGCCAAAGTCAAGAACTCGCCCTATTCCCGCTGCGTCTATGCCTGCGACAACGACGTGCCCGATCATTATGCCGCCACGCTGGGATTCGAAGGCGGGGTGACGGTTGCCTTCTCCTACGAAGGTTTGGGGACGAGAGGTGCGCGGATTACGCGCATCATGGGCACGAAGGGGACGATCGAAGGCGACGGTCAGGAATTCCGGCTGACGGATCTGATGACGGGACGGGTCTTGACCTGGAACATGAAGGTGCAGGAAGTCGTCGACCGCAGCCACGGTCACGGCGGCGGCGATCTCCGCCTGTTTCGCGATTTCCTGATGGCGGTCGACAAGCACGACGAAAAACTGCTCACCAGCTCGCTCGCCGCGTCCGTCGATAGCCACGTCATCGGCTTCGCCTGCGAAAAGAGCCGCCTCGAGGGCATCAAGGTACATTTGTGATCGAACGCAAGAGAAATCGGGAATTTCGCCTGATTCTCGACACCGACATGCAGGGCGCGTTTAGTTTGGGCACTGCATGTCGGAAAGGCATTCGCTGTAGAGGGCGATCATTTGGCGGATGCCGGCCGCGCAGGCGTCGGCGTCGTTCTGTTTTGCTGCGGCGTTGAGGAGGAGGGCGCAATCGTTCAATTCCGGTGCGCCGATCGACTGGGCGAACCCGTAGATCTTGTGGGTGATGTTGCGGATCACCTGGCAATCCGGCGGCGTGTCGAGGCCCTTGAGCGTGTCGATGCATTCGGAGAACGTATCCATGAAGGTTTTCAGGAAGGACGGCAATTCCACGTCTGTCATCTCAAGCGTTCCCTTGAGATGTTGGCGGATGTTGTTGATGAGGCTGTGCCGGTGGGCGTTTTCGCTTTCGATCGTCGCTTCGGCCGGCACGGGGGCGAGGCCTTGCAGGCGGTGGAAACGGTTGATGTTGAATTTCAGCTTGTATTGAAGCAGGCGGTTGTCAAACGGTTTTTCGATGATGTCGATTGCACCGGATTCATAGCACTTGATATGGCCTTCGGTGTCTGAAATCGCCGTGAGGGCGATAACGGGAATCTTGTCAAGGAGGTTGCGTTCCTGCATGAACGCGAGAACTTTGAAGCCGTCCATCCCCGGCATGATCATGTCGAGGAGGATGCACGCATAGCGATCCGGGTTCGCCTCCAGGAGTTTGACGGCTTCCAGACCGTCGGCAGCGGCTTCCACGTCATAATCGCGCCTTAACAGCATGTGGACGATCCGGCGATCGATAGCGGCATCGTCGGCCACGAGAATGCATTCTTTCCTAGACATGATGACTCCTTTTTAAATCTCTAGCGGGGTTGGTCGTTCCTCTTAGGCTTTCCTCATGAGGAATTGTTCAAGTGTGATGGCTTCAACCCCCACGGGAAGGCGTTGAGGGAGATGATGGCGCGTGATGACGGTTTTCGGGATGTTTCGTGGAATACGCCGGAACGGGCTCGTGATACAAGTGGGCAGGCGGTCGCCCATGAGCTCTGGCGCATACTGCCAACAGTGGAAATCGTTCTTGTCAACGACAACGAAGTCGAAATCCGCCTTGTCGTAACGGCCGCATCGCACGGTTCCACCGCGGGCACAGAGTTCCAGGTAAATGAGATTTCTCGCGATATTCGTTTGCGCGCCCGGAAAATCGCCGTAGCGGTTATGGCCGAGCGCGAGGTCTGCCCAATAGAAACAATAGCCGCTTTTTACGGCTTCGCCGGTGAAGGCGTCGAATTTCAACACGCGCCTGACGAGCATCGATTCATCGATGGCCTGCAGATAGGTCTCGATCGTATTTGGCGCGGCTTCACGCCCGTCAACCGTCGCATGCGCGCCCAGTTTACGCAAGGATTCGATTTCTCCCGTATGCTCGTAAATGCGCTCGAGCAGACGTTCGATCAGTTGGGAGTCGGCAATGCGGTTGCGCGAGAGGATGTCCTTGACGAGAATCGTATTCCAAAGGCCGGTCAGGTAGTTTCCCGCAGCTTGCGGATCGTCGCGCAGGCGGAACATATAGGGAAGGGCGCCGAAGTGCCGGTAGTCTTCGAGCCGCCTTTCAAATGTGCCGTTTCTGCGCGCGGGAATTTCGCAGAAGGGCGGCGTGGTCATTTCCACATGCACGAATCGGCCGGACAGATAGGCGTTGAAATGGTTGGAGACGGGGCTCTTGTTCGAACAGGTTGCAACGATATCGAAATGCTTGAGGGCGAAGAGACTGCCGAGGGCGATGTCGAACCCATGAAGTTCATGGATTTCATCCAAGAGGAGGTAGAAGCGTTGATTTGCGGGTGCCTTGGAAGTGATGTAATCAAGCAAGTCTTCCGGCGCACGGATGTTGCGGTGCTGGGGCGCTTCAAGATTCAGCATGATGATGCGCTTTTCCGCTACCCCCTCGGCTAAAAGACGCGAACGATAGGCGTTGAGCAACGTCGACTTGCCACACCCGCGTACGCCGGTGATGAGCTTGATCACGTCATGGTCGCGGTAACGTTGCAACCACGCCAACATCTCTTCTTCTTGCGTCATGGTTCCTCATGATTCCATAATTGCTCCGATGATTGGGCGCATTATATCATATCCAGAAGGTTTTGAAAAGGCAGCCTCCGCGACTTTTCAAACCTTGCAACGAGGAATTGCATAGAGGCGATGAAAATGCTATAATGGAAGAACTTATTTCAATTGAAAGGTTAAGGTAAATCCAATGCGTAAGAAAATCATTGCCGGCAACTGGAAGATGAACATCAAGCCGTCCGAGACGGCGGCCCTCGTGAAGGGCGCCGCTGAAGCGACGGCGGCCTATTCGGATGTCGAAATCGTGTGCTGCACGCCCGCGATCGACGTGCCTGCGGCGGTGGCGGCGGCGGCGGGGACGCCCATCGGCGTGGGTACGGAGAACTGCCACTGGGAAGACCATGGCGCGTTCACGGGTGAAATCTCCACGGGCATGATCCTCGATGCCGGTGCGAAGTACGTGATCATCGGCCACAGCGAGCGCCGTCAGTATTTCGGCGAAACGGATGAGACGGTGAACAAGCGTGCGCGTGCGGCGATCGCCGCGGGCCTCACGGCCATCGTGTGCGTGGGCGAAACGCTCCAGGAGCGTGAAGCGGGGCTTCTCACCGAAGTGATCGGCCGCCAGATGAAGGTGGGCCTCGCGGGCGTGACGGCGGCGGATTGCGCGAAGCTCGTCATCGCGTACGAGCCGGTGTGGGCGATCGGCACGGGCAAGACGGCGACGCCGGATCAGGCGCAGGAAGTGCATGCGCTCATCCGCTCGCTCCTCGCGCAGCTTGTCGGCGCCGAAACGGCCGAGACGGTGCGCATCCAGTACGGCGGCTCCATGAAGCCGGGCAATGCGGCCGAGCTCCTCGCCAAGAAGGATATCGACGGCGGCCTCATCGGCGGTGCGGCTCTCAAGGCGGCTGATTTCGCCGGGATCATCGCGGCGGCTCAGGCGGCGAAGTAATCCGAATCCCCAAGCCCGGAATTCTGGACTCATGAAGAGGAGAATCTTCATCACGGCGGTTGTGCTCTTTGGCGCGGCCGCCGTTGTCTTCGGCGGGCCGCGTAAGGCGGTGCCCGCCGCCTCGGCCGCGTCCCGCGCGGCCTCTCCGCGGCTTGCCTACCGGCCGGCTGGTACGGTGGCGTTTGCGAACCTCGAACGAATCGCGCAGACGGTTGCCGGGATCGCCGGCAAGGGGTCGCGCGACCTCGTGCTCACCTACACGGTGCCGCGGGCCATTCGCAACCAGGGGGCTGCGATCCTTTTCGGGCCGATGCGCTCCAACGCGCACGGTGTGGCCGTGTGCTATGTGGAGCCCACGATTTCGGCGCGCGTGGCGGCCTCGAAGCATCCGTCCGATTCGGATCTCGACCGGATGAAGCGCTGGACGATCGTCTACCCCACCACCATGACGCGGGCGGCCTTTCTGCAGCGGAATCCCCAGGCGGTGCCGGACGTGCTCAACACCGTGCGCGTACCGCCGGGGCGTACGATCAAGCGGACGCTTTGGGCGTGGTTCGCGCCGGATGGCCAGTGGGCCGTTCTCGGGCCGACGCCGGCCATGGCGGCGAATGCGTATTCCTTCTCGGCATCGGCGCGGGCGCGTCCGCTCGGGCAGGATCTCGCCTACATTCGCATGGATGCAACGGGTGCACGGGCGGTGTTCGGTACGGATGTCTGCGCAGGCGGCATGATTGCCGTGCGGATGGGGCCGAAGGGGCTTGAACTGCGTGGCTCGGGCCGTCTCGGTAAGGTTTTCCGAAAGCCGCTTGTGCCCGGCGCGCTCAATTTCCCGGGCATTCCCGTGACGGCGCCGCTCTTTGGCACCACCACCACGCCGTCCGACGTTCACGTGGCCGAAGACATCTTTGGCATGGCCGGCCCCGAGTTCGGTGCGTATGTGCGCTCTTCGCTCCGCTATCTCAACGGCGCGGGCGCGACAGGCTACTTCCTCGATGGTACGGGGGCGGCAAACACGGGGCTCTCGCCGGCGGCGCGCCTTTCGAAGATCCTTCCCGAAGCGAAGTTGCTCCCGTCCACGGCGAATGCGATGTTCTGCTCGCCCACCACGGTGATGCGCCTTTGCCTTCCGAAGGTCGCGGCGAAAATGATGCCGTTCGATAGCGCTAAACTCCAAGTGGTCTTGCGGCTTCTTCGTCAAGTCAGGGGCGACGGCATGGGCGTGATGAGCTGGCGTGAGGGTACGGAAGACAAACTCTTCATCCGGATTTCACGTGATGAACTTTGGGGGCTCTCCAACCTTTGGAGTACACTCCTCTTGTAGTTGAAGAAAGGAACGGCAATGCAGCGTAGAGAGTTTCTGGGAATCGCCACCCTGGCGGTGGCGGCAGCGTCGATGGCGGCGAACGAGCGAGTGAAGACGGCGGGGGCGCCCATGCGCGGCTTTGCCGACAAGCCGCTCGACAAGGTGCGGGTGGGCGTCATCGGCATCGGCGGGCGCGGGAGCTCGGCGGTTGCCCGCCTCTGCAAGGTGCCTGGCGTACAGGTCACTGCGGTGTGCGACCTGTTGGCGGACCGGGTTCGGAAGGGCCAGGATATCGTCAAGCGTGCAGGCTTCCCCGAGCCGAAGGGATATGTTGGGCCCGAGGGCTACAAGCAGCTCGCCGATGCGGGCGTCTGCGACGTGGTGCACATCAACACCAACTGGATCTCCCACACCGAAATCGCGCTCCGCACGCTCCAGGGCGGGCTCCACACGCTCATGGAAGTGCCCGGCTGCCGTACGATCGAACAGGGCTGGCAGCTCATCGAGGCTTCCGAAAAGTACCGCCGCCATTGCGCGGTGCTCGCCAACTGCAGCTACGGCGACGAGGAGATGATGCTCATCAACGTGGCGCATCGGAAGGTGCTGGGCGAGATCATGCACGCGGAGGGGTGCTACCTCCACAACACCCGCGCGCCGATGCCGTATTACAACCAGGGTTTCCTTTCCCGCGACAAGATCTTCTCGTCGTTGCAGGCGTTGATAGACCACACGGGCATGTGCTATCCGGTGCATCAGTTCGGCCCGCTTGCGCTCGCGCTCGACATCAACCGCGGCGACCGCCTCGATCATCTCGTTTCCATGGGCAGCGAACCGTTCGCCTGGCAGGAGGTCGCCAGAAAGACGTATGGCCCGGATGCGCCGGTCGCGAAGGTCAAGTTCGAGTCCAACGACTTCAACACCACGCTTCTCCGTACCGCCAAGGGCAAAACCATCATGCTGCGCCAGTGCAACAACTGCCCGATGCCCTATTGCCGCGAATACAAGCTCTACGGCTTCAACGGCACCTTCAACGCGAATCCGCTGGAAATCACCCTCGAAAAGCAGTTCCCCCGCGGCGCGGGCTGGATGGGCGAGGCGGAGAAGAAGGCGTTCACCGCCAAGTACCGCTCGCCGATGTGGGCGCACTATGCCGAGCGCGCGAAACTGGGCGGTCACGGCGGCATGGACTACTTCATGGATTTCCGTTGGAGCTACTGCCTGCGCAAGGGCCTGCCGCTCGACATCGACGTCTACGATCTCGCCACCTGGAGCTCGATCTTCGAACTCTCCGAACGCAGCGTGCGGAATCGTTCGCAGCCCCAGAACGTGCCGGACTTCACGCGCGGCGCCTGGAAGACGCTCCCGCCCGTCGGCGACATGTCCGTTCCCGCCGGCTACGCCTGATCGACGACCATTCACTTTTAAACAAAGGATCTTGAAATGAAAAAACAGATGCTGTTCGTGGCGCTTACGTGTGCGGTGGCGTTTGGCGTATTTGGCGGCGTGCTGGATCGGGCGTGGATTCAGGGCAAGACGGATAAGAATCCGCTCTTCTACAAGCCGGGCGAAGAAATGGTCTTCACGCTCACGCCGCAGAACATTGCGGGTGAACTCGTGGCGGGCGACTACTTCCTCGACTGGTCGCGAACGGGTGACGACGGGATCGTGGAGAAGGGGCGCGTACCGTTCACGAAGGCGCCGTTCGTCTACAAGACGCGCCTCGCGAAGCCCGGCTTCGTGCGCGTTCTCGCGACGGTTGTCGATAAGAAGGGGAAGGCGTATTCGAAAGTCTTCTTCGACGGCGGCGCCGGCGTGGAGATCGATTCGCTTACGCCCTATCCGGAGCCGAAGGATTTCGACGCGTTCTGGGGGCGTCAGTTCAGGCGCCTCGACCTCGTGGCGATCAAGCCCGAACTGAAGGAACTGCCCTGTAGGAACAAGAACGCGCGCCTCTACGCGGTGCAGGTGCCGTGTGCGGGGTTGCGTTCCGTGACGGGCTACCTCTCGGTGCCGAAAGCCGTCGACTGCGGCGTGACCTTCCCGGCGCGCCTTGAAACGCACGGCTACAGCGGTGATCGATGTGTGCATGCGGCGCCGAACTCGGCGCGCGACAATGAGATCGTCCTCAATATCAATGCGCACGGCCTCAAACTTCCTGCGTTCGGTGCGACTGATGCCGATACGAAGGCGCTGCGGTGGGAAATCCGTTCGCATGACATGTCCTATGCGTTCGATCCGGCGCAGAACGCCGATCCGGAAGTCGCCTATTTCAATGGCATGGTTCTGCGTGTCAAGCGCGCGCTCCAGTACCTGAAGACGGTGAAGGGATGGAACGGCAAGGATCTCATCGCCTCCGGTGGCAGCCAGGGCGGTCTGCAGACCATCTGGGCGGCCGGTTGCGGTGAAGGTGTGACGCGGGCTGAAAGCTGCATCACCTGGTGCTGTGACCTCTACACGAGCGGCAAGCTCCGCAAGGATCCCGCGCAGAAGCTTGCAGGCGACGGCTGGTACATCGCCTGGACGGACGCGATGGGCTACTTCGATGCGGTGAATTTCTCGAAGCGCATCCCCGCGACCTGCACGACGATCATCACGCGGGCGGGGCTGGGCGACTATTGTTGCCCGCCGACCGGCCTTGCGAAACTCTGGAACAGCATGACCTGCCCGAAGAAGATTTTCTGGGTGCAGGGGTCGCGCCACGGCTACGTGCCGAAGGCCTATGACGGACGCGATTTCATACGTGAAGCGCCCGCCGCAGCGTGTAAGCGTTGACGTTACGGGAATCTTCATAGGGACAATCCTCACAGGGACTGTCCCCATGCGGTTAGGAATCCTTACAGGGACTGTCCCCCTCGGGATCTAATCCTTACAGGGACTGTCCCCCTCGGGATCTGGTGGCAGAAAGGTAGGGGACGACCTGTGGGGACAGTCCCCCTCTGTACTGGAAATTGAGCGGACGGGGACAGTCCCCCTCGGGATCTGTACTGATTCCAATGGGGACTGTCCCCAAAAGTTCCGATGGGGACAGTCCCCGTTTGGCGGACTCCGCAGGGACAGACCCCGAGAACCCGTGGGGACAGACCCCGTTTGAATGTTACCGAATTTACAACGCTATTGTAGAACCCGTGGGGACTGTCCCCGATTGGCGAGGTTTCGCGGGCTTTTCTGGCGCGGTCGACAATGTTTTTGCATTTCCGCTGACAATGTTTTGACATTTGCCCGCCATTTTCCGCATACTCCATGGTTGGCCCCGCGCTGTCGGGCGGAAGCGCCGCCTGGCGGGGGCAGACTTCAGAAAGGAGCAGGAAAATGGCCAGGAAGAACCGTGTCGTCCTTAGGGACGCCGTCTACCACGTCACCTCGAGGGTCGCCCACGGGGCGTTTCTCTTCTCGGATCCCGCCTTCAAGGACCGTATCGCGGGGTGGATCCACGGCGTCGCCGAGTTCAGCGGCGTCGAGGTCTACGCCTGGTGCGTCATGGACAACCACTTCCACCTGGTGGTCCACGTGCCGGGCGTGCCCGAGAAGTACTGGACCGACCCCGGCCGCGAGCCCGACTCGCAGGCCTTCGGGATGCGTCCGGCCGAATGCCGCGTCCCCCGCTGGGCTCCCGCCGCCGGGGACAGTCCCCTCGGGGAGGGCGTATCCAACGGGGACAGTCCCCAGCGGGAGGGCGGGTCCGGCGGGGACAGTTCCCGTGGGGAAGGTGGTCTAAACGGGGACTGTCCCCGGCCGAAGGTGGGGTTCGAACTGCCGGACAAGGAGATGCTCGGCCGGCTGCTGTCGCTGTACGGCGACGGGGAGCGGATCGGTCGGATGCGCAGGGCGTGGGCGGAGATGCGCGCGGAGGGCGGCGGCGGCGCGGTCGACGCCGCCAAGGAACGCTACGCGCGGCGGATGTACAACGTCTCCCAGTTCGTCAAGACCCTCAAGGAGCGCATCGCGATGGCCTACAACCGCGAGCGCGGGCACGAGGGGGCGGTGTGGCAGGGGCGCTTCCACAGCTCCCTCGTGGAGGACGCCGCCGAGGTGCGGGCGGGCGTCGCCGCCTACGACGACTACAACCCCGTGAAGGCGGGGCTCGCCGAAAGCCCCTCGCAGTACCGGTGGTGCAGCTTCGGCTCGGCGACGGGCGAGGGCCCGTTCTCCGAGGCGAGCCGCCGCGGGTACGGGAGGCTGCTCGGGCGCCCGTGGGAGGAGGCCCGGGCCGTCATGGAGGCGATCTTCGCGCTCGGGGACGCCGCGCACCGCGTCCCGAAGGACGGGGACGGCGGGACGACGAGCGCGGCGCAGGCGGTCCGCCTCCGCGTGCCGGCGTTCACCCGCGGGGCGTACATCGGCCACGACCCCTCGCTCGCGCGGGCTGCGGCGGACGGGCTGCCGCGCGGCTTCCCCTGTCCGTCGTTCGCGAAGGCCCTCGAAGACTGCGGCAGGTTCGTCTGGGACCGTGTGGCGTGAGCGTGCGGGAACGGCAAATGGAGGCGGCAATGAATCGAGTAGAACGGATGTCGAGGGATACAGTCCCTGTTACGGAATCCAACAATCCAAACCTCACGGGGACAGTCCCCACGAAAACCTCACGGGGACAGTCCCCAAATGTTCGCAAGCGAAATCGTTTGTGAAGGAAGAATTGATTGGGCGCATCCGCGCATCGTGCAGTTCCCTGCGCCAGTGGCACTATAAGGTCAGACCCGATAGTGCCACTCGGGCGGGGGCGGGGCGAATGTCAATCTTACCGAAGACATTCAGAGGGGTATCGCTCTTGCCTGGTGGTTGGGATGCATGAAGCGGCAGCGGGGGGACTTCAATTGCGGAGTTTTGCGGGGGACGACTACTAGGGCACTTATCACTTGATTCTATAGTGGCCGGTGAGAGGGTAGGCGAAGAGGGCGTTTTCTTCTTGGGTACCGTTACCGATGTTGTGGATGACGAGGGGGGTACCGGTTTTCGTTTTCCGGTCGCTCACGATCATGATGTGCGGGAGGCGGCCGGCTACGGTGCAGGTGACGAAATCGCCTGGTTGGTAATCGGCTGGCTCCTTCGTTACAGCGAGCGACCAGCCGCGCCGCTTGAAATAACATTGCTGGTTGGGCACGCGACGATGGTCGATATTCGGATCCGTTTTCTTGAGCCCCCAGTTCTTCGGGTAGCGCGCGAAGTTCGCCTTCATGTCTTCATGAATGAGCTTCTGAAGATCGACCTTACGCGCATCGCGCAGGGCCCGGATGACCACGTCCACACACACGCCTTCCGTGCGCGGCACATCGCCGTTCGGATAGGCAAGGCGCACGTAGGCGGGGCGATAGGTCGTTGTCACGCCGATCTGCTGCCGCGCCGCCGTCACGAGGTCTTGATTGCCCGCGTGAAGGGCGATGGCGAAAAAGAGGGAAAGGAGAAATGCGGTTAGAGGGGTGACGATATTCATACTCTTATGTTCCTCTTTACTTGGGTCTAGTGAAACGAAAATCTCCCGGGTGTTTCGATTTGATGACATGCCTTACGAGATCACACCCCATCAGCGGAAGAGGATCAACTGCTTGAAGGGACGCACCCAGATGCCGTCGGCGGTGACGCGCGGCGATGTGCAATATCTCGCCGTGGTTCCAAACTTGAATTTCAGCGTCGAGAGATTTTCGGGGGCGGCAGTCCACGAGACGATCTTTTCGTCCTTTGCGGAATTACGTTCCGCCACCTCAATCGTGATCGTCGCGTTGTCGGCGAAGGCGAGCGGGGTTGTGTGCGGGCCTGTCCCTTCGATCGGCCAAGCCGCCGTCTTCTCGCGCAGGTTGAGCGTTGCGCCGTTCTGAAGCTCGAAGCGGGCGCTATAGCCGTCCTGCGGCGTGAACGTACCGTAGATGGACACCGCATCGCCGCCCCAGGCGGCCTTCGCCTCCGCCGGCATCATGACGAGGTCCACATCGCCCGCACGATTGACGCACGTGATGGGCGTGAAACGCTGTGGATCGAGATCGGCCGTCACCGCGACCTGCTCCGCCGTGAGCGCGGACCCAACGAGCACCGGGTAGGCGACGCCAAGCGCCGCACGGTTTTCAAACGCATACGAAAGCCGGAACTTCGGCGTTCCGTTCGCAAGCGTGGCCTTGCCCGTGAACAACGAGCCGAACGCGAGCGTGAGCACCTCGCCCGCAGGCTCCGCCACCGTGTAGGGGCCCTGCAGATTTCCTGCCAAACGCGCCCCGCGGTGCGGCGCGAGCGTGCCGCCCGCGAAGACGACTCGTTCAACCGTGGAAGTGCCCGCCAGTTCAAGCGTACCCTCCGGCCCCACCGAGAAGTCGTCCGCCACGAGCGACGTTTCACCCGCAAGGCGCAACACGCCCCCTTCCACGCGGATGGTGCCCGAATTCGCATAGGCGCCCTTCAGAACGAGCATGCCCGGATTCACCTTCGTAAAGCCCCACGCGCCATTCGCGAGATTCGGCGAGAATTCGAACGTGTGCGCCGTCGTACCGTCCATCGGATCGAGCGTATCGAAAACGAGCCGCGGCGAGGGCGTGCGCAGAAGGTCCGTGGACCACTCCACCGGCATGTTCAATTCATCGCGCGGTCCTATCGACCAGTCGCAGGTCGCCGCAAAACGCGTTGAAGCTCCCTCTACCTGATGGCGGTTGCGGCTCGACGCCACGTTGTTGCGAATCGGCCGCGCCGTCGTGAAGACGACGTTCGTGAGCTCCCAGCGCGTCCAGGAATTTTCGAACGAACCCAGGTAGCCGAGCGCGAGCGTGCCCGCCCCTTGGAAGTAGGGGCCGTTGTTCCCCGTCGCATTGACCGCCCCCGCATCCAGTTTGCCGTCGATCACATACAGCGCCTGCGCCACCTTCACGTCCTCCGCGCACGTCACCGTGACGCCGGCGCCGACACCGTAGGCGGCGTTCGCATTTTCCGTGTACTGCCGGATCGACCGCACCGCGAGCGAGGCCGCGTTCGCCCCCGAGGCGAGCGCAAGGTCCGTCACCGAGGAACCATTGAACGCGAGCGCGGCCGACGAGAAGTCGTTCGTGCCGGCGAGATACACCTTCTTGTTCGCCGTGCGGAACGCCGCCGCCGTACCGGCGAACGTTACGCCGTCAAGCGTAAGCGAACCATTGCTCGTGAAGACGAAACCCGCAAGTTCCGCCGCCGAAGACCCCACCGTGGCCCCCACGCGCACCGGCCCGCGAAGCGTGAGCGCACCCGTGCCGCGCTTCGTGAAGCCCGTTGCCCTCGGCATCACAAGGCCGCCATTGAGCGTGAGCGCCTTGTTGCTGGAATAGTCGAGCACGCCCGTACCCGTGAGCACCACCGGCACATCGAACGTGAGGGCGCTCGGATGCGTGCCGAACCAGGTATCCGCAATCGAAACGAGCCGGCCGTTCTCCCACTTGTAGGCGCCCGTGTCGCCCGAACCCAACGCGAGCGCGGCCGCGGCGGCGGCGGCCAGGGTGTCCGGCTCGGCCGGCGCAGGGCCCATCGCCAAACGGAAGCCGAGGTAGGTGGCCGAACAGTCGGCCGAAAGCATTTCGGGCCGATCCGCCGCACGCGCCCACGTGCCCGGCACCGCACACGCCGGGCCGCCGAGGATACGGCAGCGCCCACGCGCCGCGTCAACGGTCGAGGTCCATTCCGAAATCTCCCGCGCGAAATTCCCATTGAACGCCGCCGCGAGTTCGCCTGCGGTCGGCAGGCGGTAGGTGCCCGTCGAACCGTTGAGCCATGCGAGGAACGCTTCGATCTCCGTTTTGGAGACATCCGTCACGGGCGCGTCCGCCGCCTCGTCCGGATAGGTGAATGCAAGGCCCGCCGCATCGGCGTATTCCTTCCACTTCGCGTTCGTGACCGGCTTCGTGGTGAATTCCGCGAAAGACGCAGGATCGGCGCACACGGGCGCACTACCCGCCGGCGCCGCAGGTGCGGCGACCGTCTTCGACGTGAGGCGGAACGCATCGAACACGCCGATGTAGCTGCCGTCCGCATTGAAGCCGAAGGCGCGGTAGATGAGTTCGTTCCCCTTGAACGCGAGTTCGCCATAGCCCATGAGCATGCCCATGCGCACGGGCTCGGCCGCGCCGAGAACGTTGCGGTCGGCCAGCGACTGGCGCGCCCAGAGAAACGGCACGTCCCTGTGGCCGCCCACCACCGAGGCATCGCCCCAGTTGTGCACGACGCTGAGCGGATGGTCGAGATAGCCCGCGCACCCGTTCACCACGTAGGTGACACCGTTGAAGAAGAGCCGCTCGTAGCCGTGCATGTGGCCGCCGAGGACGAGATCCACGCCGCCGTCGATGAACGTCTGCCGGAGGTTCGTCACCATCGAACCTGAGACCTCCGTGTAGAT
>JAZLJP010000023.1:0-14915 GCA_045617985.1 Kiritimatiellia bacterium
CCGGTTCTTGCGCGAGACGAGGAAGGTCGTGTCGTCGAGCGGGTACGGATGCAGGTTCATCGGCCACGTGCCGTTGTAGAGCTGGTCGCGCACGATGGGCTCGACCGGCTTGCCGTAGCCCGGCAGCAGCTGGAGGGCGCCCTCGCCTTCCTCCGTGCCCTTCGTCACGTCGAAGAGGCCGAGCTGGCCCTGGCGGCGCAAGCCGTGGTGGCCAGTCAGGACCGCGACGAACTGCGTGGGCTTGCCGGGAATCGGCCGCGCGTAGAACATGCTCCCGGGCCAGAAGGAGTTGCTGCCGTAGAGCGCGCGCTGGTTCGTGCCGTCGGGGTTGCAGGTGAAGAGGATGCGCGCATTCGCGTGCGGCAGATCCGTATATTCCCAGCGCAGGTACATGACGCGTCCGTCGGGCATGATCTCGGGGCACCACGCGTGCTCCTGGTCGTTTGCGAGAAGCTCCATTCCCGAGCCGTCCGCATTGCAGCGGAAGAGGTTCGCAACGGGCGCATTGCCCCACACGCACGGCACGGCGTACTTGAGGGCCGTGCAGGTGAAGACGATGCGGCCGTCCGGCACGTAGCAGGCGTTGTAGTGGTTGATGTCGCCCGCCGCATCGCGCGTGACCTGGCGGACCTTGCGCGAGGCGAGGTCGAGCTCCATCACATGCCAGGCGTTCGAGGCGGCGACGCCCGAGAAGAGCAGCTTGTCGGCGTTCCAGTGGAGCTCGACATCGAGGATCGGGCGCCCGCCCTCAGGCTTGTAGAGGAGTTCCGTCTGGCCCGCACGCGGGCCGCGGATGTCGAAGAAGCACAGTTCGTTGTCGTGCCCGTCCTTCGGCAGCATCGAGTTGCTCTGCCAGTTGCACGGCAGATGGTTGCGGTTGTTGTTGCGGCGGATGAAGAGCAGGCGGTCGAACGAGATCGCCGGGTTGAGGTCGATCATCAGCATGCGGCGAACGGCGTCGACCGTGCCGAGCGTCCGTTCGGCGGCCGCGAGCAGGTTCGGCGTGAGTTTGGCGTCCTTCGCGGTCAAGAGCGCAACCGCCTTGCGCACGGAGGCGAGCTGCAGATCGACGAGATCCAGCACCTGCGCGCTCTCGGGATTCGCCGCGCGGCGATGGGCGTAGAGGCGTTCGACGGAGACGAGGCTGTTCGTCATGCGCGAAACGAGCGCTTCCATCTGCTCACGTCGCGAAAACTCGCCCGCCTCCACAATGAAGACGCACGATCCCTTGCCCTGCGGCGCCGTGAGGCCCACGCGCGCTTCGAAGCGAACGGCATTCGGCGGCACGGGCAGGATCACCGTCGAGGGCGCATGCGCCGTGATACAGCGCGAAAACTTCTCGCCGGCAATCACCGGCAGCGCGTTGCCGCGCCAGGGCACGCGATTCTTCACCGCCTTGTCGAAGCCGGCGTCCGCGCGGCGGAACTCGAGCGTCGTCGCGTCCGCGCGCGTACCGTCCTTCAGCACGAACACGGGATTGCACCAGATCGCCTGGTCGAAGTCGTAGGTGTCGGGGCCGATCGTCGCCGTCAGCTTCACCTCTTCGGCCCCCACCACGTTCTCGGCGATCGCCACGGCCTTCTCGGCCCCGTGAATCACCGGCGTTTGCGCGGCCTCCGCCACCCATGCGGCGACCAAAACCCCCGCCAGAATCTGTAGACTTTGCTTCATCTTATGCCTCTTAATTGTGTTTGAACGAGTGTGCAGCCCACACCCGCCTCTTCGGTTCGAATATTCTATCATACGAACCGCAGATGCGTCAAAGCATTTCAGTTTCGAGGGGAAAACTGGAAAACGCCATCGCGACCACCATCTTGACCAAGGTTCTCATTTTGAATAGACCTCCGAATCCACTTGTTTCAAACCGTCTGCTCCAACATTCACAAACTCCACATCGTCATTCGCCGTCGATTCTACGCTGAGAGCCCTTACCCGACCAGCCGGAATGTCAACCGACTGAACATTGTACGATCATCGGATCGTCAACACGAGGACGTCGTGAACACGCTTCGGAATTATTGTGAGCGACGACGCCTTGACCTCTCCGTCGACGCCGCGAACAGCGAACGTATCCTGCGCCTGGACGACGTGGTTGATCGAGACGGGCTGAAGCCGTTCGTCCTCGCCGAAATGCTCTTCGATCACCGCGTTGAACTGCCCCGTGAACGCCTTCGACTCCGCGATGGTGGACGTGAACGCGACGGCGGAGCGCATCGGCGCGAGATCGTTGCCGAGGAACTTCTCATCCTCCCTGTATATCTGCTTGTTGGAACGTCAGGTGGTGGAATTCGTGTCCGTACACGGACTCGTCGTCCATCGAGCAGAGTTCGATGAATTCGTCGCCGGCCTTCTTCTTGGCGCTCTCGCCGTAGATGCGCGGCGTCGCCGTCATGTAGAGACGCTTCGCGCCCCTGATGAACGCGGCGTCGTGGACGCGCACGAACTCGGACTCCTCGCGATCCTTGAAGATCGCACCCGTCGTGCGGTGCGCCTCGTCGCAGACGATCAGGTCGAACGCGCCGAACGCGCCCGCAGTCTGCACCTCATGCACGGCGGAGATCGACTGGTAGGTGGAGAAGACGACCGTGAGACCCTTTGGCGGATTCGCCCTGAGCTTGCGCCCGTAGAGGGCCAGCTGCCGGACGGACGTGGTTGCGGGGAAGCCGAGATCCGCGAGGGACGTGTCGTCGGGGTCCTTCGTCACCTTGACCTTCCTCTCCCCCTTGAAGAAACGTTTCCAGTCGATCGCCGCGTTCTGGATCTGACTGAGGCCGATGCACGTGACGGGGATCTGCCGACCGACGATCGCCATCGTGCGGATGAGCGAATAGAGATGGGCGCACTTCGCGAGATTCGGCCACCACTGGTGGATTTCCATCCCCTTCACATTCGTGGGGAAGGCCTTCAACCCGTTGTTGTAGTCGACAGGGGCGTTCGGCTTGGGGCCGAATGTCCTCCAGCTGGCTCGGACCGCCCCAGAGCCAAATCTCAACCACGCCTTTGGCTGTACTCATGCTCACCTCTTGCGGAATTATAGCAAGTTTACGCATTTCTAACAGATTACGCCGCTTCGACAAACGTCTGGTAGCTTCCTCCTTGCGCCCGCCACGAGGCGGCGAACTTCCGCAACCACTTGATGACGCGATGCTTCATGACGAAGAGAGAGTCCTTCCGCCGGGCGATTTCAAGCGGATCCTCCGTAGGGCCGTAAACCATGTCGACGACTTCACGTGCCGAATACCCCTCCAGAACATAGAGAACGAAAGCCCGATAGTCCTTCTCCCGAAGCCGATGCTCCCGACAAACGGCGGCAACAAGTTCACGCACCCGCCGCTTGAAATCGGACGCCGCCATTTCATCTCCCGGACACGACATGGCGGCCACCCCGCATTCTTCATAGGTGTCATAGAAGAACAGACGCTGCCGATCACGCCGCAACTTGCGCTGCTCGACAACCGATAACTGCGCCGCCCGCTCGGCCGCAACAATACGCCCAAGCAAGTCTTCCTTATCACCATACCCTGCCCCCTCCTTCTCCCAACGATGCCGGAGTCACCATTCGGCCTGCTTCCGAACGAACGACTTCCACACCGCCTTCGGCATCGCTTCGAGCGGCTTCTCCAACCGATACCGCTCCGAAAGCCCGGCGAGCTTGAGAAAGGCCTCCGAAACCGCATCGGCCGCCGCTTCGGGGTCGCACTCCTTCCAAAGCGATTTGACCAAGTCCCGATACCATTCCTTGTAGAAGACGCCCCACTGTTCCCTCGTAGGAACAAATTTCACTTCGTCGTTCCCCAAGTTCATCCTATTATCGTTCATTGTTGCTCCTTTAACGTTTACAATACTTTCACGCATCCCATCCATCCACAAGTAAGCAATCGGCATGCCAAATCACCAAAGTCAATCAAACAGCAGATTCGGCGAAAAAATTGAAATATTAAAAACCGTGCCGAATTCGGGGTTGTCAATTCTTGACACTCTTGTCAAATAATGCCAATATCGCCGTCACCGTCCCATGGCAGAGTCACCTCTCATGACCGTTAAACGTCACCTGCACCGTACTGGGCTCGTGGCCCTGCCGACGCACCTCGATATGCGTTTTGATTCGCTCGCGCAAGCCCTCCACATGACTGATCACGCCGACCTTTCGCGTACCGCAAACCGAATTCAGGCGCTGCAGCGCCTCCATCGCCGCCGTCAGATGTTCGCCGCTCAACGTTCCGAAGCCCTCGTCGATGAAAAGCATGTCCATCGCGAGCCCCCGATCGTTCATGTTCGCAAGCCCCAACGCCAGTGCGAGCGACACGAGGAACCCCTCGCCGCCGGATAGCGTCTTGACCGGGCGTTCCACCCCTGCCTCATAGTCGTCGCGCACCGTCAACGTCAGGCCCGCACAGGAGAGTTCGTAGCGATCCGACAACTGTTTCAGATAGCGGTTCGCCTGTACGAGGACGTTCTTCAGCACATACGCCTGGATGACACGGCGGATCGCCTTGCCTTCCTTGTCGCCAAACGAGAGGTTGAGCGCGCGCCACTCTTCGCACTCCCGCTTGGCCTTCTCGCGCTCGGCCTCCTTCTTCGCCCGCTCGAGGGCGTTCGCATCGTCAGCGTCCAACTTCTCCTTCAACCCGCCCCCCAGCGCCAACACTTTTTCATGGGCCGTTTTCAGGTTTTCGCGTTCGGCGGCCAGCGCCTCATCCGTCACCTGGTCGTCTAGATCCACAGGGCGCGCCGCCTGGAGGTTCTCAAGGTTCTTCTCCGTCACTTCAACGGCCGTCGCTTTATCCTTCACGGCATTTTCCACTTTCGCGACCCGCTCGCGAACGCCTGTAATCGCCATCTTCGCGAGCGCCGCCAGGCGCTCGCCTGTGAAATCCGGATGCGCGGCGAGGAACTGCGCGCACGCCGCCTCGCACGCCGCCTTGCGGGAGGAAGCCGCCGCGAGGGCGTCCTGCGCAGAAGAGACGTTCTTACCCAGCTGCGTCAAGTGATCGATCAAGTCCGCACACGGCACCGCAGCGCCAGCGGCATCAGCCTGCCAGCTCGGCTCGGTTTGGACGACATCCGCAATCAACCGTTCGATGATTTCGAGGTCGCGCTTCGCCCCCTCGAATGCGGCCGTCCGTTTCGCCTTGCGTTCGACTTTCTGCCGGTACGCTTCGGCTGCGTTCTTCAACGTCGTTTCAAACCCCGTAGGGTCGGCCGTCCACTTCACCTGCCAATCGTCAACCGAAATCCGCCCGTCCGCCGCGTCCATTTTCTGCCGGGCGAGCAACCGGGCCTGTTCGATCTGCAGGGTCTGCTGCTCGATGCGGACCTTGCACTTATCAATCTTCCCCCTTGCCTTTTCAAGCTCCCTCGCTCGATCCGCCTGTTGCTGAACGAGACGGGCCTTCTCCTTGCCAAGCCGGGCGATCTCCGCCATCTTCGCCTCGTGAGCGGCAATCGTCTTCTCTGCCGCCTCCACCTGCCCCTGGCAGCCCGTGAGAGCGGCGCCGAAAGCCTCAACCGTTCCTGCGGGCAACCCCAGTTCCTCAACGATTTCCGCGACGGCGGCCAGGTCTTCTTCCAAGAGCCGACGCTCGCGGGCGAGGGACTTTCCTTCCTCCGCGATCCCCTTTTCCTGCAACTTCACGTTCGCCGCCGCTTCGTTCTTCGCCTCCGTCCGCCGCCGCCATTCGGCACGCGCCGCGTTCTGCTGCGCGTCCAGTTCTTCAAACAGCGCCCTGAAGCTCCCCGCCACGGCGAGCTTCTCGATCGTGCGACCACACACCGGGCACACGTCGCCGACGTTCAACTTGGAGCAAAGCTCTTCAATACCGGCATCGAGCCGTCCCTTCTGTTTGGCGGCGCTCTGCTCGGCCGCCTTCATCTTTTCCTCCGCTGCCTGGCAAGCATCCTCTAGCGCCGGCACCGTCTGCTTCATCTGTTCGCATGCGGCCTTTCGGCCGGCCAGGTTCTGTTCGCGAGCCGCGATCTCGTTCTCTTTCCGGGCGAGGTGTTCGGCAATGTTCCGGCCGTCCTTGGCCTTTTGCTGCCGTTCGGCGAGCGTCTGCCGGCGGGCCCGCACGGCTTCGATCTCCATCGCCTCCCGCTGCCGTTCGGCGAGATGGAGCTCGGCCTCTTTCCCTTCAACCGCCTCGGCCGCCTCTTTCAGCGCGCCTTCCGCCGTTTCCGCCGCGCCTTCGCCTTCCTTTTGCAATGCGCATTCCGCCTCGCGCCGCCGTTCCAGTGCGGCCATCGTCTCCCGTGCCGCGCGAACGTCAGCAAGCTGTTGCAGGATCACCGCACTCGCTTCGTACATCGGCGCCTTTTCCGCCTCGGCGGCCAGCGCGGCAAGCGTTTCATCCAGCCTCTGCTTCTTCTCGGCGACATCGGCCTTTTCGGCTTCCAGGTTCCCGCGGTAGCGCGCAAAGTCGCCACGCGCCGCCGTCAGACGCGCCTGGGCGGCCGTCAGATCCTTTTGTGCCTCGCCCCGCCCCAAGACAGCCCCATGCACCGCCTGCGATGCATCCCAATCGCGCACCGCCTTTTCGTCGGCACGATACGCCTCCTCCTTCAGGGCCGCCTCGGCGCGTGCAAGCTCCGCCTTGGCCGCCGCAACCTCGCAAGCCAGCTTCGCTCGGGCGGCCCGCCATTGGCACTTCGCCTCCGCCGCGGCAATGCGTTCTGCCAGTTCGCCGGCCTCCTTCTGCACGGCATCGAGATCCTTTTTCAGCTTCGCGCGTTCCTCAACGGACAATCCCGCCATCCTGCCGATGTCCTTATCGAGATCTTTGACTCGTTCGTCCTTCTCGTTGAAAACCGCCCGAATCCGTTGGCCCAATTTGGAAAACCGCTCCGTATTCGTGAGTTTTTCCAGAATCTCCGCCTTCTCGTCGTCATCGCTCAACAGGAATTTCGTGAACTGCCCCTGCGCGAGAAGCGTCGTACGGCAGAACGCCTCGAACGTCAAGCCGATGGCGGCCGAACGGCACTCCGCCCCCACCGCCTTGTCGGCGTTGGCGGAAACATCGTTCCACGTCCAGACGATTCTCTGCGGCCGTCCTTTCTTCTCCCCTCTGACGAAGAACTCGACGGCCCACTTCGCCTCATACGACCGGCCGTCATTTCCCTCGAAGGTCAAATCGACGAAACACTCCTTCGCGCCGCGCCGAACGAGCTGCAACGGATCGTTCGGTTTGAAGCCCCCCACCTCGTCCCCCTTGCGGTTCTCCGATCGATACCGCGGCGTTTGCCCATACAACGCAAGGCACATCGCGTCGAGAATCGTGGTCTTCCCGGCCCCCGTATCCCCGCAGATGAGAAACAATGCCGCCTCGCTCAAGGGCTCCGCCTTGAAATCGATGATGGCGTTGGCAATGGACGCCAGATTCCGAATCGTCAGCCTGCCGAGTTTCATTACGCCTCCTCCCCGTTCTGCTGCGCCGCCTTCATTTCCTTCATCAGTCCGAGCAGCAGGTTCTTCTGCCGCACCGTCAGCTCGCGAACGCTCCCGAGGATGTTCACGACATCGTCATCCGTCAATGCCTTGAGCTCCTCCATCGAAAGCCGACTCGTTTCAACGCCCGCCCGCTCCTCTTCCGAACGAATCGTATTGACCTGGCAGAACCGCAACCCCAACGCCATCGCAACGGTACGGGCCCGTTCCGTCCATTCGGGATCCACCACCTCTCCCGCCTTCAAAGCGACATTCAACCGCACGTAGGTGCCCGCTTCAAGCCGGGCCGCCTCCAACTCCTGAAGCACCTCGGAGAAATCCTTCCCCTCCTTGCCGCCCACGGTGACGACCTTGCGCAGGGGCTCGAACGCGATCGTGCGCACAACCGGTTCCCGCCCCGAGGCGATTTCCACCACATCCACCCCATGCGGGTATGTTTCGTCGAAATGAATCGCCCGCGGCGTACCGCAATAGCGCGCCACCTTCCGTTCGCCCTTCACCCATTGCGGGCAGTGGATGTGCCCGAGGGCGATATAGTCATATCCCGTACCGAGCGTCCGCACCTCGATGCTCGCCTCGCCCCCGATGACGAGGCCACGGTCCTGCCCCGTGAAATCGGTCTCCTTCCCCACCGCGAGATGGGCCATGAGCACCGACGGCAGGCCTTGGTCGTTCCGCACGCGGAGATACGCCTCGAGCGCACTGAAATACGCCGCCATGCGATCCTCCGCCGGTGTTCCCGCCACCGCCGGGAAGTTGCGTTCATGGCAGAACGGCACGGCCGCAATGAACCCCTTGCCCGGCAGTTCAACGACATTCTTCTCGAAATCGGCACGCCCTTCCGCCGTTTCGGCAGACGTACCGAAAATCCTCACGTGAGAGCGCATCCACAGCGTTCGATCGACCTCCAAACGCGAAGAGCTATCGTGGTTGCCGGCGATCACGACCACTTCGGTCGCAGGGCTCCCCGCCTGGACCTCGAGGAGCCGATCGGTGAAACGCTTGGCCACGTCGTTTCCGGGAGCGCCCGTATGATATACGTCGCCACTCACCACCAACGCATCCGCACGCTCCTCCGCCACGACCTTCGCCAACTGCGCGAAGAAGCGCTCCTCTTCTTCCGTTCGGTCGTAGTCGTAGAACCGATGGCCCAAGTGCCAATCGCTCGTATGGATGATCTTCATGCCGCTCTCGTTCCTTTCCGCTGAAATTATACCACTTTTTTTCTTCTCGTCAAACGCGTGATTTTATGGTTTAATATTAACTCCCATGGACAAACAGGATACACGCACGCGCTATGCCGCAGCTCAGGCTCTTCTCGCCGAACCGAAACGAATCCTCATTTCGGGGCATCTCAGCCCCGATGGCGATTCGCTTGGCTCGATGATTGCGCTTCAGCGCCTCCTGCGTGCGGCCGGGCATGACGCCTGGGCCGCCGGCGACGCCCATTCCCTGGGGAAGCCCGGGTTCCTTGAGGGCGTAGCGGACCTCATTCCGCTTCGGAAGCTTCGGCGCCGCCGTTTCGACCTCTTCATCTACGTCGATGCCGCCGCTCCCTCCCGCCTGCCGCCCGAGGTGCGCCCGTTTGCCGAGAAGCTGCCCACCCTCACGATCGACCATCACGCGACGAGCCAGGAAACGGGCGCCGTCTCGATCATCGACCCCGAGGCCTCCTCCGCGGGCGAAATCGTGTGGCGCTTCGCCAAGTGGATGGATTGGCCGCTCGACCGCGCCATCGCCGAAGCCCTCTGGGTGGCGATCGTCACCGATTCGGGCCGCTTCGCCTACGATTCCACGAAGCCCGAAACGCTGCGCGCCGCAGGCGACCTCCTGAAGCACGGCGTGCGCACGGCCCTCATCAACGACATCCTCTACTGTTCGTTCAATACGAAGGCCGTGGAACTCAAGCGCCGCGCCTGGCGCTCTCTCCACATCTGGAAGAACCGGAAGGTGGCCGAAGTCACCCTCACGCGCGAAGACTTCCGCGACCTGCGCGCCACCAAGGCCGAGGCCGAGGACGTGATCGAAATCCCGCGCCAGGTCGCCCGCAACGAAATCGCCCTTTTCTTTTACCAGATTCCCGACCGCACGCATGAAACGCGCGTCTCGATTCGCACCCGCGCCCCGTGGGACGCTACCGCCCTTGCCACCCGCTTCGCGGGCGGCGGGCACATTCGCGCCGCCGGCTGCACGATCAAGGGCGGCATGGCCCTCGCGAAACGCCAGATGCGCAAAGCCGTGAAGGAACTGCTCGCCAAATGAAAGCCCTCATTCTCACCGACGGAAAAGCCGGCCACGAAAACCAGTCCAAGGCCTTCGCCCGCGCCCTCGGTTGCGAGTTCGACCTCGCCGAAGTCCATTTTAAAAGCGCCGTCCACAAGGCCCTCTCCTACCTGTTGAGCCACTTCGGCGTGTTCACGGGCGCTCTCTTCGCCCTTTCGAAACCGCCGCCGGCGGATTCCTACGCGGTCGTGCTCGGCACGGGTTCGGGCACCTTCTACGCGGCGAAAACCCTCGCGCAGCGCTTCCATACGAAATGCGGCGTGGTGCTCTATCCACGCGGCTACCGCATCGCCGCCTTCGACTGCATTCTCGCCCCCGCCTTCGACCAGGCTCCCGCCGCGCCGAACGTGGTGGAGATTCCCGCGAACCTCGTGGCGAACGACGCCGCCTTCTACGAAACGGGCACGAAGGCCTTTCTCGAGCTCTACACGCCTTCGGCGAAACCGGCCGTCGCGGTGATCGTGGGCGGGCCGAACAAGTGTTCCACGATGACGGCCGAGTGGATGCGCACGCAGCTTGACCGGATTTTCGCCGCAACGCCCGACGCCGAACACTGGGTCACGACCTCGCGCCGTACGCCGAGCGCCGTAGAGGCCGTGGTCGATTCGTTCCCCTTCGACTACAAGCTCCTCTACTCGAAGGACCACTTCAACCCGATCCCCGCCTTCGTGACGCGCGCAAGCGTGCTCTACGTGACGGCGGAATCGACCGGCATGCTCTCCGAGGCCTGCACCTTCGGCACCGCCGAAGTGCGCGTTTTGGATAATCTCAACCCCGGCCCGCACAAGTTCCGCCGGTTCGCGGAATCGTGCGCGGCCCTCGGCGCGAAGAAGATCGACCTCGCCCGGCCCTTCGCGGCCGCGCGCGCGCGGCTCGGGCTTTAAGCGCGCCCGTTAGAGCGCACCCGTCGCGAGCGAGCCGAACGTGGTGATCGGCGTTGTATCGCGGTAGTTGTCCACAATCTGGCGGACGTCCTTGATGAGGGCTTCCACTTCGTCGTACATGCCGCTCTCGCTCGTCAATTTGCCGAGCGTGCCATCGCCCTTCTCCAAACGCGAAGCGACGCGCTGGAGGTTGGAAACGAGCTTCGAGGCGTCGTCGGCAAGCTGTTTGTCGTTGAAGGCGCGGCCGAGAAGGCCCTCGCCCTTCTTCAGCTTGTCCGTCGCCTCGCGCACGCTCGCGATCGAGGCCTTGAGATCGGTCCAGGCCGTATCGTCCTTCGAAAGGAGCTTGCCCATCGTGCCCTCGCCCTTCCCGAGCCGATCGGAGATCGTGGCGGCATTCGCCATCGTCTTCTGCAAGTCGGCATAGAACGTGTCGTTCGTCGAGAGGAGCTTGCCGAGCGTGCCTTCGCCCTTCGCGAGCCGTGTGGAGACTTCGGCCGCATTGTCGAAGGTCTTCTGCGCGCTCGCGAGCGCCACCTTCGCCTCCGCCACGGCGCTCTTGACGTCGTTGTACACCGTGTCGTCCGCCGAGAGGAAACGCCCGGCCGTTCCTTCGCCCCGTTCGATACGCGCGACGATCTTGTTCACGTTCGCCGCCGTCTCCTCGAAATTGGAGGCGATGTTCTTGACGGCGCCCTGCGAGGTCACCTCCTTGAGACTCCGGGCGATGTCGCCCAAATCGCGCATCCAATCAACAGGCGGCGTGCCCTTGAACACCGTCGTCTCAAGCGGCATCACCTTGCCGGTGCCCTCTTCCATCAAAAGGTAGTTGCCGCCGAGAAGCGAAATCGCCGCCACGCTGATGTAGGCGTTTTCACGCAGAACCACGTCCGAATCGATCTTCACCTTCACGATCGTGTTTGTGGACGAGAGCGAAATGCGTTCGACCGTGCCCACCTTCATGCCGCGGTAGACCACGCTGTCGCGATCCTTGAGGCCGCCCACATCGGTGAACGCGATCGTCGTACGCGTGCGCTTACGGCCCACCAGGAGGTCCACCCCCGAAATGACGATCGTGAAATACGCCAAAAGCGCCACCACCACCACCATGAAGAGGCCAACGACAAACTCGCCGAAAACGTCTTTGTTCTTTCTGCTCATAGCTTTTTCTCCAGTAAGTCAGGCGTGATGAACTGCGCCTTGAGAAAATCCTGCACGTCCGGGATCGACGAGCGCACAAATTCCTGCGGGGTGGCCACCGTTACGACATGGCCGTTCTTCAACATCAGAAGACGGTCGGCAAAGAGGAGCGCGCCCTGAAGGTCGTGCGTGACGACGATGGAGGTGATGCCGCGCTCCTTGTTGAGCCGCCGGATCAGGCGATTGATCGTCACGGAGGTGACGGGGTCGAGCCCGGAGGTGGGCTCGTCATAGAGGATGATATCCGACTGGCGCACGATCGCCCGCGCAAGCCCCGCCCGCTTCTGCATGCCGCCCGAAATCTCCGCAGGATAGCGGTCCGCCGCCGGGAGGAGTTCCACCGCATCGAGCGCCTTCACCACGCGCATCTCGATTTCGGCATCGGAAAGATGCGTCCGCTCCCGAAGCGGCAACGCCACGTTTTCCGCCACCGTGAGCCATCCGAGAAGCGCGCCGCCCTGGAAAAGATAGCCGAAGCGCTCCCGTACCGCCTCGAGCGTTTTGCCGGTCGCGGAGGAAATTTCAATGTCGTCCAACCACACGCTGCCGCTCGTGGGCGTCAGAAGGCGCACGAGGTGCTTGAGCGTGACGGACTTGCCGGTACCCGAAGGCCCCACGATCACAAGGATCTCGCCTTTTGCGACTTCGAAGGATACGCCGTCCAGAACCGCGCGCCCTTCGAATTTCTTCACCACATTGTCGAATCGGATCATAGGCTGAACTCGAAGTAGAACGCGCGGGTAATCATGTACCCGACCATGAGGATGAGGAGGAACGACACGATCACGCAGCGCTGCGTGGCGCGGCCCACGCCCACGGCGCCGAGCCGCGTGCAGAAGCCTTCGTGGCAGCTCACCGCGCCGATGAGAAGGCCGAACACCGCCGCCTTCAGAAGGCCCACGAAGAGATCCTTCACCACGGCGAAATTCACCGCCGCCGCCATATACTGCGAGAACGGGATGTTCAACTGCGTGTACCCCACGAGCCCGCCGCCCATCACGCCCAAAACGCAGGCGTAGAACGCAAGAAGCGGCGACATCACCACCAAGGCGCCGATACGCGGCGAGGCGAGGAAGCGAACGGGCGAGATGGACATGATCTCCAAAGCCGCCACTTCGTCGTTCACCGTCATCGTGCCGAGTTCCGCCGCCATGGCACTGCCCACGCACGCCGAAAGGCAGATGCCCGTCACAAAGGGCCCCATCTCGCGGATGAGCGTGAGCATCACCGCCGCGCCGAGGTAGGCCTCCTGGTTGAACTGGCTGAGGATGAGCCCCACCTGCAGGCCGAGAATCATGCCGGTAAAAAGGCCCACCACGGAGATGACGGGCAACGTGCGGATGCCCGTCACATAGAGCTGTTCAATGAAGGACGCCCGGGAATCCCCCTGCAAGAGCACGCCCGGCAGGCACATGAGCGACTCGACGGCGAGGCGCACCGTGCCGCCCACGCGCGTAAAGTAGCCCACCGCACGACGGACGAGCGCGTCAAAACGGCCTTTCGGCGCGTCCTCGTAGAGAGTCTCGCGAGTAATGCGCATGGGGAGGATTCTCCGATGGCGTCCTTCAGGGGCGGCTTACTTCGCGCCCTTCAGCTCGCGGGCGATCAAATCGGCAAACGCCTTCAGATTCGCATCCGCGCCCGCGATCTCGTACACGGCGGGAACGCACTTCCCGCACGCGCACCAGCGCAGCTGGTCCATGAAGAACTGCTTCACGCTCGCGTCCTTCGCGGCCTTGCCGGCCTTGATGAGCGCGCCCACCCAGAGCAGGCGATCCTTCTTCGCGGCACCGGGCGCCATCACGAACTGCGTGGCGGCGGCGAGCTGGAAGGCCTTCAGGGGGTTGGTGTAGTAGGCGGGCTGCACGGCGGCGCAGAGCGCATCCGCCTTTGCCGAGTCCGTAACGATCGCCTTGAGGGCCGCCGGCGCCACGGCGGCGTCGAGCGCGGCCTTGTTCTGATGCTGCCACGCCACCGAGGTGGGGGCGCCCTTCATCGACTCCGCGCTCGGGCGGATGTCGAGGATTTCGGCGTCCTTCGCGAACACCGCGCACGCGGCCAGAACGAAACTCGTGAAAATGATCTTTTTCATGTTAAAACTCCTTCTTCGCTTTCGCGTTTCTCAGCCGAACATTTCCTTATGCCACGGCGCACGCATCGACTGGTAGAGGAAACGATCGGCCACCGGATCGTCCACCGCGTGGAGCGAGACGGGATCGAACTTGAAGCCGCGGCCGAGGCGTTCGGCCACGATCGCGATGTTGAACATCGTGCAGGAACGGAAGCCGTTCGACTCGTTGAGCGCAAAGGTCTTGCGCGTCTTGCAGGAGTCGATGAAGTCCGTCTGCTGCTTCGCCGGCTTCGGGAGGTCCGGAAGGGTCTTGGGCACCTTCTCCTCGGGCCACCAGCCGTTCGCATCCTTGATGCGGAGCGTCTTGCCGTTCGGCGCCTTCTTGTAGACGCAGAGGCCGTTCGCGCCGCGGAGGAGCGGCTCGCCCTTGAGCGTTTCATCGCCGTCGAGGGCCACCGTGGTGCCGTCGTCGTAGGTGAGGATGAGGCGGTCGAAGCGGCCCACCACGTCAGGATGCTGCTTCGGGCCGATGTAGTCCACCTTCACCGGGCTCGTCTCGTCCTTGCAGAGGAGGTACTGGAGCGGATCGAGATAGTGCTGCGCCATGTCGCCGAGGCCGCCGCCATCGTAATCCCAATAGCCGCGGAACGTGCCGTGCGTGCGGTGGCGGTTGTAGGGCTTCCACGGCGCCGGCCCGAGCCACATGTCCCAATCGAACGTCGTCGGAACCACCTCGGGGATGAGGTTCACCTTGCCCGACCACTGGAACTTCCAGTTGAAGCCCTGGCCCGCGCCGAACGTGCACTTGATCGGCCCCTTCCCGAGGAGTCCATTTTCCACGATCTGGCGGATCGGCTCCACGGTCGTGCCGAAGCCGTAGTAGGTGGACTGGAAGCGGAACCACGTGTTGAGGCGGAACATGCGCTTCTTGGCCTTCACGACCTCCATCACGCGCTTGCCTTCGCCCACCGTGCGGGTCATCGGCTTTTCGCACCAGATGTCCTTGCCCGCATTCGCGGCCATCACGCTCATGCAG
>JAZLJP010000024.1:0-9625 GCA_045617985.1 Kiritimatiellia bacterium
TCCCTTCGCCAAATTCTTCGCGAACGGTTCGGACAATATCGTCGGCGTGGGCGTCGGTTTTGGCGAAAATCAAGGTTTTCGGCGGTTCCGTGCGATGCGGAAAGAGCCGCGTATAAAGATTTTCCTTGAACGCGCGGATTACGGTTCGAATTTGGCTTGGATTTACGACGTCGCGATCCAACGAGGTCGGTTCGTAATCTAAATCCTCGTCCATCATTTTCCAGCGTTTGGCGCGAGTCAGCCGGTCTCGACATTCGATCTGTTGTTTCAAAATATGCCCGCCGTTTTGGGAGACGTCGGTCTCGATCAGAAAAACGTCTTCCCCGACGTTTACGCCGTCGACGATCGCTTGTTCGCGGGAATATTCGCTGACGACGTTCTCGTTAAAAAACGCGAACGTTCTTTTGTCGGGCGTGGCGGTCAGCCCGACGATAAAGGCGTCGAAATATTCCAGAACTTGGCTCCAGACGTTGTAAATTGAGCGGTGGCATTCGTCGACGATAACGCAGTCGAAAAATTCCGGGGGGTATTTTGCGTTGTAGACGACTTCGGCGACGGCTCGCGCGCCGGCGCCGCTATGTTCAAACAGAGACTCGTTCTCGGCGTTTTCGTCGAGTTCCTCGCCTTTGAGAATCGAATACATACGTTGAATCGTACTGACGCAGATTTGCGCGCCGTCGGGTATGTAAGAGTCTTTGAGTCGACGGACGCCGTAAAGCTCCGAAAAGGAACGCTCGTCGTCGTTCGGTTTGTACGCAAGAAATTCTCGTTCCGCCTGCTCTCCCAGCGACTTCGTGTCGACAAGAAAGAGAATGCGCCGTATTTTGCCGTATTTTAAGAGTCGATACGCGGCGGTGATCGCAGTGAAGGTCTTGCCCGCGCCCGTCGCCATCTGAACGAGCGCGCGGGGATTCGCATCGGCAAAGGACTTACTTCTCCAAGTTTTTGATCGCGGTGAACTGGCAATCACGGAGGCTACCCTGCAAGAGAGCCGGGATATCTTCTTTGAGCCGTCCACGCAGGGACTTCGTCTCCCTTAAAATATCTTGCATGGTTTCCGGGCGCAGAAAGGAGAACACCTCGCGGGAACGTGGTTTCGGATCAAGGCGATCGCGGAAGCGAGTGACGATACCGGTCGATTCGTAGATGAAGCGTAGAAAGCAATTCTTCTTGTAGATTTTCAACTCGGCGTTCGCGTAGCCTTCCGACTGCTTCTCGACATCCGCAAGGTTGTAGCCGAGAACGAACTTCTTAGCTTCGATGAGACCGCAGGGCTTCTTACCCACAATCAGCAGATAGTCCGTCGGGCCGATGTCCGTAGGATATTCGCGCAGAGCGATTCCAAGACCGGCATTCAGATCAGGCGCGGCATGGTCCTGAACAACCCATCCGGCGGCTGCCAGCAAGGCATCTACCTTGTCACGGGCGATCTGTTCGGGATTTTGGTTAGCCATATCCGCCCCCATCAACAAGGAAACGTAGGAGGGAATAACGATACTAGAAGAACGGAGATTCTAAACGGGCATACCGCCCGTTTTTCCGGTTCTTATCCTCTTAATTTCTTTACGAGGGCGGCGGCTTCTTTGGCGAGGGTTTCGATTCGGGGCCAGTCGTTGGCGGCGAGGGCGTCTTTCGGAACGAGCCAGGTGCCGCCGCAGCAGACGATTTCAGGCACTTCGAGGTAGTCGCCGACGTTCGTGAGATTCACGCCGCCCGTGGGCATGAACTTGACGCCCGTGAAGCGAAACGCGCCGAGGAAGTTCTTGATCATCTTCACGCCACCCGCCGCTTCCGCCGGGAAGAACTTGACGAGCCCGAGGCCCGCCGTGAGCGCCTGCGAAAGTTCGCTCGCCGTTGCGATGCCCGGCACCATCGGAAGCGCGAGCGCCTTCGCCGCGTTCACCACCACGGGATCGAATCCGGGCGCGACGCCGAAAACGGCCCCCGCCTCCTTCGCCTCCTTCACCATCTGCGGCGTGAGGAGCGTGCCCGCCCCCACGATCGCCTCGGGCACGGCCGCGCGGATGGCGCGAATCGCGCCCGCTGCGGCCGCCGTCCGGAAGGTCACCTCGAGCACGGGCAACCCACCCGCCACGAGCGCGCGCGCAAGCGGCACGGCCTTCGTTTCGTCTTCAATCACGATCACCGGCACGATGCCGGCCTTCTGCAAGGTTTCGATCATTTTGTCAGTTCTCCTTCACAGTACCCTTCAAAACGGCGATGAACGCCGACTGCGGCACGTTCACGTGGCCGAATTCCTTCATGCGGGCCTTGCCGCGCTTCTGCTTTTCGAGCACCTTCATCTTGCGCGTCACGTCGCCGCCGTAGAGTTTCGCCAAAACATCCTTGCGGAACGGGCGGATATCCTCGCGCGCGATGATTTCGCGCCCGATCGCGGCCTGCACGGGGATCTTGAACATGTGCGGCGGAATCGTATCGGCGAGCGCCTTGCACATCTGGATGCCGCGCGCGCGAGCCTTGTCGCGATGGACCATCGTCGCAAAGGCGTCCACCTGCTCGGAGTTGAGAAGGATATCCATGCGCACGATGTCGCTCGTCTGGTAGCCTGCGGGCTCGTAGTCCATCGAGGCGTAGCCGTGCGAGACGCTCTTGAGCGTATCGTGGAAATCGATCAGGATTTCATTGAGCGGCAACTGGCAGTGGAGCATCACGCGGTGGCCGTCCACCGTCTCGGTGCCTTCCAACACGCCCCGCCGGTCGAGCACGATGCGCATCACGTCGCCGATCGTTTCGGAGGGCGTGATGATACGCGCCTTCAGAATCGGCTCCGCAATCGATTCGAACGTGCTCGGTTCGGGCATCTGGAGGGGGTTGTCGAGCTCGCGCACGGAGCCGTCCTTCATCGTGATCTTGTAGACGACGCCCGGCGTGGTGGAGATGATATCGAGATTGAATTCGCGGCGTAGCCGCTCCTGCACGATTTCCATGTGCAAGAGGCCGAGGAAGCCGCAGCGGAATCCGAAACCGAGCGCGATCGAGCTTTCATGGTGGAACGTGAAAGCCGAGTCGTTCAAATGGAGTTTCTCAAGGCCCTGGCGCACCTTTTCGAATTCGTCCGTCGACATCGGATAGATGCCGCAGAACACGGTGGGCCGCAGTTCCTTGAAGCCGGGAAGCGCCTCGTCGCTCCCGAGTTTCGCCGTCGTGACGGTATCGCCGATCTTGATTTCGCTCGGATCCTTCACCGTGCCCACGAGGTAGCCGGTCTGCCCCGCCTCGAGCTTCGGCGTGGGCTTTTTCGTGGGCGAGAAGATGCCCACTTCATGGAGGGTCGTCGTCACGCCCGAGCCCATGAACTTCACCGTGTCGCCGCTTTTCACCGTGCCGTCGACGATTCGCACGTAGGTGATCACGCCGCGGTATTCGTCGAAAACCGAATCGAACACGAGCGCCCGCAGGGGCGCATCGGCGCCGCGCGTCTTCGGCGGCGGAATGCGCTTCACGATCGCCTCGAGAACGTCCGGGCAGCCGACGCCCGTCTTCGCGGAAACGAGAAGCGGCTCGTCCATCGGGATGGCAAGGATGTCTTCGATCTGCTTCGAAACCCCGTTTACGTCCGCGCCGGGCAAATCGACCTTGTTCAGCACCGGCACGATTTCAAGCTGCGCATCCTGGGCGAAATAGGTGTTCGCCACGGTCTGCGCCTCCACGCCCTGTGCCGCGTCGACAACGAGAACCGCCCCCTCGCAGGCGCCCATCGACCGGCTCACCTCGTAGGCGAAGTCCACATGGCCGGGCGTATCGATGAGGTTGAACAGATAGTCCTTGCCGTCTTTCGCGTGATAGACCATCGACACGGGATGGCTTTTGATGGTGATGCCGCGTTCGCGCTCGAGGTCCATGGCGTCGAGCGTCTGTTCCTTCAGTTCGCGCAACGGCACGGCCTTGGTCAATTCAAGGATGCGGTCCGAGAGCGTCGTCTTGCCGTGGTCGACGTGCGCGATGATGCAGAAATTGCGGATGTTGTCGAGTGTCTTCTCCATAGGCGGTAATTATAGCAAAATTAGAGGTGTGAGGGAAAGGATTTCAGGGATTGGCGTGAAGGCGTTCGGCGAGAAGCGTGGAGGAGGTGCCCTGGGTGTAGTCGAAGTAGACGACCTCCACACCCACGGCGCGCAGCTTTTCCTCCACCTCGTTGTACATGGCGCTGCCCTTCCAGTCGTTGCCGTGGAAGAGGCGGTTGAAGCGGAGCTGCTGCCAGGCGGCGAATTTGTCCATCGAGGTCTGCGCCACCACGTCGTCCACATAGCGGATCGCCTTCACGATGGCGAGGCGCTCGGCGAAGGGTACGATCGGATCGTGATGCTTGTAGGTGCGCACCACCTCGTCGGTGGAAACGCCCACGATGAGCTTGTCGCAATTCTCCCGCGCGCGCCTCAGCAGATTGAGGTGCCCCACATGGAACATGTCGAAGACGCCGGTCGTATAGCCGATGATCATGCGAACCTCTTGATGAATTTCCGCAGTGCGAGCGCCTTCTCCATGTTGAAGGAGGAGGCGGGGTGATGGGGTTTGAGCCGGCCCGGCCAGGCGGCCCAGTCCCCGTAGTTGTAGGTGAGCACCGCTTCGGGATCGTTCGGCGTCATCACGTCCACGCCCTCGAACGTCGCGGGGCGAAGCGGAAAGATGTCGTCCCAATCGTACACCGTCTCCTTCACCCAACCGGGCGTAGAGAACTCCATGCCGCGGAAGATGGCGGGCTTTGCGGAATCGGGCGCCGCACCTCTCCCTTCGAGAAGCACGCGTTCGCGCGCGTCTTCGAGGGCGCGGAAATGGTCTTCGTCAGTCGATTGATCGGTAAACGTCTTCGCGATGCGTTCCTGCTCGGCAACGACCTTGCGGAAGAGCGCATGCTTTTCCGCAAGCGTGGGGAGGGGCTTGAAGTAGCGGTCGTACGACATCACGCTCATCGTGACGTCCTTCGGAAGCGCCTTGTGCGAAATCTTGATCTGGTTCCATTTCCGCGAGTAGCGCCGCCAGGCGAAGAACCCGTCCGTGCAATGCTCGTTGAAGTATTCGCAGAAGCGGGCGTACTCCTCGCGGATCATGCCCTGGTCCACATCGTCGTCCCACGGGATGAACCGCCCGCCCTGGCGCACGACGCCGAGGAGCGAGCCGCTGATCGTCCAGGGATGGAAGGCGCCTTCCTTCGCCACGCGCAGCACTTCCTTCAAAAGGACGAGCCCCGCCAGCTGCACGTCGCGCGCCATGCCGCGCGCGGGCGGCATGGCGCCGACGTCCGCCATCGTGAGCAGCTCGCGCCGCAAGAGAGCCGCCTGCTCCGAGAGCTGCGCTTCCGGGCGCTTCCAGATGCGGATGCCGCAGAGACGGGTCACGTACTTGCCCTTCTCCATCTTCGTTTGCCACAGTTTCATGTTGCGTCCTCGCTTGTCGTGGAAGAGGGAACCGATAATGCAGGATGGGCTTTGACGAACCGATGGATCGCGAGCGAGCGAGCCATGTTGAAATGCGAAGCGGGATGATGGGGCTTGAGCCGGCCCGGCCAGGCGGCCCAGTCGCCGTAGTTGTAGGTGAGCACCGCTTCGGGATCGTTCGGCACAAGCACCGCGATGCCCTCGAACGTCGCCTGGCGGAGCGGGAAGATGTCCTCCCAGTCGTAGACCGTTTCAAGTTCCCAGCCCGGTACCGAAAACTCCACGCCGCGGAAGATCGCGGGCTTCGCCTCATCGGGCGCCGCCCCCTTTCCTTCCAGCATCACGCGCTCGCGCGCATCCTCAAGGGCGCGGAAATGGTCCGCATCCGTCGAGGCGGCGGTGAATGTTTTCGACACGCGTTCCTGCTCGGCGACGACCTTGCGGAAGAGCGCGTGCTTTTCCGCGAGCGTCGGGAGCGGCTTTAGATAGCGGTCGTAGGGCATCACGCTCATCGTGACGTCCTTCGGAAGGTCGCGATGCGAGATTTTGATCTGGTTCCACTTCCGCGAATAGCGCCGCCAGGCGTAGAACCCCTCCGCACAATGTGCGTTGAAGTATTCGCAGAAGCGGGCGTAGTCCTCGCGGATCATGCCGAGATCCACGTCGTCGTCCCACGGGATGAAGCGCCCGCCCTGGCGCACGAGCCCGAGAAGCGTGCCGCAAATGCACCAGGGATGAAAGCCCCCCTCCTGCGCAACGCGCATCACTTCCCGCAGAAGGACGAGCCCCGCCAGCTGCAATTCGCGCGCACTGCCGCGCACAGGCGGAATCGCTCCGATATCCGCCATCGTGAGCAGCTCGCGCCGCAAGAGGGCGGCCTGCTCAGAAAGCGCCGTTTCACGCCGCTTCCAAATGCGGATTCCGCAGAGACGGGTCACGTACTTCCCCTTCTCCACTCTCGTTTGCAGCACCTTCATTTTGCGTTCTCGTCAGCCGCCGTCTCACCTTCGCGCAGCTTCTTGAGCGTGGCGCTAAGCAAGGTGGAGCTCGTTCCCTTCGTGTAGGGGAAATAGACCACGCGCACGCCCACTTCCGCGAACTTCTTCTCCATCTCCTGCCAGCGTTCGGTTTTGAACCAGTCGTCGCCCACGAAGAGAACGTCGAAGTGGAGCTTCTCCCACATCTTGAACTTGTCGAGATCGTCCTGCGGAATCGCCGCATCCACATACTTGATGGACCGCACGATCTCGAGCCGTTCCGCGAACGGAATCACCGCGCGCTTGTGCTTGTACGCAACAAGTTCATCCACGCTCACGCCCACGATCAGTTTGTCGCACAGGCCCTTCGCGTTCTTCAGGAGATTGAGGTGGCCGATGTGGAAGAGATCATAGACGCCGCTTGTGTAGCCGATGGTGGTTTTGCTCATGGTGGCTTCGCCTCCTTACTTGCGCCCGCGGCGCTCGAGCATCTCGTGGTATTCGGAATAGCTGCCCTCGAACCAGGTCGTCTTGCCGTTCGGCTCGAACGCGAGGATGTGGGTGGCGATGCGGTCGAGGAACCAGCGGTCGTGGCTCACCACCATCACGCAGCCGCCGAACTCCTCGAGGCCCTCTTCAAGCGAGCGGAGGGTCGCGACGTCCAGGTCGTTCGTCGGTTCGTCGAGAAGAAGGAGGTTGCCGCCCGAGGTGAGGAGTTTCGCGAGGTGTACGCGGTTGCGCTCGCCGCCCGAAAGAACGCCCACCTTCTTCTGCTGTTCGGAGCCGCGGAAGTTGAAGCGGCTGCAGTAGGCGCGGCCGTTCATCATCGTCTCGCCGGCGAGGCGCACGAATTCGCCGCCGCCCGTGATCGCTTCGTAGACCGTCTGCTCCGCCTGGAGTTCGCTGCGCGTCTGGTCGACGTAGCTGAGCTTCACCGTTTCACCCACGGTGAGCGAGCCCGCAAGCGGCTTCATCTGGCCCGTGATGAGCTTGAAGAGCGTGGTCTTGCCGGCGCCGTTCGCGCCGATGACGCCCACGATGCCGCCGCGCGGCAGATCGAAGTTGAGGTCGTCGTAGAGGATGCGGCCGTCGTCGAAGCCCATCTTCACGTGTTCGGCGCGCACAACGAGGTTGCCAAGCCGCGGCCCCGGCGGGATGTGGATGACGAGGTCGTCTTCGCGCGTATTGACCTGCTGGCTCTGGAGTTCCTCGTAGCGCTTCACACGGGCCTGCGCCTTCGAGTGGCGGCCGCTCGGATTCGTCTGAATCCACTTGAGCTCGTTCTCGATGAGCTTCTGGCGGCTCTTCTCGGCCTTCGCCTCCCGGGCGAGCATCGCTTCCTTCTGCTTGAGCCATTCCTCGTAGTTGCCCTTGTAGGGATAGCAGAGGCCGTGGTCGAGCTCGAGGATCCATTCGGTGACGTCGCTCAGGAAGTAGCGGTCGTGGGTGACGACGATGAGCGTGCCCTTGAAGTCCTTCAAGTAGGCCTCCAGGCGGAACGTCGTTTCGGCGTCGAGATGGTTCGTCGGTTCGTCGAGGAGGAGCACGTCCGGCTCCTGCAGGAGAAGGCGCGCAATGGCCACGCGGCGGCGCTCGCCGCCCGAGAGCACGTTCACAGGCCGATCCGCAGGCGGGCAGCCCATGTCCGCCATCGCCATCTCCACCTTGTGGTCGATGTTCCAAAGGTCCTTCGCGTCGATGATGTCCTGCAGGCGCGCCATTTCGGCTTCGGCCTTGGGGTCGCCGCATTCGCAGCAGAGGTCCTCGTAGCGCTCGACCATCGCCTTCGCTTCGGCCACGCCTTCTTCCACGATCTCGCCCACAGTCTTCGAATCGTCCAGCACCGGTTCCTGGGGCAGATACCCGACCTTCGTTCCCTTCGCCACCTGGCAGGTGCCCAGAATATCGGTGTCAAGACCGGCCAAAATCTTCAAAAGCGAGCTTTTACCCGCACCGTTGCCGCCGATGACACCAATATGGGCGCCGTAGAAGAAGCTAAGGCACACGTCCTTGAGGATGGTTTTCGTGCCCTGCTGCTTCGTGACGTCGATAAGTGAGAACTGATATTCGCCTGCCATGTTTGTTTCTTTCGCTTTAAGTCTAGTCAACGCTTCCCCACAGCCCCCGCACGAACCGCGTCAAGAGCCGTAAGAACCAAGAGGAAAGTATACCCTATCCCCACCCGTCCGTCAAGGTGAGAGTTAGCGAATCGTAATCCTGAATCCGTGAAGGTTGCGCCTACGCTGGCGCTTCGGCGCAGCCTTCACGAATTTAAATTCGCAATTTCTTGAGTTTTCATTGGAAAACCTTAAGGTTTGTGGCATAATTAAGTTGTAGACAAAAAATAACACCACTCACCGAAAGGTTGCCACGATTGTACTAGAATCGACGCAGAATGTCAACTCCAACGCGGGCGTTTTCGTCGTCAAGCAGCTGCTTGACCGGACGGGCGGATTCTCGCGGTTCGACCGCTGGCAGAAGGCCGCGCGCTCGGCTCCCTGCCAGCGCCATTCCAACGGCCAGGTCGTGAAGGCCCGGGGCGCGTTCACGGCCCTCGGCAGGACCTTCTTCTCCGACATCGCCGCGCACCGGCGCGACGGCCTCTTCGCCGACGCGACCCGCGGCGAGGCGCCGTCCGGGCCCGCCTTCCGCCAGAGGCTCGGCCTCGTCGCGGCAATGCCGGGCGTCCGCGACGTCGTCGACGACCTCAACCTCGACCTGCTGCGCCGCGTGAAGGACTTCGGGACGGTCCGCACGGCCAGCGGAACCTACATGCCGCCCGACATGGACGTCTCGGTGCTCGTCAACGACAAGAGCAGGAAGGAGCGCGTCGGATTCACCTGCCACAGGATCGACGGCTACGCGCCGATCTTCGCGACGCTCGGCACGAACGGCTTCCAGCTCGCCAACGCGCTGCGTCCGGGCGGGCAGCATTCGCAGAAGGGATTCGTCCCGTTACCTGGACGTGGAGCGGCTTCCGAGCGGCTCGTTCGCGGTGAACGAACTCGTCCTCGCCCTGGCAACGCTGTCGTTCAACATCCTGCGGATCGTCGGCGAGACCGCGCTCGAGGTGCGCGGCGGGGCCGGCGGCGTGTCGCGCCTCCGCCTGCGGACGGTGCTGCTGGACTACATCTACGTCGGCGCGATCTGCGGCGGCCACGCGGGACGGCGGTGCCTGCGGCTCGGCCGGAACTGCCACGTGGCCGACGTCTTCATGGAGATCGCCGCAAGGCTGGCGTCCTGACGGACGGG
>JAZLJP010000025.1:0-20104 GCA_045617985.1 Kiritimatiellia bacterium
CTCCGCCTTGTCACCTGACGCGACGCCTCGGCGGCATTCTGGCGGAAGACGCCCACAAGGCCGCCCGATTTCGTTTCGGTGTTGATGCGCTGGTAGCCGTCCCATCGTCCTTCGCCCGGCTCGCCGAAGCCGGCGAGGTCCTGACGGAAGAGCATGATGCTGTGCCGCACCTCGACGCCCTTCACCCAATCGGCGAGCCGTTTGAATTCGGCGCGTGCCGCGGGGGACAGCTTCCGCGGATCGCCGAGCATCATCGGGAACGCGCCCATGAGCGACTTGTAGTCAACGAGATGCGTGGGTGCATCCATCCGCAGATTGCCGATGACGAGCGACGACGCCGGGAGGGCCGGCGTTCGGCCCCAAGCATAGGAGCGCATGCGCAGATTGCCGTTCGCGCGCGTGCCCGAGATGTTGGAGAGCCAGTTGCCGTCCGCATGGCGGGCGATGCCGTAGTCCATCAGCTGCAACTTGCCCGCCGTCTCGAACGTGCAGTCCACATAGAGGTCCGGTGCCGCCGCGTGGAGCTCGTCGAAGAGCTGCAGGCAACGCGCGTAGATGACGTCGAACGACTCCGCGCGGTCGCGATGGCCGGGATGGTTCGTCGCGTAGCAGCCGCTGTGATCCGCCCGGTAGATGTAGGCGCTTGCGGCAATCGTCAGGTCGAGTTTGACATAGGCGAGTCCATGTTCCTTCACGGCCGAAACAATCGTATCGCGAATGTAGTTGTACCAGTCGGTGCCCAGGCACATCGTGATGATCGCGCGCGATTCGCCCATCGACGTGTGGAGGTAGGTGGACTTCCCCCGCGCGTCCTTCACATGCCATTCGGGATGGGCGAGATACACCTCGCTCGTAAAGTCGGTCGAGGCGAGCGCGAACCAGAGGCCCGGACGCATCCCGCGCGCGCGCACATGGTCGAAGAGCGGTTTCAGGCCGCTCGGGAACTTCTTCGCGTCGACGATCCAGTCGCCGCAGAAATGCTGGAAGTCGGTCGACCGCGCCTTTGCCTGATGGCGGTTCACATACCAGACCGCATCCAGGAGGAATTCCTCGCCGCCGCAGTCCGCCACCGCATCGACGAGTTCGTTGCAAGTCCTCTCGTCGATCCGCGAGGTGAACGGTTCCCAGTTCGCATAGACGAGCGTGGGCCGATGCGCGAGTTTGGCGACATGTGCGCCCATATACTTCCGCACATAGTCGCCCACCACGCCGTTCACCACGGCCTGCGGGTCGCTCTCCTCGGCGAAAGGAGCCGTAAACACCGCCGCACTCGTCCACATCTCGCCCGGCTTCAACCATCGGCGGAACGGATGCGGGTCGGTGGGCAGCGTCACGCCCGCGCGAAGCGAGCGGCCGCCCTCGAATGTCGACGTGCGCTTGATCACGCCCGCCGTCTCGTTGCCCACGGCGAGCCCGCGGCGCTTCTGCAGATCATGGAGCACCACAAGCGGATCGTCCCAATTGCCCACATACGGACCCGGCACCGAGAAGCGTCCGTACTGCCGATAGGTCAGACCTTCCGTGGGGTCGATCGTCGTGGCGAAATCCTCCACGCAAACGGACTCGACCTTCAAGTCGCCCGTCCCCGTGTTCGCGATGCGCAGCGTCTTCGAAACGAGCGGCAGATCCGGGAAACTCGAATAGGCGAGCGTGAGGGAGAACGAACCGTCGAGCGCTGTGAACGAGACGGCGGTTTCCCGTCCTCCGTCCACGCGATCCCGCCGCGTCACCCGCACGTCCTTCCATCCGCTCCCGCCCGTGTAGGTCTTGTCGTTGACCTGAAGGGAGAACTCCCGCGCATTCGCCTGCATGAATTCGCCGCCCGTCACAAGGCGGTAGGATGCGCCCAAGATCTTGCTGTCCTTGAATCTCACGAGCCGGTTCACCTTGCCGCTCGCCACGGGGATCATCTGCGGCGGCGGCATCGGGCGGAACCACGTCTCGGCCCGCGCGCCGGCCAGGCCCTTCCACTTCCGCGCCAGATAGTCGGTCACACGCCGCCGTTCAACATCCGAGAGATCGCGGTTGAAGAGGATCAGTTCGGCCTGTTGGCGCCCGCCGTTGCGGTTCACGAGGAGCCGGTCGTTCGTGAGCGAATCGGAAACGCCCGGCGCCTTCGTGCCGAGGCAGAGGACGATGAACGTCTCGGTAGGCACGTCTTCCTGAACCGGCGCGAGCACTTCATCGTGCCCATACCACACGCGATTCGCAGCCGCGCTGTCGCCATAGAGATAGCCGCGGTATTGATTGCGCACGAAATACGGCGGCGGATAGGGATCGGGGGCCGTGCCGATGTTCCCGAGCCAGGCCTGATACTCGCCCTTCGCAACTTTCGCTACGATGAAGACGGTGCGGATGCCCTCGATGCGTGGATAGCGGAAATCCTTCCCGCTTCCCGGCGCGCCGAAATCGACCACCGGAAATCCGTAGGTCGTCGTATCGTAGAGAGGCCGCGCGGCCGTGCTCATAGCGACACGCCGATCCCCGGCCTTCGACCGCCATGCCGAAACCGCCCCCGCCCCGTCACGCGAAATCGTGGACGCATCCGCCGCATCCAACCAGAAGATCGCCTCCCGGGAAACAATCTCGGGAACCGGCTCCGCAGCCCAAACCGACAATGCCAGCAGGATCGTCCAAACCGTCGCCAATCGTCGAATGGTTTTCAAATTGAAAATCAGCCTCTTCATCTCCACTTTCATCTGTCGTCTCCTTTCAGACTATGTGAGTCGTCACCTAACGCCATCTCCGCTTCCGAAGATCAAGTACAGTATCTGTACAATTGACGACATCGCTCTCAGGCCTCTGCTTCTCGAAGGATTCGTGCGTACTCGCCGATCAAGTAGATCGGAATGATGCGCACACCGTCATCAAGCGAGCCGAAGTTCTCTTCGGACGTACGAACAGCCAGGGAAAGATGTTTCTCGTTCATCAGAAGGCGAAGGCTCGCCATCGATCCGCTAGTGCCGCCCTTGATCTCAATGGGAAGGATCTGGTTGCGGAACTGAACGACATAGTCCACTTCCGCATTCGAGTTCCTGTTTTCGCGATGCCAATAGAAGAGCTGTGCGTCATCGAGGGGCGATGCGTTCTTGACAAGCTCGAGCGCGGTGAACAACTCGGCGAGTTTACCCCTGTTAATGAATTTTGCCGGAGGATCAAGTACCCAGGTGGAAACATCGAGGCCAGATTCGCAGAGGAAGAGGCCCGTATCCAGCAAGATGAATTTCGACTGCTTGGGATTGACATCCCCGCTCAAGGGGATGCCATTTGCATAGACGCCGGAAATGCGCTTCACAATGCGGGCACGCTCGAGGAGCGCAGTACAGGCCTTGGCCTGTTGATGACTGACGCCCGAATGTTCATCGGAAAAATTGAACTTTGAGCCGGTCTGCCGGATGACCGAGACAAAGGTCGCACGAAGAACATCTGGCGATATTTTCGTTTTGTACCTGTCGAAGTCAGACTTGAGCGAAGCGAGAATGTCGCGTTGCTGCTGTTGGGCCGAAAGGTAGCTTTGGGTTTTGACGTAGGTTGCAACGGCGGCAGGCATGCCGCCCACAATGAGAAAGGACTTGAGGTAGTCCAACATCTTGTCATGCCCTGTACCGAAGAATGGCTTGCCGAAGGTTGCCTCGCGGGCATGTGCGAGCATGATGTCGGCTCCGAGCGCAGAAACGAACTCCGCAAAGGATAGCGGGTACATGAACATATTGCGGATACGGCCAACGCCAAAGTCGGAGATATCCTCGAATGCAAACTCGAGCAACGATCCCGTTGCGACAACATGGAGCCGGGGCCGGTCCTCATAGAAGTAACGAAGCGCAGAAATGGCGCGGGGGCAGGACTGTATCTCATCCAAAAAGAGCAGCGTCCTGCCCGGAACGATCGCCCGCCGCGTGGCCGCTTCAAGTTCCGGGATGATGCGATCCATGTCAAGATCACCGTTGAATATGCGACCGACCGACGGATTCCTCTCTAGGTTGATCTCAACGAAGGATTCAAAAGATTCCGCCAAGTGGCGGATGGCGGTCGTTTTGCCGATCTGCCGCGCACCACGCAAAAGGAGCGGCTTGTGTTCAGGATCGACCGCCCAATCCTGAAGAGACTTGTCAATGGTTCGGTTAATATACATTTACGCATTCCTTTTAGCGGAAACGCGCATATTTTAGCAAATTTATCGGTACCAAGTCAAGCGCAAGTCACGGAAATCCAAGGTAGAAACCGACACTAAGTCACGGAAATCCAAGGTAAATTACGTATCCAACTCACGGTTTTCCAAGGTCGTGCCCTCAACGTTCCGACATCCCCAATCCCCAAGACAAACACCAATCCAAGAGACGTCGTCATCCAACGCCATCTCAGCTTCCGTAGATCGAGTACACCCTTTCTCTTTCGATTTCCGTCCATCACCGATCTCCATCCGTTTCTTCCTGTAAAAACATCCGTTTTGTCTCCCCCGAAAGAATCCGGCTACACCACATTACCTCGTTTGTATGCCCCCGTGTAGAAAACACCGATGAAATGCGCATAAGAAGATTACTCACTCCAAACTGATCGTAATCATTTACAAAATACTTTTCTGTTGGCGTTCCATACGGACTAAGCAAAAATTTGATTACTGGGTAATATGAACTATCAGAGGAACCATCTGGTGACATTTCATAATACGCAAGAATTCGATCCGTAAAATTAGTAAAGATTGCTTGACCAGAATAACAAATAGCAGAAAGTACCGAGAAACGAACGCACTCATTCGTGGCATAGGATTGCCATGAATTAGCAATAAAAGATGCATGATTTGACACCACTGAACAGAGATTTGAAAACGCCATGAGTTCCGTTCCTTCCAATTCTAAAGAAACACCCCCACCCCGAACGCTCTGAAAACGATCAGTAATCATTGCGTCATCAACAGAAATACTATTTCCAGTATAAACAGAGCGAACTGTTTCAAACACGTTGCTCTGAATTAAAGCTCCATTAGTTGACTCCCCATAATGAATCCCAACCAATAATGAAGCAACGAGAACCATTCCTAATTTGATCATTTTCATTCGTTATTCTCCACAGGCCGATTATACCCACATCGACTATCAAGCATCTTCCGAGCATTACGCGTGACAGCGTTTGGCCGAGCGCTTATCGTCCAACCATCATAGTCGACAATTCCCACGTGACCAGAACCTTCGCCATTAGGGAAACCAACTATGAATCCTGGTTCTGGATATACCTCGCGTCCTAGATGTATCCAACCGGGTATAGATGTGCCACCATCAGCCCAATCATTTGCCGAAGGAGGGTAATAATGTCCACTCAAAAATCCTTTCAATGGCGGACCATGCGTTTGTTGGATCTGTCCCAAGATTGAATCGCTCATCCCAATCTTCTAGACCATCCCCATCTGTATCACCGGCATTGATGAAGGCGAAGAAACAACTGTTCGAAACGGCAGGCTGCCCAAGAAGATATCCGTACACCGTAACAGGGACATTCGTCTCGCCCGCCGGAAACTCCACCGTCATGAATGGCGTCCAAGTGGCCGCCGTGAGATTCGTTGATCCGACAAGTACCACCGTTACATCCTCATTGGTCTGCGTAACTGGACGATGGAGTGTTCAACTCCGTTCGTAGTGATGGCAATGTCAGAAAATCGTGCTACGTCATCCCCCGGCACGGGATCATCTACTGAGTCCTCCATTCTGTTTCCCGAAACTGACAGGAGTCCTGATGGTGCTGAAATACGATCCAAGCCATTCGTCACCTTCGGCACACACCGAACCGCTGCACCAACGGCAAGAATAAGCAGAACAACACGCGTGGCACAAGGCAAGGAGAAATAATCACCTCGTATGTTCCGCTTCCGAATGAGCGCGACAACACACGCAAGACAGAAGCCCACTCCTGCCAGGCATGCCCAGAGAACCGAATAACTTAATATCGCATCCAACATATCATTCTTTCTAGTAATATGAAATGACTTTGTACTCTCACGCCTACTGTTTCACCGAGACATCTGAATGTTTTGGTCAATTCACGGTCTTGAAGGCCAGGCGTGGGATTGTCGCCATGCAAGCCCATCGGCCGCCGTCACCTGTGCTGTGAGCGTCTCCGGCATCATCCACATGCCCACGTTCCCCCGGCAGGGGATCGGCCGATCGAAACACACGATCTCCGAAAGGTCCCACCAATAATCGTAGCCTTCGTCCCAGGGGGCCGACGCGTTCTGTCGCGGTTCGCTCTCCAGTACCAAATCATTCCGTCCGCGAACGGCATAGTCGCACGTTCCCACAATCGTCCCCGGCCACGCCTTCACAAGGCGCCAACTCGGAATCGCCTCAAACGCCGCCTCGGGCAGCGCCCGCGAGGCCCACTGCACGAAGTTGCCATACTCCTCCTTGCAAAACGATTTCGAACACCCCACGGCACACCGGCCTTTCACCACGTCAGGCCGCATGCTCCGATTCTCGACCCGCTTGATCCCCATCAGAATGAGAATCGCATAAGGTCCCGTACAAGTAAAGGCGTGAGTGATCATTGGCTTCATCCCTCACATCGGGTCTTCCCGAGAAACATTAAACCGACTTGGTACTGGCACACATTCATCGTATATTGTGTAAAACAAAACTAATCTTCCTTCAACCCTCAACACATTTACAAACCACCCCTCCAAAGACTCGGCAATCATTTTACATAGTTCATTAAGTTCCTTCACGGTCAACTCTTCAGGAACAGAAAATGTAACCGCACGGCGTAACACTCCAGTGTCATCAGGAATTTTATCCGACACATTAAGGGACTCAACTCCGATCCTCTTCGTCAAATTCAATAAGCCGTCAGGAACAACATTCATCTTCATTAAATCCTTTTATTTACTATTTGCGTGCCCATATCGATTCTCAACGATGGATCTGTTTCACATTCTTCAATGATTTGATTATATGCCAAAACAATGCGGAGGGCCATATCCCTTCGACCATCTGCACAAAACAATCCGCGCTCATTAACATTTGAAGACAAAAACTGTTCTATGTCCCAAACTTCAAGTCTATTGGCAATACCTGCAGTCTCTGCCAATCCTTCAGCGAGCGACACACGTCTACTAATTGTTATCAGAATAGGATGCCTCCCTTCTTCAATGTTAGCTTGGCATTTTCGAATCACAGCTTCACCCGGCGCACTAGTAACATGTATAATCGCATCTCCATACGCGAAATCTCCAGCACGATCAGAAACAGCATCGGCCACAGAAGCACCGTGCATTGTCGGCATCTCATTTGCAGGAATAACCAATGACAACTTTGCACCAACAAGATGTTGCAAGAGGGTCCCAACAATATGACTACCCCTATTCTGTTCCTGCCTCCGTTCGGCGACTTCTATCAATTCTCTCACGATCGAACGAACGGATTTGGATGGATCAAACTTTAAAGGCAGGGGCTTCCCCATAAAATAATCGTTCACTCGTCCTATCCACCATTCCTCAATTTGTTTCAAGTCATCAAGCGAGAAACTTTCAGCATTAAGGAAACTAAGATATTTCTCAGCCAATCCCATATTCCCGCGATTGGTACGACCTCCTTCTTCCGCCAACACACGTTCAATTCCATGATCCATCAATATCTTTTGGACACGGCTCTTCCCAAGTACCTTAACCTGACCTTTATTTTCCGTTAACAATGTATCAAAGAGAATTGGCAAACCGTGTTCAATCGCTTCGCGCGTGATTACCAAGCCAACACAGAGAGCTCCTTTTGTCCCCATTTTGTTTTCATCGTAGAAGCCCCTCAATTTTCGTTCATCCATAACGACTCCTCCCTACTTAACTCGATGTGCCAATGGTGCCAGCAAATGCTTTGAAAGGAATTGAACAACCGGAACCGCAACTGCATCTCCCATTGCCATATATCCATCATTATAAGACCCAGGAATTTGATAAGAATCAGGTGCGCCCATCAAGCGAGCCGCCTCTCGTACCGTCAACAGCCGAGTATTCAATCGTCCCTTATCCACTATCAAAACGATCTGGCGACTGCTTCCCCCACCGGGCGTTCGTAAACACCCCGCTATTCCATCTGTACGAATTTCCAAAACCTGTTTGTGATTTCGCGTTCGTCGGTAACCTGTAAACACGCGACGATTTTCATTGGCAAGCCCCTTGATCTTTTTTATCGTTTCAGGGGCAATTAAAGAAAGCTTATAAGTTCGTTCCTCTTCTGTGTCACATGGACTTTCAAACTCAATTACCTCATCTAAGGGAATCTGCGCCTCTTGCGGTTTCGGGATTTTCCACCATGTCCAATGTTCAATTTTTTTCGCGACATTTACAACCGGCGATGGATGGCACCATGACGGCTTGTTGTCAATCAGATCGGAAACATCGACATCTTCTCTCACCCCAATAACAAAAATTCGTTTTCGAGATTGAGGTAGCCAATATGACGCATCAACCATAACGGCCCCAACACGATATCCCCTATTTACAAGTTCATTATGGGCCCTTACATAAAATTTTCCTCCTTGCGCAGAAACCAATCCTACTACATTTTCGGCGACAACAACAGGGGGACGAACATCCATCTCATCCATTACGCGAAGCCATTGCCAAAACAGACCACTTCTCTTAGCATACAAACCTTCCATATCTCCCGCTAGCGACAAATCTTGGCAAGGGAAACTTCCCCAGGACAAATCAACTTTTGGAAGATTCACGCCTTGAACATTTTCAATTGGGCAAACTTGTAAAATGTCTTTCGCATTGTTCGCATTGAATACACGAGCTTTTTTCGTACTAATGTCATTGGCCCACACCGTATTAAATTCTTCGGACAAGCCAATCGACACCAATCCACTTCCCGAGAAGAAATCAAGACATGTCAACCGATTGTCTTGACTCTGTTCAGTGGCATTCAAAATCATTTTCTTCCTAATATCCAAACTTCTTTGTGTATCAAAGGTTGTTAGGAAGTCCAACTGAACGGCCTCTTCACATACGCGCAGAACTTCTTTTGGGAGCTTGGTGAGGATTTTCGGGACAAGATTCGAAACGACGGGATCTTTGCGGTCAGGCGATTCGAGGTAGGCCTTGATCTGCTTGCGCACCTTGGGTGCGGTGGCGAAATCGGCCGAGCGGACGATAACCGCCTCGGCGAGTCCCGTCTCCGGATCGTAGATCTCCGTCTTCGTGATTCGGTAAAGAAGGTAGGAGTGCCCGTGGCCTTTACCTTTGGCAGGATAGGCGAAACGTTCCTTCAATTCTGCACGCGTGAACTGCCCCACGTATTCCGCCGCAAAGAAACGTCCCGCTTTCACTCCTTGGAAAAGCCATAGTTCGTTCACCCGTTTCGCACTTTCGATGTCGATTTTATCCTTGGGCGAAATCGGATAATTGTAAAACCCCGGCCAGGTTTTCAGCTGGTCGCCTTTATATGTTCCCACGAGAACGGTCTTCTTGATCGCCTCCACGGGGTCTTTCTGCGGACCGATTTTACGAACTGATTTTTTCAAGCGTTTCTGAACCATAATCATCCCTAACGATTGGACACCATTATACCATATTCGCGGCAGTAGCGTTTGATCGGGCAGCCTTCGCAGCGGGGATTTCGAGGGGCGCAACGCGTTTGGCCGAACGAAACGAGATGGGAATTCCAGGTCTTCCAATATTTGACCGGCACAATCGCGCGAAGCGCCATTTCCGTTTCAAAGGGCGTCTTCGTTTTGACGAGCCCGAGACGGTTCGAAATCCGATGCACGTGCACATCCACGCACACGGCGGGGAGGTCGAAGCCCACCGCCACCGTGAGATTCGCCGTTTTGCGGCCAACGCCCGGCAGCTCGCAGAGGCGCTCGACAAGACGGTTGTACCCGGCGACGTCATGGAGTCCATCCGCCGCATGGTCGAGGCCTTCGGGGAAAACGGCCTCGAGCGCTGCGGGAAGCTCGCTCAGATGACGCGCCTTGTCATGATAGAACCCCACGGGGAAAATGAGCGTTTCAAGCTCCTTCACGGAAAGCGCCGCAAGATCGGCAGGCGTGAAGGCGGCCGCGTGCGAAGTATCGGCGCGGCGTGCGGCGAAGAGCCGCTTGACGGCCCCCGTCGTACAGGCGTCTTTCGTGCGGGCGGAAAGAATCGTTCCCACAAGAACGCAGAACGGGTCATGCGTCTGCGCCTGGATGAGCTCGATGATCGGCGCCGAATGTGCCACGAATTCCGCTTTGAGGAGCCGATCGACGGCGGGGATATCCTTAATCGTCATCGGGCCATTCCTTTAAAATTCGTAGCGGGCGCTCGGCGCATCCTGCGACAGAACCTCGAGCTGCACGTTCGTGCGCCCGATTTCCTTCAACGCCGCTTCGGCCGCTTCGCGCGCCAGATAGTCGGCATTGCATTCCTGCGAGAGATGCGCAAGGAGGAGGGTCTGCAAACGGCACGGGCACGTCTCGCGCAACACCTCCGCCACCTGATCGTTCGAGAGATGCCCGCACCGCCCCGCGATGCGCTGTTTGAGCGAGAGCGCCCGGTCGGACGTTTGGAGCAGTACGGAATCGTGGTTCGATTCCAGCACCGCACACGTCGCGCGCCCCAGCGCTTCCTTCGCCGGAAGCGTCATCACCCCGAGATCCGTACCCACGAAGAGGATCGACTCCTCTTCCTCGATCACGTAGCCCACGGGATCGGCCGCATCATGCGGCACCGAAAACGTATCCACGCGAAGGCCGCCGATCTCGAACGGTTCCGCCGTTTCAAAAACGCACCACCCGTCCTCCACGCCCGTCGTGGCGGCAATCGCGTCGGCCGTGTTGCCGTTCGCGAAAAGCGGCACGGCGGGATAGCGCTTGTGAAAGGTCGCAAGCCCCGCACAGTGGTCGCTGTGGTCGTGGGTAAAGAGAATCCCCCCCACCTCGGCCGGCGAGAGGCCGCATGCCGTCATGCGCTTCGTGAGTTCGCGGCAGGAGAGCCCGCAATCGATGAGCAGCAACTTGCCGCCGCCCCGCACCGCGAGGCTGTTTCCCTTCGAACCGCTGGCAAAAACCCTCAGGCGCATAGTCGATCAGGCATGGATCTTGGCGTTCGCCTTCTCGACCTTCGCGGCGAGCTCGGCCTTGTGGGCGCGGAACTTTTCGCGGAGGGCCGCATCGGCCGTGCCGAGAATCTGCACCGCAAGAAGCGCCGCGTTCGTGGGGCCGGCGCTACCGCAGGCCACCGTTGCCACCGGCACGCCGGACGGCATCTGCACCGTCGCATAAAGCGCATCAAGACCGTTGAGCGCGCCGCCCGCCACGGGGATGCCGATCACGGGAAGCACCGTTCCCGCCGCCAGAACGCCGCCCAGATGCGCCGCGCCGCCCGCCGCCGCGATCACCACCTTGAGGCCGCGCGATTCGGCCGTCTTCGAGTAGTCGATCGCCACTTCCGGCGTGCGGTGCGCGCTGATGACGCGCGTTTCATACGGCACGCCGAAGGCGTCGAGCGTGGCGCACGCCTTCTGAACGAGGGGCCAATCGCTATCGCTGCCCATGACAATGCCAACGAGGGGTTTATCGCTATCCATTTTCGAAATCCTTTTTTACGAGTTAGTTCTTGAAGCTGTGGATGGGCGCGGGGATGCGCCCGAGACGTTTGACGAAGCGGGAGGAATCGAACCGGTTCACCGCCATCACGGGCGCATGCCCGAGAAGGCCGCCGAATTCAACCGTGTCGCCCACGGCCTTGCCGACGACGGGGATGATGCGCACGGCCGTCGTCTTCTGATTGACCATGCCGATGGCTGCTTCGTCGGCAATGATGCCGGCAATGGACGTGGCGGGCGTCTCGCCCGGAATCGCGATCATGTCGAGCCCCACGGAACAGACGCACGTCATCGCCTCGAGTTTCTCGATCGTGAGCGCGCCCGCTTCCACGGCATCGATCATGCCCTGGTCTTCGGAAACGGGAATGAACGCGCCCGAAAGGCCGCCCACGTAGGAGCTCGCCATCACGCCGCCCTTCTTCACCTGGTCGTTGAGGAGAGCGAGCGCGGCGGTCGTACCCGGCGCGCCCGGATGCTCGAGGCCGATTTCCTTCAGGATGTCCGCCACGGAGTCGCCCACGGCGGGCGTGGGCGCAAGGGAGAGATCGATGATGCCGAACGGCACGCCGAGCCGGCGCGACGCTTCCTGCGCCACGAGCTGGCCGACGCGCGTAATCTTGAACGCCGTCTTCTTGATCGTTTCGCAGAGCGTTTCGAAGTCGGCCCCGCGAATCTGCTCGAGCGCGTATTTGACAACGCCCGGGCCCGACACGCCCACGTTGATGATCGCCTCCGCTTCGGTGACGCCGTGGAAGGCGCCCGCCATGAACGGGTTGTCGTCCGGCGCGTTGCAAAGAACGACGAGTTTCGCGCACCCGAGCGAATCGCGTTCCTTCGTGCGCTCGGCCGTCTCCTTCACGATCTCGCCCATGAGGCGGATGGCGTCCATGTCGAGCCCCGTCTTGGTGGACCCCACGTTCACGCTCGCGCACACGCGCTCCGTCACGGCCAGGGCCTCGGGAATCGAACGGATGAGCAGCTCGTCGCTCTTCGTCATCCCCTTCGAGACGATGGCGGAATAGCCGCCGAGGAAATTGATCTTGAGCTCTGCCGCCGCGCGGTCGAGCGTGCGCGCGATTTCCACGTAGTCGCCCGGCGTGCGGCACGAGGCCGCGCCCACGAGGGCGATCGGCGTGATGGAAATGCGCTTGTTGACGATCGGGATGCCGAATTCGCAGGCGATGTCCTCGCCCGTCTCCACGAGGCGCCCGGCATAGCGCAGGAGCTTCGCATAGATGTTGCGGCAGGTCGTCTCGAGGTTCGCATCCGCACAGTCGAGAAGCGAGATGCCCATCGTAATCGTGCGCACGTCCAGGTTTTCATCCTGGATCATGCGATTCGTCTCGAAGACTTCGGAGATATTGATCATGTCCGTTAGATCCGATGCATTTTCTCGAAGATCTCCGCCTTCTGGCAGCGGATGTGGAGGCCCATCTCCAACCCCAGCTTCGAGAGCTCCGCCCCCGTCACGGCAAAGGGTTTCGTGGCCTTCGTGGTATCGACGATCATCATCATGTTGAAATAGCCCTGCACGATCGTCTGCGTAATGTCGCAGACATTGATTCCGTTCTCGGCCAGATAGGAGCAAACGCGGGCGAGGATGCCCACCGTATCCTTGCCCACAACCGTTATGACGACTTTATTCATAGTACGTTCCCTAGACAAAAAAGCCCGCATCGCTGCGGGGATCTTCTTGAATGGTAGGAGCAGAGGGACTCGAACCCACGACCCAGTGATTAAGAGTCACTTGCTCTACCAACTGAGCTATGCTCCCATTCACACCGTTCCCCGAGAATGGAGCGAGCTAACGGATTCGAACCGTCGACAACCACCTTGGCAAGGTGGCACTCTACCAACTGAGTTAAGCTCGCCTCTTATCGGAAAACGGCGTATATTGTAGCACTCTTAGGAACGGAAAGCAAGCCCAGAGTCGATTAAATTCGCTGTTCGCCTTCCACGAAGACGGCGCACACGTCGAAGGTCTTCGGATCGAGCACCGCGAGGTCGGCAAGGAAGCCCTTTTCGACCTTGCCGAGCTTCTTGCCGAGGCCGAGTTCGATCGCCTGGTTCCAGCTCGTCACGCGGATGAGGTCCTTGAGCGCAAGGCCTGTCACCTCCACGAGGTTCTTGAGGCCCTTGTTGAGCCAAAGCGTGGAACCCGCGAGGTTGCCGCCTTCCACAAGGCGCGCCTCGCCGTTCTTGAGCGCCACCTTGAGGCCGCCCATCTCGAACTCGTAGCCATCCGGACAATGCGAACAGCGGAGCGAATCCGTGATCATCTGCACGTGCGCGAGGTCGCGCTTCCAGAAAACGAGGCGCAGCATGTCGTCGCAGAGGTGGATGCGGTCGCAGATCACTTCGGTGTTGATATCGTCGAGGAGGAAGCCCGCGCCGACCATGCCGATCTCGCGGTGGTGGAGTTTCGTCATCTGGTTGCAGAAGTGCGTGAAGTGGCGAAGGCCCTTCTCGTAGGCCGGCAGGAACTCGGCGAGCGTCGAGCCCGTATGGCCGCAGCTCGGCACGATGCCGTTTTCAAAGCAGGCCTCGGCGAACGCGGCACCGCCCGGCATCTCCGGCGCGTAGCTCACGAGCTTCACGGGCGAGATCGCCGAAATCGCGAGGACTTCCTTGATGTTCGGCTTGCGCACGAACGCCGGATTCTGCGCGCCGCAGCACGCGGGATTGATGAACGGGCCCTCGAGATGGATGCCGATCACCTTCGCGAAGCGCTCGTTCTTCTTGTAGGCCGCCACGGCCTTCGCCGCCGCCTTGAGCGTCTGGTTGGCCACCGTGAGCGTGGTGGGGAGGAAGCTCGTGCAGCCTTCCGCGAGCTTCGCTTCGGCGATCTTCTCGATCGCCTCGGGCGTTGCATCGCACACGTCGAAACCGCTCGCGCCATGCAGATGTACGTCGATGAAGCCCGGCACGAGATACTTGCCGCGCAGATCGATCACCGTATCTACGCCCTTCGCTTCGATCGCAGCCGTGGTCACCTCCTTGATCTTGCCCTTCTCGATGAGGACGTTCGCCTTCTTGAGGTCGACATCGGGCGAAATCACATGGGCGTTCTTGATGAGAGTCTTTCCGTTCATGACACGAATTCCTTTCTTTTCACTTTCAAATTACAACATCCTGAGCCGCACGGGCCCACCGCTGATGACGCCGCTCTCGCTGATTTCCGCGAGCGCCGCGTCGATCGCCTTCGCCGGCGCCGGGTGCGTGAGGCAGACGACCGGTACGAACCCGCCCGCATCCACGTCCGCCGACTTCTGCGCCGCCGCGGAGATCGAAACGTCGTGCTTGCCGAGGATGGACGCAATCTGCCCGAACGCGCCCGCGCGGTCCGCCACGCCGAAGCGCAGATAGAACCGGCTCACGATTTCGCCCGGCTCGCGGAGCTTCGTCGCGCCCTCGCCGTAGGTGGGCACCGCCCGTTGATAGCGCACTTCACCATGCGCCATATTGCGCGCGATATCGCCGATGTCGCCGATCACGGTGGAGGCCGTGGGAAGGCGCCCCGCGCCGCGCCCGTAGAACAGCGTATCGCCCACCATGTCGCCGCGCACCATCGCCGCGTTGAATACGCCATTCACGCTCGCGAGCATGTGTTCCTTGGAAACGAGCGTGGGATGTACGCCCACTTCGATTTCGCTCCCGTGCTTCGCAACGACCGCAAGGAGCTTGATGCGGTAGCCGAAGTCGGCCGCGTACTTCACGTCGCGCCCGTCGAGGTTGCGGATGCCTTCCACCTGTACCTGGTCGAGCGAGGGCTGGAAGCCGTACGCAAGCGCCGAGAGGATGCAGGCCTTGTGCGCCGTATCGAAGCCGTCGATGTCAAGGGACGGATTCGCCTCCGCGTAGCCGAGCTTCTGCGCATCCGCGAGGATTTCGCCGAAGGGCTTCCCCTCGTTCTCCATGCGCGTGAGAATGTAGTTGCACGTGCCGTTGAGAATGCCGTGGATCTGCTGTATCTCGTTGCCCGCCAAACCCTCGCGCACGGCGCGGATGATCGGAATGCCGCCGCCCACGGAGGCGCCGAAGTAGATATCCACCCCGTTCGCCTTCGCCGTATCGAAGATCTCCTTGCCATATTCGGCGAGGAGTTTCTTGTTCGCCGTCACCACGGCCTTACCCGCGTTCAGCGCGGCAAGGACAAAGGTCTTGGCAATACCCGTGCCGCCGATCGTCTCCACGACGATGTTCACCGAGGAATCGGCAATGACGCCCTGCGCATCCGTCGTCAAAACGTCCGGATCCACCGCCACGCCTCGGTCGGTCGTGATGTCGAGGTCTGCAATCCGCTTCAAAACGATGTCCACGCCGAGACGTTCGGCCATCACTTTGCGATTACGCAGCAAACCTTCGGCCACTCCCGCACCGACGGTGCCGAATCCCAGAATTCCAACTCCGACTTCTTTCATTTTTACTTTCTCATCCTTCCACATAAACGCCCTTGTCAACAAAAGCTGTCGGTATTATACCATATAAAGGAGAAGGGAGGAAGGAGAAAGGATGCGCCCCCGCAGCGTTTGGGTACCGGGAATGCGTCAGAGAGGACTTACCTTGGGGAAGAATAATACAGATACAGAAGGGCAACGAGCGAAGCGATCAACACCGGCAGGAGCCAGGATTTGACAACCCGCCACAGTTCTTCCGCTTTCCATTGCCATTTGCATCGGTCGGATTCTACGACTGACGAGTACTCCCCAAAGCAGACCGCCACCAGCGGGGAAACACACGACTTGAAAACGACCTCATCGGTCGTCTCATCGGCGGAATAACATGAAAACGTGAAGGAAGGAGAATAAGGATCCACACACCGGTTCTCCACCCAATTCTCGAACGCCAAAACACAGCAAACGCCCGCCACACCGGTGAAGACGATTTCTTCGGGAATGTCCTCGTCGTTTTCGGCGGCCGCCCATCCTTGGCAATCCTGAATCGAACAGAAGGTCTTTTCGCCGAACCGAATGGAGATTTCGCCCCCCGTTTTCTCCTTGATCCGTTCAACGACAGTCCAGAAGAAATCCCGATAGGAAAACCAATCCTCCCAACCCGAGGTCACCGGCAAAACAAACGCCGTCCGACGGACCGTACGCATTCGCTTCACATCCATCGGCACCGAAAAATACCTATTGAACCCTCTGCAGATACTGACGCTCGGCATCACACGCCCTTCCTGCCATCGTTCCGCCTCCTCCGTTTTCGTTCAACGCACTCTCGTTTTCCCGACAAACGACTCGCCTAGGGGTTCTTTCGTTCCATCCTTCAAAACCGCCCGCACCTGATAACGGTAGGCACGGCCCGGTTCGAGGCCCTTGTCTTCATACGGCACGTTCGCGAGCAGGTAGCCGTCTTCGAAAGCGTTTGGAACATCCGCAATCTTCTCGCCCTCGCGGAAGAGTTCGTAATGGTCGAACGCGGGACGGCGGTCCGTCGTCCAAAGGAGGTACAACTGCCCGCCCTCACCACCGGGAAACGCCCGCGGGCGCGTGACGAGTCCCGTCCACGGCGCGCCTGGCGCATACGTGATCTTCGGCATCGCACCCGTGAGGCGGTAGCTGCGCGTTTCGAACGGACGGAACCGGAACGCGTCCTTTTGATCCATCGCCCGCTCCAGCACCGTCACGCGCCGAACCGCGGCATCCGCGATCAGCGTCTGATGCAAGACGCCCTCCGTCTCGCGCCCTTCCGTTTCACGGAAGCGCACGACAAGTCCGTTGCCGTCCTCGGCCAGCTTGAGAGAGACGAACTCCAGGTTGATCTTGTCCATCGCGATACGCCGCGCGATTGCGGCATCGCGCGCGCGATTGCGTACGAGCCGCGCCGCCAAGGCGGGTACATGTGCCTCCTGCCAACGGCCCCGGTAGGAGGTGATCGCATAGCGGAAGCGGAAGGACGGCGCCTCGGCGAGATGCCACTGGAGGCCGTCGTCGAAAACGCGGCTGTAGACATGGCCGCTTTTCGGCCGCCCGCGGAAGCCATAGACAGGCCATCCGTTGAGGCGCCCGTATTCGACGACCTGCGTATCGGGCTGGATGAGCGCTACGCCGAACCCGTCGCCTTCAACGGCACACCAGTCGCGCACCACGGAAACGGAATCCGCCACGTGCGGCACGAGTCCCGCATGGGCGTCGATCACCGGCCCGTTCAACTGCGACCGGAATACGGGGCTTTCGACCTTGAACGGAAACGCATAGTGTCCGAACCGTTTCATGCGGTCGTGGTTGAGCAAGTCGCCGGCGCGCGTAATCGTATTTTCGATGCGGATGCATTTCTCGTTCGCATCGAGCCAGACCTTCTGCACCACGCGCCCCTTCAGCGCCGCGATCGGATCCGCCTCGAGGGTCTTATACCGGTTCCGCGTGTACAGGAAGCGATTCGCGGGGCGCTCGAGCAGCTCGCGCGCGAGGTCCTTATCGTAGATCGAATAGATGACGCCGTTCGTCACGGCGATACGATACCATTGGTTTTCCGCCACGCCCTCGACGCCCTTCGCGGGCGCCTCGCCCGTCTCCTCGGCGCTCGCGGCAACACCTTCGGCAAATTCGATCCAATCCCGATGCTGCGCCCATGTATCGTAGACCCGGCGGCCCGTGTAGCCGCTGAACCCATAGGAATGGTCGTCATTGAGAAGGAGCGCCTCGTAGGCATGGTCAAGATCCGCCTTCGGCAAAGGCTCGCCCTTTTCCACGGCACCGATCACCCGCAACGCCTCCGCCTGGGGAAGCGCGCGATCCGCCGCCATCTTCCGCGCGTGGAGTTCCGCGACGGCCGTGGCCATCGAAGCCCAGGCGCAGGAGATGTCGCCACGTACCACGGGAATGCGCGCGCTCCATTTCGCCTTGATCTTGTCGAAGGGCTCGTCGAGCGAGCCGACCGTGCGGAAGACGGGCGTCGCCCACTTCGCATTCCAGAGGGCGTATGCATCCGCAAGGCGCGTGGAGGGAATTTCGTCGTCATGATAATCCGGATAGAGCCAGATGTCATACGGATACCGGGATTCGAGCGTGGCAAGGCCCTGGGCGCACTTCTTCTCCCAGGCGGCGAGATTCGGCTTCCAGTTCCGCGGGGGAAGAACGGCCTGGTTGGGGAACGGATGCGAGGGCTTATCAATATAAGCCGTATTCGGCCCGAGCAGATAGCCGTTGCACACGTAGCCCGGCCCGGTCCAAACAAGAACCCGATCCCGCCCGTTCGGCGCTTCCCACCAGAAGAGTTCCGGATGCCGGCGGTCGCCCGACATGGAAAGCGTCTTGCCGCCGGACGACGCATAGCGGTTCGGCCAGAACGTGAGATGCTCGATGCCGGCCTCCGCAAAGGGCGTGATCATGGCGCTCGTGATGCCGGGGTTGTCGACCATCTGGGCCGTACGCGTCGAGACGCCCCAGCGCGATTCCATCGTCAGTTTCGGGTAGAGCGAGCGGCACAGCTCCTCGTAGCCGAAGACATGCGTAACAAGGCCGCAGAGGTTCCCGCCCACGTCCACGCGCCCGCGCGATGTCCACTTCCGGATCCAGTCCCGGGCCTCCGCCTCGCCCTTCTCAAGCGGATAGTTGAGCCAGCTCCACCAGCCCTCGATCACGTAGCGCATCGCCGCCGGATCGTCGTCCGCACGGCGGTCGGCCGCCATCAGCCGCCCCGCCTCGTCGATGCGCAGCACCGTGCCCTTGCGCTGAATGTAATTGGAACGATGGAGGCCGAGATCGGAGTGTGCGGACTTGATGCCGTAGATCGTCCACGGCCGAACCGGCGGCAGATTCGCCGGTAGCGAATTCGTGGGCACAAGCTCGAACGTGCGCGCGCCATTCACCATCTTGCTGACGAGCCGCCGCCCGTCCCGCGTGAGCATCGAGTAGCCCACGAGCCCTTGGGCTTCGCCGCCCCAGGCGACGCCAAGCGCCAGGACGATGAGGGAGACGAGCCCAAACTTCAGACTACCGACCTTGCGGAGCTTACGGGACGTGACGATATCGGTTGTTGCCTTTTCCATGCGTTCCATTATAACAGAACACACCCGGCAACGGCAACAACTTTGTCTTTCATTCAATGTCAACGGCTTCGCAGGCGATCTGGTCGAAGCCCTGATAGTGGATGTAGAGGTAGTGTACGGGCGTGCCGGCCGCGAGGGACGCGAGCGCGGGATCTTCCGAATACGCCTTGAGCTGCGCGAGCGCCTCGGCGCGCTTCGCCGCGATCTCGGCAGACGGCTCGTCCTTCGCCGAGTACTTGAGCTCGATCACGTAGCTCTGCTGCGCGCGGTACATCGGGTCGAGCGAACGGTCGGGGAAGAGCGAGTAGTCCGAGAAGCGGCGGCCGAGCTCCATCTCGGGGCGCACCATGAACGCGGGCCGCGCCATCAGGTAGGCGCGCAGGTAGCCGTTCACGAGCAGCTCGCCGTTGAGGCCGCCGCGGCTGACCCACGCCGCCGCGAAGTGCTTCGCCACGTAGTCGAAGAACGGCCGCCACGCGCCGTCCCAGGCGAAGGCCGAGTGGAGGCGCGCGAGCTCCGCGAGGTCCATCGCGTCGGGCAGCTT